>CALWXH010000017.1 GCA_944385465.1 uncultured Oscillospiraceae bacterium | reverse complement strand
CACCCATGTGAAGTTTGATGACGCCAAAGATGAACTGCTGCGTGTGGCGAACGCTTAAAATTGCCCGTTGGTAAAGCCGCTTTCTTTACCAACGCCTTTACCAATATTGCAGGGAAAAACATAAGAAATCCTGAGAAGATTTGAGAAGATATCTTCAAAATAGGTGGAAGCTCAGGCTGCACGAAAAGTGTGAAAAATCCTGTAATATCAAGCATTTGAGAAGAAATACAGGGCTTATGAGGAGTTATAAAAAGATGATAAAAATACTTTTTGTATGCCACGGCAATATTTGCCGCAGTACCATGGCGCAGTATGTCATGGAAGACCTGGTGAGAAAGGCCGGGCTGGAGAAGGAGTTTTTCCTTGACTCCGCCGCCACCTCCACGGAGGAGATCGGAAATCCGCCCCACTATGGTACCCGGCGGAAGCTGCGGGAGATGGGAGTGCCCTGCGGAGATCACCGGGCCAGACAGCTCACCCGGCGGGACTATGCGGACTTTGATCTGCTCATCGGCATGGATGACGCCAATCTGCGGAACATGCGCCGGATGCTGGGGGGAGACCCGGATGGGAAGCTGCATCTGCTGCTGGACTATACCGGGCGTCCGGGGTCTATCGCCGACCCCTGGTACACGGGGAACTTTGACGACACCTGGCGGGATGTGCTGGAGGGATGCCAGGGGCTGCTGGAGGCGCTGCGGGCAGCGCGGAAAGTTTGACAATCCGGCCCCCATCTCCGGGGACGCATAGGGGAAAGCACGGCGGCAGGCCGTGCTTTTCTGTCTGAAACAGGGCGGTTTGACAGGCCGCGGAGGGTGGAGCGCCCACGTCGGGACGGAATATCGCATATTTTGTGAACAAACCTGAGTTCTTTTGTGAACATTAGCACTCTCCTATTGACAGTGCTAATTCCGGTGGTATACTGAGGGTGTTCCAAGGGAGGAGGGCCGAAAGGACCCCACCTCCGCAGGGCAAACGATAAGGATGCGATAAGGAGGTATGACTTATGTTGCCCAGCATTTTCAACGATAATCTGTTTGATGATTTCTTCAACGATGACTTTATGCGCTTCCCCATGTGGAGCGGCCATGACCCTCTGTACGGCAAGCACGCCAGGAACCTGATGAAGACCGATGTGCGGGACACCGGCAACACCTATGAGGTGGACATTGACCTGCCCGGCTTCAAGAAGGATGAGATCAAGGTGGACCTGAAAAACGGCTACCTGACGGTCAGCGCGGCCAAGGGCCTGGACAAGGACCAGAAGGATCAGGAGGGCAAGTACATCCGCCAGGAGCGCTATGCCGGCGCCTGCAGCCGGAGCTTCTATGTGGGGGATGTGGAGATTGCGGACGTCTCTGCCAAGTACGAGGACGGCATCCTGAAGATCTCCCTGCCCAAGCATGTGCAGCCCGAGTTGCCCAAGAGCACTTCCATCGCCATCGGCTGACAACCACACACCACAGTTTGAGGCGCCCCCATCCGGGGGCGCCTTTTTCTGTGCAAAAATGATATAGTTTGCTGTGGCGCAGTCCCACCCATGGGACTGCGGTAAAAATCTGTCCTTGACTTCTCCGGGGAATGGGCCTATCATAATAGAACAAATGTTCCAAAACGGGGAGGGGAACACAGTGGATGTGATGGAGAAGCTCACCATTCTGACCGATGCCGCGAAATATGACGCGGCCTGCACCTCCAGCGGGCTGGACCGGCGCGGGAGGGCGGGGCGGCTGGGGTCGGCCACCTTTGCGGGGTGCTGCCACAGCTTTTCCGCAGACGGGCGGTGTGTCACACTGCTAAAGGTGCTGATGAGCAATGCCTGCGCCTATGACTGCCAGTACTGCGTCAATCGCCGGTCCAATGATGTGCCCAGGGCCACCTTTACCCCACGGGAACTGGCTCAGCTCACCATCCAGTTCTATCGCCGCAACTATATTGAGGGATTGTTCCTCTCCTCGGCGGTGGTGGGCACTCCGGACCACACCACCGAGCGGATGATCTGCGTGCTGCGGCTTTTGCGGGAGGAGTACGGGTTCTGGGGGTATATCCACGCAAAGGCGATTCCCGGGACGGATCCCGCCCTCACCAGACAGCTCGGGCTGCTGGCGGACCGGCTCAGCGTGAACATTGAACTGCCCTCTCAGCGCAGTCTGGCCCTGCTGGCGCCGGAGAAACAGCGCGCGGGCATCCTGGCCCCCATGGGCCAGATCCGGGACGGCATTGCCGTCTCAAGGGAAGAGGTGGTCCGGTACCACCACGCGCCCAGATTTGCCCCGGCGGGCCAGGCCACCCAGATGATCATCGGGGCCACGCCGGAGAGCGACCGGCACATCCTGACCCTCAGCCAGGCGCTCTACGATAAGTACCAGCTCAAGCGGGTGTTCTATTCCGCGTATATCCCGGTGTCGGACAGCAGCCTGCTGCCCGCGCCGCGGCAGTTCAAGCCGCCATTGCTGCGGGAGCACCGGCTGTACCAGGCGGACTGGCTGCTGCGGTACTATCACTTCCGGGCGGAGGAGCTGCTGGACGAGGACATGCCCAATTTTGACCAGCGGGTGGACCCCAAGTGTTCCTGGGCGCTGCGGCACATGGAGTGCTTTCCGGTGGAAGTGAGCCGGGCGGACTACGAGACGCTGCTGCGGGTGCCCGGCATCGGGGTGCGCTCCGCCCGGCGCATCCTCACTGCCCGGAGGGCGGCCCCCCTGTCCTTTGACGTGCTCAAACGGCTGGGGGTGGTGCTCAAGCGGGCGCAGTATTTTATTACCTGCGGGGGAAAGCTGCTGCCCGGGCTGCGGGTGCGGGAGGATCAGGTGCTGGGGCACCTGGCCGCGCTGGAGCGGCCGGCGCTGTTTGCCGCGGTGCCGGAGCAGCTGTCCCTGTTTGACGGGGAGGCGGGGGCATGAGCTGGCATCAGATGTGTTATGAATATGACGGAAGCTTTGAGGGGTTTCTCACCTGCGTGTTTGAGAGCTATGCCTGCCGGGAAGAGCCGGTGTGTTTTCAGGGGCCGGAGGCGACGGCGCTCACCCTGTGGGACACCCGGCGGGTGGACACAGACCGGGGAAAGGCGGCCCGGGTCTTCCGGGCCCTGGACGCCCGGCTGGGACGGGGGGCGTCCAGGCTGGTTTACCGGACGTTCCTCACCTGCCTGGAGGACAAGGAGACACACCTGTACCGGTTCTTGCGGTATGGGTTTCGCAGGGGCCGGGGAATCATGGGGGAATTGGGGCATCCGCTGGTGAGCACCTTGCTTCAGGCGGTGCGCCATCTGGAGTCGGAGGCGCACCTGTTTACCGGATTTGTGCGGTTTTCCGACTGCCAGGGGGTGCTGATGGGGGAGATTCAGCCCAAAAACCAGGTGCTGCCGCTGGTGCGCGGCCACTTTGTCCAGCGGTATAACACCCAGCAGTTTCTCCTCTATGACCGCACGCACAGACAGGCCCTGGTCCATCGGCCGGGGCAGTGGGCCATTGTGCCGGTGGAGGACCTCCGCCTGCCGGATGCGGGGGCGGAAGAGCTGCGGTACCGGGCCCTGTGGCGCCGGTTTTTCCAGGCGGTGGCCATCCGGGAGCGGTACAATCCCCGGTGTCAGAACACCCATCTGCCCAAGCGGTACCGGGGGTTCATGACGGAGCTCCAATCAGAGCCCGGTGCGGGAGACGACCTCCCGGAGGCGTAAAACACGGGGCCTGGCTTTTCCAGCGGAAAAGCCAGGCCCCGTATGGGTCAAAGCTGCCGGTACATGGCGTCGGCGCCGTCTTTGCCCACGATTTCCGCAGTGGACAGCACCTCCACCCGGATGAGCTTCTCGCCGAACTTCAGTTCCAGCACGTCTCCGGGCTTCACCTCGTAAGAGGCCTTCACCGGCCTGCCGCTGACAGAAATCCTGCCATTGTCACAGGCCTCGTTGGCCACGCTTCTGCGCTTGATGAGGCGGGAGACCTTCAGCCATTTGTCCAGACGCAAGAAAAAACCTCCTTAAGAACATGGATGGGCAGGGCCGCGAAGCCCTGCCCATTCGATATCTTTTACTTGGAAACGGTGTCCTTCAGAGCCTTGCCGGCCTTGAACACAGGGATCTTGGAAGCGGGAATGTTGATCTGCTCCTTGGTGCGGGGGTTGCGGCCGACGCGGGCGGAACGGCTCTTCACCTCGAAGGAGCCAAAGCCGATCAGCTGCACCTTCTCGTCCTTGCACAGAGCTTCGGTGATCACGTCGATGGCAGCGGTCACAGCGGCCTCGGTATCCTTCTTGGACAGGCCGGCCTTCTCGGCGGCAGCGTTGATCAGTTCAGCTTTATTCATGATTGCGTCCTCCTGATTCTTTGTTTGTTTTTCTTTGCGGCATCACCGCGGGTATATCACTTAAAGCGCGCGGCGCTGTTAAGCCTTGGTTGGGGCGTGCTTGACCTGGTCCCAGATGCGTTCCAGCTCCTCCACGCTCAGCTGCTCCATCTTCCGACCGGAAGCGAGCACCTGCTGCTCCACCCGGCGGAACCGGGCGGCGAATTTGTCGCAGGCGGCCTGGAGGGTATCCTCGGGATCGGCAGAGAGAAACCGTGCCACATTGACGGCGGCGAAGAGCAGGTCGCCCAGCTCCTCTGTGGGGTCACCTCGGCCGTTTACCGCGTCCTGCAGCTCATGGACCTCCTCGGACAGCTTGTCCATGGCGCCGGACAGATCCGGCCAGTCAAACCCCACCTTGGCGGCCTTTTTCTGCACTTTTTCCGCCCGCCACAGGGACGGCAGGGAGCGGGCCACGGCGTCCACCGCGTCAGCCTGGGTGGCATGGCCTTTTTCCTGCTTCTTGAGCTCCTCCCAGTTGGAGAGGATCTCGCCAGTGGAGTGTACGGTGACGTCGCCAAACACGTGGGGGTGGCGGTAGATGAGCTTTTTGCAAACGCCGTCCGCCACGTCGTCCAGGTTGAAGCGGCCGGCATCCTCCTCGATGGAGGCGTGGAACACCACCTGGAGCAGCACGTCGCCCAGCTCTTCCTTCAGATGGTCCACGGAGCCCTCGTCGATGGCCTCGGCCACCTCATAGGCCTCCTCCAGGAAGTTGCGGCGGATGGACTGGTGGGTTTGCGCCGCGTCCCACTGGCAGCCGCCGGGGCCGCGCAGGATTTTCACCACCTGCACCAGGTCTGGAAGGTCATAGGATTTTTGCTTCACTAAATCTACCATATTTTCACCGGCCCTGCAAGGTTTTTTTCCAGTTTTGTGGGTTGTGACAGGAAAAACAGGAGATTCTGTCCCACAAAAGGCGCATGCTCAGCGGATGCGCAGCAATTTCGCGATTTTGTCGCCCTTGGGCATCATGGACAGGTCCTCTTTGGAGATGGCCCGGGTGACCAGGATGAGGATGAAATAGACAGCGGCACCCACCACAATGGCGGCCAGGGTGGCCAGGGCGTTGCCCGTGCCGGACAGCTCGCCGGCGTCGGAGGCGAGCACCCGGGAGAGCAGCCCGTATACCGCCCAGGCTGCCGCGCCCATGGCCACGGCGGAGAGCACCGGCTTGAGGAAGGCGCGCACGTAGCTCAGCGAGCGGGGCAGGGCAAATTTGATGATTGTCAGATCCAGCAGGGCGATGAGGCCGAAGCACACCAGGGTGCTGATGCTACCGCCGCGGATATTCAGGGTCTTGGTGCCCACCAGGAGATAGGTGAGGATGATTTTGGCCAGGCAGCCCACAATGGTGGTGATCATGGGGAAGGTGACCATGTGGTGGGCCTGCAGGATGGCGTTGCAGATCAGCATGAAGCACACGAAAATGGACGCGATGCCCAGCACGGACAGCATCCAGCCGGCCAGCTCCACATCGGTGGAGGGGTAGAGCAGGCGGATGATGGGCTCGCCCAGCACGCACAGGCCCACGCCGGCGGGAATGGCCAGCAGCGCGGTGGTGCGCAGGGCGGTCTCGCTCACCTGAGCGCCCAGCCGGTGGTTCTTCACCGCCCGGGCGGAGGCCACCGCGGGGATCACGCTGATGGTCAGGGGGGTCATGAAGGCGGAGGGCAGGTTGTACAGGGTCAGGGCCTTGTCATACACGCCCTTGAGCACCCGGGCCTGATCTTCGGTGAAGCCGACGGCGTCCTGCAGCCGGCCAAAGGTGATGCTGGTGTCCAGCAGGTTGGCGATGGCGATGACGGAGGAGGCCAGGGTGATGGGGATGGCCAGTTTGATCAGGGTGGACAGGATCTCGCCGGAGCGGGAGGGCTGGTCGTCGCAGACAGGGATGGCCCGCCGGTGGGCGCGGAAGCAGAAGAACATGTAGACCGCGCCCAGGGCGCAGCCCACAGACACGCCGAAGATGGCGCCGGCGGCGGCATAGGAATCCGGGGCGCCCTGGGACACCAGCACGGCGGCCAGCGCCAGACCGATGACCAGCTTGCACAAGGCCTCGATGATCTGGGACACCGCGGTGGGGGTCATCAGGGAGTGGCCCTGGAAGTAGCCCCGCAGAGCAGACATGGGGCAGAGGAAGAACAGGGCCGGGGCCAGCGCCAGAATGCTGGGGGCGCTGTGGGAGTTGTGCATCAGAGCGGCCAGCTGATTGGGGAAGAGCAGCATGATGAGGCAGCAGATGATGCCCAGCGTACAAAAGGCCATCAGGGCCAGGCGGAAGGTCTTTTTCACCTGGTTGCCTCGGCCCAGGGCGTTGGCCTCGCTCACCATCTTGGACAGGGCCACCGGCAGGCCGCCGGTGGAGATGATGATGAGCAGGGAGTAGATGTAATAGGCTGTATTGAAGTCGGCAAAGGCCTCGTCGCTGATGATGTTGCCCAGGGGGATCTTGTACAGCGCCCCGATGAGCTTGACAATGATGATGCCCACCGTAAGGATGGCCGCTCCGCCAAAGAAGGAATTTTTCTTGGAAAATGAGTTTGCCATGATCTCCGCCTTTCCCGTCACGCGTTGCCCCTGCCGAATAGGAGAGGCAGGGCGTAGCGGCGCACTTCGTCTTTGATGCGCTCCAGATCCAGGGTCAGAAAGTCTCCGTTTTGGTATATGACCTTGCCCCGGGCCATATTCATCACCACGTTGGAGCCGTGGGCGGAAAAGACCAGGTTTTCCGCCTCGTCGTGGCAGGGAATCAGGTTGGGGGCCTCAAAGTCCACCAGAATCAGGTCGGCCGCCGCCCCGGGGGCAATGCGCCCCGTGTTCCGGCCCAGGGCCCGGGCGCCGTTCACCGTGGCCAGCTCCAGGGCTTTCCGGGCGGTCATGGCCATGGGGTCGCAGGCCACGCCGTTGTGGAGGATGGCGGCCAGCTTCATGTCGTCAAACAGGTCGGCGCTGTTGTGGGAGCTCATGCCGTCGGTGCCCAGGGCCACGTTGACGCCGGCGGCCAGCATGGCGGGCACAGGGGCCACGCCGGAGCCCAGCTTCAGATTGGAGTAGGGGTTGTGGACGCAGGACACGCCTTTTTCCGCCATCACAGCCCAGTCCTCCGGCGTGGTGTACACGCAGTGGGCGGCGATGGCGCGCACGTCCCACACCCCGTATTGATCCAGCGTCTGGATGGGGGTCTTGCCGTGGCGGGCCAGGCACTGCTCGTGCTCAGAGCGGGTCTCGGAGATGTGCACGTGCATACCCAGGCCGTGTTCTCTGGCGTAGTCCGCCATCCACTGCCACAGGGGGGCGCTGGAGGTGTACTCGGCATGGATGGAGGCGTCCACTAAGATCTGCCCGTCCCCGGCGCCGTGCCAGTTTTCCGTGAGCTCCCGCTGATTGCGGCAGTCCGCGCAGGTGTCGGGGGAGAAATCCTCCGGCGGGCCGAAGTACACCCCGCCGCAGGAGAGGTTGGCGGAGATGCCGGCGTCCAGCACCTGCCGGGCGATGACGGGGGTGTGCATATACATATCGGCAATGCAGGTGACGCCGCTGGCGATCATCTCCGCCAGGCCCAGCCCGGTGCCGGCGGCCACCGCCCGGTCGTCCAGCTTGGCCTCGGCGGGGAAGATATACTGGTTGAGCCAGTCCTGAAGGTTGTGGCCGCCGCCATATCCCCGCATGAGGGTCATGGGGATGTGGGTGTGGGTGTTGACAAAGCCGGGCATCATCACCTTGCCGGCGCAGTCGATGACCTGGTCAAAGGCGCCCTGGGGGCGATCCGTCCCCACGTGGGAGATGGAGGTGCCCTCCACGGCCACATAGCCGTCCCGGAGGGTGGTGAAGTCATCGTCCATGAGCAGGGCGGTGACGTGGGTAAACAGAGTTGACATGATATGACCCATCCTTTCTCAGGGCGGCATCAGCCCGCCCGGAGTGTGGTTCCGGCTTACAGCCGCTCCAGACAGCCCAGAATCAGGGCGGAGAAGGTCTCCCTGGCGGCTTCTGCGGCGTCCAGCACCTCCTGCTCGGTGAGGGGCTGGTCCAGAATCCCGGCGGCCATGTTAGACAGCAGGGTGAACCCCAGCACCTCCATGCCGCAGTGGGCGGCCACGATGACCTCGGGGGCGGTGGACATCCCCACCGCGTCGCCCCCCAGAATCCGGGCGGCCCGGATTTCGGCGGGGGTTTCATACTGGGGACCATAGCAGTAGAAGTAGACGCCCTCCCGGAGGGGGATGCCCTGCTGCCGGGCGGCCTCCTGGGCCAGAGCCTGGAGCCGGGGGGTGTACAGGTGGGAGGCGTCGGGGAAGCGGGGGCCGAACTGGGGCAGGTTCTCGCCCCGGAGGGGGGACTCGGAGAAGAGCTTGATCTGGTCGGTGATGAGCATCAGCTCTCCCGCGTGCCAGTCGGTGCGCACACAGCCGGCGGCGTTGGTGACGATGAGGGTGTCGCACCCCAGCAGGCGCAGCACCCGCACAGCGTAGGACACCTCCTCATAGGAATAGCCCTCGTAGTGGTGCATCCGCCCCTGCATCACGGCTACGTTCTGGCCGGCCAGGGTGCCGAACACCAGCCGGCCCTTGTGGCCGGGGGCGGTGGAGGCCTTGAAGTGGGGGATCTCCCCATAGGGAATGGCGATGGGGCGCTCCACCACGTCGCCCAGGAAGCCCAGGCCGGAGCCCAGGACCATGGCCACCTTCGGCGTGAAGCAGCCCAGTTTTTCCCGAATGTAATCGGCGCTCTGCCGGTACTGATCGTAGGTGTACACCATGGCACAGTCCTCCCGTGGCCCGCTGTGTATTTTAGAATCCGCAATAGTGTACACCATTTTTGCCTGGAAATCAAGATTTGCCGCCGGAAATAGGCCGATGCGCGCCAAAAAAGAGAGGGGAATTTCAGCGAAAATACAGCATTCCGACCAGAAAAGGCCGCGGTCAGGCAGGGGATGGGAAAAACTTTGCAAAAAGTTCACAATTCAGCCCGGATGCCGCGGGCGGGAAGGAGGGGACACAGAGGGGAAACGGCAGCGGGAAATGATTTCGTCGGTTGCATTTCCGCGGATTTTAAGGTATCATGATTACCGGCTGACAAGAACCCTGAGAGATCTCTCAGGAGACAGCGATGTGAGGAGGTCCTTTCATGCGGGACGGCTTTGTCAAGGTGGCCGCGGGCACGCCCGGGATCCGGGTGGCGGACTGCGCCCATAACGCGGGGCAGATCATAGACCTGATGGGCCAGGCGGAACGGCAGGGAGTGAAGGTGCTGGCCCTGCCCGAGCTGTGTCTCACCGGGTACACCTGCGGAGACCTGTTTTTACAGGACACATTGCTCCGGGGGGCGGAGGATGCCCTGGAGCGTATTTTGCGGGAGACGGCGGACCTGGAGCTGGTGGCCGCCCTGGGCCTGCCGGTGCGGGGCAACAACAAGATCTACAACTGCGCGGCGGTGATCCAGAAGGGCGAGATCCTGGGGCTGATTCCCAAATTCTATCTGCCCAACTACGGCGAGTTCTATGAACAGCGCTGGTTTGCCTCCGGCGCGGGCCTGGAGGGCTCGGTTGAGCTGTGCGGCCAGTGTGTGGACCTCTGCCCCAACCAGCTGTTTTTCTGTGACACCATGCCGGACCTGGTGGTGGGCGTGGAGCTCTGCGAGGACCTGTGGGCCCCCACCCCCCCTTCGGTGGAGCTGGCCCGCAAGGGCGCCACCGTGATTTTGAACCTGTCTGCCTCCAATGAGCTGGTGGGCAAGGCGGACTACCGCCGCGCCCTGGTGACCGGGCAGTCCGCCCGGCTGATGTGCGGCTATGTATACGCCGATGCCGGGGAGGGGGAGAGTTCCACCGACCTGGTGTTCACCGGCCACAACATGGTCGCGGAAAACGGCGCCCTGCTGGCGGAGCGGCGCTTTGCCACCGGCCTCACCGTCAGCGAAGTCGACGTGGACCGGCTGGCGTACGAGCGCCGCCGCACCAACACCTTCCCCTCCGGGCAGGAGCAGCCGGAGATCTGGCGCTGCGGCTTCTCCCTTCCGGTGGAGGAGACCCGGCTGACCCGGCCGCTCTCTCCCTCTCCCTTTGTCCCGGAGGACGCCGGGGGCCGGGCGCAGCGGTGCGACGAAATCCTGCGCATTGCCGCCCTGGGGTTGAAGAAGCGGCTGGAGCACACCGGGGCGCCCTGCGCGGTGGTGGGGCTGTCCGGCGGACTGGACTCCACCCTGGCCCTGCTCATCACCGCCATGGCCTTCGATCTGTCGGGACGGGACCGGAAAGACATCCTGGCGGTGACCATGCCCTGTTTCGGCACCACCCAGCGTACCCGCTCCAACGCGGAGATCCTGGCGGAGGAGCTGGGAACCGGTTTCCGGGAAGTGAAGATCGCGGACGCGGTGCGCCAGCACTTTGCCGACATCGGCCAGTCCATGGACGACCACTCCGTCACCTTTGAAAATGCCCAGGCTCGGGAGCGCACCCAGGTGCTGATGGATCTGGCCAACCAGCGGGGCGGACTGGTGATCGGCACCGGCGACCTGTCCGAGCTGGCCCTGGGCTGGGCCACCTACAACGGGGATCATATGTCCATGTACGGGGTCAACGCCTCCATTCCCAAGACCCTGGTGCGCCATCTGGTGGACTATGTGGCGCAGAAGCGGGGCGGGAAACTGGCCCAGGTGCTCCGGGACATTCTGGACACCCCGGTGTCCCCCGAGCTGCTGCCCCCGGAGAACGGCCAGATCGCCCAGAAGACGGAGGACCTGGTGGGGCCCTATGAGCTCCACGACTTTTTCCTGTACTACGCCGTCCGCTGGGGCTTCCCGCCCCGGAAGGTGTTCCGGCTGGCCCGGTATGCCCTGGAAGGGCGGTATGACAGCCAGACCATTCTGAAGTGGCTGGAGAACTTCTACCGCCGTTTCTTCGCCCAGCAGTTCAAACGCTCCTGCCTGCCCGACGGACCCAAGGTGGGCACCCTCACCCTGTCCCCCCGGGGCGACTGGAGAATGCCGTCTGACGCGGTGGCCGCCCTGTGGCTGGCAGGGCTGGAGACCCTGAAGAAGGAAGTGGACCATGCATAAACTTGTGGATTTGTTCCTGACCTTTGCCCGGATCGGCGTGTGCACCTTCGGCGGGGGCTATGCCATGCTGCCCATCCTCCAGCGGGAGCTGGTGGAAAACAAGGGCTGGGCCACGGAGGCGCAGCTGTCCGACTACTACGCAGTGGGCCAGTGTACGCCGGGGATCATTGCGGTGAACACCGCCACCTTTGTGGGAAACAGCCAGGCCGGCATTGTGGGCGGCATTGTGGCCACGTTGGGGCTGGTCTTTCCCTCTATCGTCATCATTTTGGTGATTGCCGCCTTTCTGAGCAATTTCATGCACATCCAGTGGGTGATCCACGCCTTCAACGGGGTGCGGGCCGGCGTGGTGGCCCTCATCCTCTCCAGCGTGATCAAGCTGTTCCGCGGGGCGGTGACCGACTGGCCCACCCGGGTGATTTACATCGTGGTGCTGGCCCTGTCCGCCGTCAGCGCCTTTGTCCCCATGCCCATCGGAGTGCTGGGGGCCGTTCTGGGCTATGTGCTCTCCCCGGTGGCGCTGGTGATTCTCTCCGGCGCGGCCGGGCTGTGTGTGCGCCTGTGGAAGGGAGGGCATGAGCGATGATCCTCTATCTGCGCCTGTTCTGGGAGTTTTTCAAGGTGGGGCTGTTCTCCATCGGCGGAGGAATGGCCACCATTCCCTTCCTCACCGAGCTGGGGGAGCGCACCGGCTGGTTTACCTCCGGCCAGCTGGCGGATATGATCGCCATCTCCGAGTCCACCCCCGGCCCCATGGGGGTGAACACCGCCACCTATGTGGGCTTCACCACCGGCGGCATCCCCGGCGGGGTGGTTGCCACCCTGGGGCTGGTGTGCCCCTCCATCATCATCATCCTGATCATTGCCAAGTTCCTCCAGCGGTTCCGCCAGTCCAAGGTGGTGGACGGCGTGT
Organism: uncultured Oscillospiraceae bacterium; assembly: GCA_944385465.1. Lineage (GTDB taxonomy): Bacteria > Bacillota > Clostridia > Oscillospirales > Oscillospiraceae > Enterenecus. The sequence goes on along the minus strand of CALWXH010000017.1, from coordinate 22,369 downwards.
TCTACGGCCTGCGGGCGGCCTCGGTGGCCCTGATCACCGCCGCCCTGCTCCAGGTGGCGGAGATCGCTCTCATCAGCACCGGGGCGGAGGGGATCCCGGTGGGCGTGAACTGGGTGGCGATGATTCTGGCGGTGGCCATTTTTATCCTCATCCAGTATACCCCGCTGAAAAAGCTCCACCCCATCTGTTTCATTGCCCTGTCGGCGGTGGTGGGCGTCGTACTCCAGATGTAATGAAAAGAGCCCCGGGATTCCGGGGCGGAAAAACAGGCTCCCGGCTTTTTGGCCGGGAGCCTGTTGCGTTTACAGCTCCAGTCTTGTGAGAAGCGTTTCCTCCGGGCCAGAGGAATCCGCCGGCATGGAGATGGCGGGGGGCGCCTCTCCGGTGATGCCCTTGCCGGTGTTGGGGACAAACTGGGAGTACACCACGTCGGCCACAAAGACCACGGACACCGCCAGACATACCGTCCGGCCCGCCTTGCCGTCGATGCGCTGGACCAGGTTGTCCACCAGGGGGGCCAGCACATAGACCACAATGGCGCCCGCCACGCCGAACACCAGCAGGCCCTCGGCGCAGATCCGGCCGTTGAGATTGAGGAAGTAGCCGCTGTAGTCCCACCAGCGTGTACCGCCGGAGAGGATCTCCATCACCAGGGAAGAGGTGTATTCCAGTGCGCCGCACAGCACGATGGAGGCCAGGAAATGAATCACCGGGCGCTTGCGCAGACGGTTGAGCAGCAGCAGGATGAGCACCGCTCCGGAGCCGTAGATGGGAATCCAGGGGCCGTGGAGGGAGCCCCGGTTGGCGAAGATGCCCTCAGTCACCAGGCAGAGGGACACCTCCCACAGCCAGCCCACAAAGGACAGGCTGAAAAACAGCGTCAGGATGGACCAGATGGAATAGTGCCGGACAAAGTTCAGCGCGTCGGGCAGCTTGCGCTTGCTCTGTTCGGGAATGGGGAAGAGCCGGGAGGGGTAGGCCTCCCCATGGAACCCGGCGGCCAGGTCTTGAACAGCCCGGCGGCGGGCCTGATCCTGCTCATAGGCCTTTTCCTGTTTGGAGGGGAAGATCACCAGGCCGAACCACTTGGCGAGGAAGGCGCGGAAACCGGTGGGGACGTCCACCTCCACCTCGGGGTGCTCCAGAATGGCGGCCACGTCGGCATACCGTTGCCGGAGGGTGGCGTCGTCCGCGCGGCAGTACAGATAATCGTCGTTCAGGGCCTCTGCTCCGGGCAGGCCGGACTCTTTGGCCTGGGCGCGCAGGGCGGCATAGTACTCGGCAAAGGCGGCCGCCCGGTAGGGGTTGGTGTAGAACAGGTTGACCAGGCCGAGGCTCAATGCGCCCAGGGCGAACCAGCCCACGAAGGACACTTCAAAGAGGAAACACTCCCACTTGTGCCCCTGCATCATCCGCCGGGAGAGGGTGATGGCCTGGCGGGCGGTGAGGGAGGGGTTCTCTGCCAGGATATAGGGCACCAGGTAGTAGGAGTAGCGTTTGATCACCCCGCCCACCACGGTGATGGACCACAGGGAGAGAAACACGAACTTGACAAACATGGCCCAGGCCACCCGCGCCCACTTTTTCACCCGCATCAGGTAGAGGAAGCGCTGCAGCGGCACCCGCTCATAGGTGCGTCCCTCCAGAATGGCCCGGCGCAGCAGCACGGGATAGACATTCTGAAGGAAGAACCAGAACAGGAAGAGCAGCAGCGCGCCGCCCAGAATCAGCAGCAGGATGCCTGCGTTGGCCGAGCCCAGAACTGAGCCCACAGCCGCGGCAAGGGTGACAAAAATAGAGCCGCTGCTCAGCATATTCACCAGGCTGGCCAGCACGCCCTGGGTGTGGCCGAAAACCGGGTTGTCCTCCGCAATGTCCGGCAGGAGACGATCCAGGACGTCTCCCAGGTTGATGTTCCAGCGCTGCCAGCTGGCCTCTTCCGCGGCGGCAGCGGGATTCTGGGCCTGTACCGCGCTCAGACTGCTCTGAAATTCCACCGAGAGCAGCGCCGCCACCAGGCAGGCCGCCACAATCAGCAGATAGTGGCGCTTCAGGGCCTTCCGGCCCTGGCGTTTGAGCTCCTTACGTGTCATCGATTCCATAAACTCCCTCAATTCTCCTGGCGGGGATCTCCCGCCGCATTTCTTAAAAAGTATAGCAGAAAGTATTTTTGCTTGCAAGAATGGTCGCACAGCCGGCCAAAGTGCGGACCGGCTGTGCGAGGATAGCGCCATGTAGGCAACTGCCCCTGACGCGGTTTAGAAGAACAGAGCGGACAGGAGAAGCCAGGTGATGGCGGCCACCAGGATGACCCCCACCAGATAGCACAGCCAGAACTTCCCGCTGTCCGTCTCCGGGCACAGCTGCCGGGCGGAGATGAGACCGGAGGCGGCAAAGACCGGCAGCACCATGACCAGCAGGCCCAGGCCCAGACCGATGGAGAACAGGCCCAGAAGAAAGGCAAGCAGCAATACGGCGGTGACGGGAATGGTGTTGACGCCGCAGGCGATGAAGGCGGTGGGGAAGGTGGTTTTGGACTTCATCAGCAGGGTCAGGACAAGGAGCATCGCCGCCATCAGCACGATGCCCAGCACCGTGCCCAGCAGACCCATGGGGATGCACAGGGCGGGGGAAACCGCCGGGAAATATCCGCCGCCCATGCCGACATAGCTCATCAGAGAGCCCAGATAGCCAAAGAGGGAGGCAATGGCCCGATTGAGCCGGATCAGCACGGACAGCACAGCCAGAATGGCGGCCAGACACTGGATGACGCTCAGCACCAGGGCTATGGCCCAGTCCTGCTGCTCCACGGCGGAGCGGGTGGCCTGGGCCGGGCTGCGCCAATAGGCCTTCAGGAAAGGACGCAGGTTCTTCAGCGCGATGGACACCGGAGAGGGCCGGGGCGGCTGGGCGGAGGGGCCTGTCCCGGACTGGGTGGTCCAGGTGGGACCGGAGGTGTGCCCGCCGGGATCGGGGCTGGGTGCATCCGGCTCCGGGCCGGAGGGGGAGTCCGGTTCCGGTTGGGGCGCCTGCTGATCTGGCTGGGGGCCGGCGTCAGGGGCGGGGCTGGGCGCGGGCTGCTGCGGATTAGAATCGGGCGCTTCCGGCGTGCCGGCAGACTGCTCCAGGGGAATGAACTCCGGATCGGCGGGGGCGGCGGACTCCTGCTCGGCCAGAGCGCCGGCGCAGGTACAGCGCTGCCCCTCTTCCAGATAGGCGCCGCAGTGTACGCAATATGGCATTGTAGCATCCTCCTCTTGCGTAAAAATGAGGTTGTGAACCATAGCAAAAGTGTATCACGTTGAGAAAGCCCTGTAAATAACAAAAAGTAGGCATGAAGACAAAACCGCGGACAGGACAAACGTCCACGCGCCGGGCCGAGATACCGGCCCGGCGCGTGGACGCGCGCAGCCAGGGCAAACTTAGCCCTGGACACTCTGACAGAACTTCATCATAAGCTGGGCAATCTCTGCCCGGGTGGCAGGATCTGTAGGGGTGAGCTGATGATCGCTGCCCTGCATGATGCCGGAAGCCACCGCCCACTCCACGGCCTGCCGGCCCCAGGAGGGGATCTCGGCGGTGTCGGTGTAACCGGACAGGTCGGCCTCCACCTCGGGTTCGCCCACCAGACGCCACATCATGGTGACCGCCTGGACACAGGTGACGGCCTGGTCGGGCATGGTGCCGTCGGACACACCTGCCTCCACGGCCCAGTCCATGCCGGCCTGATACCAGGGGTCGGTCTGGGGCAGCTCCTGGCCGTCAAAACGGGCCAGCATGGTGGCAAGGGCGCCCCGGGTGGTGTCTCCGGCGGGGTCAAAGCGGTTGTCGCCCACGCCGATCATGATGCCGTTTTCGGTGACGTATTCCACGGCGCCATAGTACCAATCGGCCTCGGTCACGTCGGCGTACAGATCCTCGGCGGGCCCGGTTACGATGGTGATCCGGCCCTGGCCGCAGGGATCGGCATATTCCTCGCCCACCACGCCGTTCAGCTCCTCCTGAAGGTAGCGGATCAGGATCTCGCTGTCCACCATGACCTCGTCCTGCAGGAGGGTAACCTTGTCTTTGCCAAACATGGTCATGCCGCTGCCGGCTTCCTTGAGCATGTAGTTGTGGGAGGCCACAGTGTAGGTGGCCTCAGGGTCCATGGGGACGTATTCCCCGGTTTCGCTGTCCAGCACCTGCACGTCGGACACCCGGTAGGCGTAGCCGTCGGTGACTCCGGCGAAGCTTCCGGCCTCGTCCAGCTCCACGCTGATCTGGATGGCGGTGTTGATGGTGTACTTCAGGCCGGACACCTGGAGGAAGCTGCCGTTCTCACCTTCTCCAACATACATGGCCCCCATTTCCAGCGCGTCAATGATCTGCTGGCCAGTGACCTGCGCCACGCACATCAGATTGCCGTAGGGGTGGACATCGATGATGTCCCCGTAAGTGACATCGCCGGCGGGGATGTCGGCCCGGACGCCGCCGTTGACAAGGCCGATGTCGGCGCCCAGCATGATGCGGTAGGCGTCGGCGCAGAAGTCGCCCAGGTTGGTCTCGGTGGAGCGCACCGCCCGCTCACCGGTGTCGGGATCGTTGACGGTCAGGTCCACCTCGCTGGTGCCCACCACCTCGGCGGCCATCCCCAGGTACTGCTCCTGAATGCCCTCAATGAATTTCATGGTGGCAGTGTAACTCGGGGTGGTGGTGTCCATGTCCGCCAGAGACACCAGCTCGGTGGTCATGGCGCCGTCAGCGGTGATGACCAGCTTGCCGATGGACTCGGACTTGGTGCCGGTTTGGGCCAGGGGGACGTCTTCCCCTTCGGCGTTCTCCACAGTCTGGGAGGGGACCACCGTGTGGGAGTGGCCGTCCAGCACCACATCGATGCCGGTGGTGTTGGCGATCACCTCGGTGGACATATAGGGGGAGGTGGAGGGGTCCACGCCCAGATGGGCCAGGGCCACCACACATAGTCCGCCCCCTCGGCCCGGGCGGCGTCCACGGTATCCTGCACCTGATCGTAGAGGTTCTGTCCCTGATCCCCCTCGCAGAAGCCGTAGATGTAGTTCCCGTTCCCGTCCTGGAAGTGGGCGGGGGAGAGGGTGGCGGGGGTGGGGATGCCCACGTAGGTCACGCAGACGTCTCCGTAGGTAACGATCTGATAGGCATCCAGCACCGGCTCATCGGTGGCCAGATCCATGAAATTGCAGCTCAGGTAGGGGTACTCCGCCTGGTTGTTGACGATGTCCAGGAAGGTCTCCACATCGAAATCAAACTCGTGGTTGCTGGGAATGGCCAGGTCATAGCCCACTTCGTTCATGATGTCCACGATCCAGCTGCCGTCAGACAGGGTGCCCAGCAGACCGCCCTGGATGGCCTCGCCGTTGTCCACCAGGGTGACGTTGTCCGCGCCATAGGCGGCCTCCATTTCGGCTTTATAGCCGGCAATGGCGGCATAGGAGGCGCCGTCGTCCGCGGTACAGTGCACATCGTTGGTGAAGAGGACCACGATGCTGTCCTGCGGGGCATCTGCCGCGTATACAGGCACGGCCAGGCTGAAGGCCATGGCCAGCGTCAGCAGCAGGGGGAACAGTTTCTTTTTGTTTAAAACCCACCTTTCTCAGATGAAAAAACAGGCGGGGCAGGCAAGGACACAGACCGGCCCGCCACAAGAATCATTATATCAGTCCGGAAGAAAAATACAAGATAATTGGGCAGAATAGAAACAGGCCTCCCAGCCTGAAAGGCGGGAAGCCTGTTGCGGTTATTTGGCCCAGTTGCCGGTGGCGGCGGCGGTGAGGTAGGCGTTGATGAATCCATCCAGGTCGCCGTCCATGACGCCGTTGACGTTGGAGGTCTCATACCCGGTGCGGTTGTCCTTCACCAGCTGGTAGGGCATGAACACGTAAGAGCGGATCTGGCTGCCCCATTCGATTTTCAGCTGGGTGCCCTTGATGTCGGAGATCTTGTCCAGGTGCTCCTGCTCCTTGATCTGGATGAGCTTGGAGCGCAGCATCTTCATACAGGTCTCCCGGTTCTGGAACTGGGAGCGCTCGGTCTGGCAGGCCACCACGATGCCCGTGGGCTTGTGGATCAGCCGCACGGCGGAAGAGGTCTTGTTGATGTGCTGGCCGCCGGCGCCGGAGGAGCGGAACACCTGCATCTCGACGTCCTCGGGGCGGATGTCCACCTCCACGCTGTCGTCGATCTCGGGGGTGACCTCCACCGCGGCGAAGGAGGTCTGCCGCCGGGCGTTGGCGTCAAAGGGGGAGACCCGCACCAGCCGGTGCACGCCGTGCTCGCTCTTCAGATAGCCGTAGGCATGGGGGCCCTCGATGCGGATGGCGGCGGACTTGATGCCCGCCTCGTCCCCGTCCTGATAGTCCAGGATGGTGTAGGTCAGGCCGTGGCGCTCCGCCCAGCGGGTGTACATGCGGTAGAGCATCTGGGCCCAGTCCTGGGCCTCGGTGCCGCCGGCCCCGGCCTGCAGGGAGACGATGGCGGGGTTGTCGTCATACTCCCCGCTGAGCAGGGTCTCCAGCCGGGCGGACTCCATATCCTGCACCAGGGCCTCATAGCCCTGCTCCACCTCGGGCACCAGGGAGGCGTCCTCCTCCTCGTTGCCCATCTCGCACAGCACCATCAGGTCCTCCCAGCTGGACAGACGCTTCTTTTGGGCGTTGACCTTGCCCTCCAGCTGGCTGATGCGCTGCTGGACCTTCTGGGCCTTCTCCACGTTGTTCCAGAACCCCTCGGAGGCGGACTCAGCGTGGAGCATGTCCAGCTCCCGCTCGGCGCTCTCCAGGTCCAGGGATTGGCCCAGCCGCTCCAGTTCGGGCTTCAGATTGTTCAGCTTTACCTTGTATTCGTCAAATTGCAGCATCCAATGTCATCCTTTTTCTGCCACTCCGGCGTAATCTCGTACCGCACATTATATAAAATAATTGCCGGCTTGTAAAGAGCAAAAAGCGGCCGCCGGGAAAGGTGTCCAGACCTGCTCCCGGCGGCCGCCGCTCAGCGCTGACTGATGTAAGGGTCAGTCTGTCCCGAAAAAATGAGATCGTCAATGTCCAGGGGGCCGTGGGGCTCCTGACGAGTGGGAAATTGTGTCATATTGGCATCGCTCCTTTTCCTGTTTCTGTGTTCCTGATCAGATCGTATACGAAACAGTATATGCACGAATCCGTGCAACGATGCCTGAAAATTTTTTCTGCCGCTCGTCAGCCTTGCTCCTCCAGGGCCAGCAGGGCGGCGCCCAGGGCGCCGCACAGGTCCGGCTCCTCCGGCAGGAAAATGGGGGCGCCCAGCTGCTCCTCCAGGGCGCGGACCACCCCCAGATTCCGGGCCACGCCGCCGGTCATGATGTAGGGCGGGACGCCGCCGGCCCGGCTGACCATGGCGGCGGTGCGGGCGGCGATGGACTTGCACAGGCCGTGGATGATGTCGCTGTCGGCGTGGTTGTCGGCGATGAGAGAGATGACCTCCGACTCGGCAAAGACGGTGCACATGCTGGAGATGGTCAGCTCATGCTTCCACTCCAGGCCCCGGCGGCTCATCTCCGGCAGGTCCAGCTCCAGGGTGCGGGCCATCATCTCCAGAAAGCGGCCGGTGCCGGCGGCGCACTTGTCGTTCATGAGAAAGCCGGTGACCGCCCCGGTCTCGTTCAGGCAGATGACCTTGCTGTCCTGGCCGCCGATGTCGATGATGGTGCGGGCCTGGGGACGCAGGAAGTGGGCGCCTTTGGCGTGGCAGGTGATCTCGGTCCTGGCGTCGGTGGCAAAGGGGATGTTTCCCCGGCCGTACCCGGTGGCCAGGACGGCGGAAAAGGCCTCCGGGCCGCAGCCCAGCTGGCGGCAGACCTCGTCCAGCGCGGCCCGGGCGCCGTTCTGGGCCTTGGCCCCGGTGCGCACCACCGCCGAGGCCAGGATATTCCGCTCCCGGTCCAGGACCACCATGTTGGTGGAGGTGGAGCCGCTGTCAATGCCGGCGAACAGGGCGCAGCCCGCCCCGGAGGGACCTGGGGCGGCGGGCCTGGAGAACTCCAGGCCCAGGCTCTCGGCAAAGGCCTCCAGCCGGGTGGCCAGCTGGCCGGCGGGCTGGGGGGTGAAGTCGGACTCCAGCTTGATCATGGGCAGGGAGAGGGATTTCTGCAGCTGGGCGTACTCGAACCCATAGTAATCGCAGAACTTCACCGTGTGGTAGACGATGCCCTTCAGCCCTGGGTGCTCCGTGAGGGCCCGGCGGCCGGTGAGGTCGGCCATGCGCATACAGGGGGGCATGGACAGCAGGGCCCCGGCGTACCAGTCCATCAGATCTTCAAAGGGCAGCGTGTCCGCTCCCGGAGGCAGAGGGGGGAGGGCCCGGTTGCCGGAGCAGGTGAGATCGGCCACCGGCAGGGGGAGCTTGGCGCGCACCAGCTCCAGCAAAGGGCGGCTCATCCGGGCGCCCAGTACCGCCAGGAAGGGGCCGGGGGGCAGGGGATGGGCCAGGGCCCGGCGGCACTGGGCCAGAAACACCGTCCGGCGAAACTCCACCCCGGTGTGGGCGGAGTACTCCCCGGCCAGGCGGATCAGCGCATCCCGCAGGCGGGCGCGGGCACAGGGGCCGTCCTGATGGGGCAGGTCCAGCAGGGCCAGAAAGCGGTGGCCGCCCCGTTGCCGCAGGACATCGTACACCCGGCGGGTGGAGTCGCAGCAGTCGGTGAAAATCAATTCCTCCATGGCGCCGCCCTGCTCCAGGGCGGCTTTGGCGTGGCAGCACAGGTTGGCGTGGGTGAGGCGCTCCGCCTGCTGGAAGTCGCCCACCTCCCGGTCCAGCATCACAGGGTAGCCGCCCAGGGCCTCCAGCAGCTCCACGGGGGTATATTTGCAGGTGTATCCGATCATGGGCGCAGTCCCTCCAGTTGTTCCAGAAAGGCGGACACCCGGGTGGCCATCTGTCCGTCGGCGATGTTCCGGCTGTCGCAGCCGTCGCCGTCCAGCACCAGGGTGGGCAGCCCCGCCGCCTCAAAGACCTCTTTGGCCAGCTGGGACAGGCCCATGGTCTGCTTGCACCCCCAGTGGCAGAAGAGGATGATCCCTTCGGCGCCGGCCTGCTTTGCCGCGGTCAGGCTGGCCTCCACCCTGCGCAGGGCGGGGCCGTTGTTGATGCTGTACACCACCCGGCGGGCCATGCTCTCATAGGGGTGTTCCGGGTCCATGTCCCCCAGATAGTCGATGGCCAGGTCGGTGCCCACCAGCTCGCACCGGTCTGTTTCCAGCAGCCCCTTCATGGAGTCCTGCCAGTTGGGCAGGGTGTGCATCCAGAACACCCGGCGGCGGCCGGGGTCCGGGGGCGGGGCGGTTTGGGCGCAGGAGAGCAGCCGGGTGAGATAGTCCTCCGCCTCCGGGCGGCCCAGCATCACGTGGTTGGCGATGAGGGAGCACAGCTCCCCGGTCATGGTGGTGTTCAGGGACACCCGGCCCCGAGCGTCCAGGAACGCCCGCTGGGCCTGGATGGTGCGCCGGGAGCGGGCGATGACGGAGCGCAGCACGTTCTCGTCCAGCTTCCGGCCGCTGAGCTCCTCCATCTGAGCTGTGACCTGGCGCAGCTGGCCGGCCACATAGTCCACCGCATCCTGGGTGACCTGGTCCGGCACGTCGATGACTGCGTGGGGGACCTGGTAGTGCCCGGCCAGCTGCCGGAAGGAGAGCTGGTTGGCGTCACAGGCCAGGGTGGTGTTGGCGATGAGCAGGGGGGCGGGCATGACGCCGGTGAGGGCCGCCCCCAGCATGGTCTTGTGATAGGAGCAGAAGGTCTCGGGAATGCCGGCCTCCTCCGCCTTCTGGGCAAAGACGTGCTGACAGGCGGTGCAGGACAGATAGGCGGACAGCCCCTCGGGGAACATGGGCTGCAGGCCCAGGGCGTGGATCATCTCACAGGGGAAGAAGATGTTCACCATCACCGCCTGCTGGGGGCGGCGGAAGGAGTCCACCAGGGTGCCGGCGACGGCGGAGTTCATGCCGTCGCTGGGGGCGCGCACGCCGGGCTTTTTGCTGCGGCGGCCGGAGAACCGCACCCAGGAGTAGGCGGCGTTGAGCAGCCCTCGGGCGGCGCGGGGGTTTCGCAGCGCCTGGCGCTGGATGATGCCGCCCAGGATTTCAATGTACTTCTCCATAGACACCTCGTGAAAAAGTAAGGGCTTGCCGCGTTTGCGGCAAGCCCTGAGCAGGAAAGGGGGTTATTCAGCGGAGATCATGTAGTAATACACGGGCTGTCCGCCGGAGAGCAGGGTGATCTCTGCGTCGGGGCACAGACGCTGGAAGATGGCCAGGGCCTGGTCGGCCTCCTGCTGGGAGACGTCCTCCCCGTAGAAAATGTTGATGAAACCGGCCTGCTGCTGGCTGTCCGCCAGGGCCAGCTTTTCCAGCAGATCGTCCATGGAGCGGGCGGTGCCGAACAGCTGGCCGTCGGCCAGGGCCATGTAGTCGCCCTCCTTGATGGCAAAGCCGTCAAAGTCGGAGTCCCGGGCGGCATAGGTCACCTCGCTGGTGCGCACGCTGCCAAGGGCGCTGGTCATGGCGTCCACATTGGCGCTCACGTCGGCGTCCGGATCCATGACCAGCATGGCGGACACACCCTGGGGGACGGTGCGGGTGGGGATGACCACCACCTGTTTGCCCTCCACCAGGCCGATGCACTGCTGAGCGGCCATGATGATGTTCTTGTTGTTGGGCAGCACAAAGACGATCTCGGCAGGGGTGCGGGAGATCTCCCGGAGAATGTCCTCGGTGGAGGGGTTCATGGTCTGGCCGCCGGAGATGATGCCGTCCACCCCCAGATCCCGGAAGACGGAGGCCATGCCGGCGCCGGCACACACGGCCACCACGCCGTACTTCTTTTCGGGGGGCGCCACAACGGGCTCTTCCGGCGCGCTGCTCTCCTCCATGTCCAGATCATCGGTGCTCTGGGGCTTGCGGCCGGCCGCCATGTCTTCGTACTGGGTGCGCATATTCTCGATCTTGGCCAGCTCCAGCGTGCCGTACCGCTGGCCCTCGGTGAGGGCGGCGCCGGGGATATCCGTGTGGACATGGACCTTGAAGGACTCGTCGTCTTCGCCGATGACCAGGCTGTCGCCGATGCCGTTGAGGTAGGACCGGAAGGGGTCCAGGTCCACGTTGGGGGTGCGCTTGCGCACGATGAACACCGTGTCGAAGGTGTAGGTGATCTCCTCGTCCCCCAGGTGGGCGAAGTCCGCCTTGTCCTGGGCGGCGCCGTCCTCCCCGGTCTCCGGGGCGGGGATGCCCCGCAGCTCGTCCAGCATGCCCTGGAGAATGATGAGGTAGCCCTTGCCGCCGGCGTCCACCACGCCGGCCTTTTGCAGGACGGGGTTCTGGTTGATGGTGTCGGCCAGGGCCAGCTCGCCCTCGGCGATGGCGGCCTCCAGCACGTACTCGGCACTGTTCTGTTCCTGGGCAGCCTCCACCGCCCGCTGGGCAGCCAGCCGGGAGACGGTGAGGATGGTGCCCTCGGCGGGCTTCATAACCGCCTTGTAGGCGGCGCCCACGCCCTCGTTCAGGGCGGCGGCCAGCACGACGCCGTCGGCGGTGTCATGCTCCTTCAGCCCCTTGGACACGCCGCGGAACAGCAGGGAGAGGATGACGCCGGAGTTGCCCCGGGCGCCCCGCAGCAGGGCGGAGGCGTTGGTGGCGGCGGCCTGGCTGATGGACTGGGAGGGCTTCTTCCGGGCCTCAGTGGCGGCGGTGCCGATGGTGAGGGACATATTGGTGCCGGTATCCCCGTCGGGAACGGGAAACACGTTCAGTTCGTTGATGCTCTGTTTCTGCGCGCCGATGGAGGCAGCGGCGTGGATGACCATGCGCTGAAAAAGGGAGCCGTCAATGATGTCGATCATAATTCGGATATTTCCTTTCTGTCTGTCCCGGGGCTCACCCGATGACCATAGAATCCACGCAGACGTTGACGCTGCGCACCTCGATGCCGGTCAGGCGGTTGACGTTGTATTTGACCTCGCTCTGGATGGAGCGGCTCACCGCCACGAGATTCACGCCGTTGTCCACGATGATATGCAGTTCGATGGAGATGGAGTCATCTTCATGATAGATGATTTTGACGCCCTTGGACATGGACTCCCGGCGCAGCAGGTGAACCAGTCCGTCAGTCTTGGAGCGGAAGGCCATACCTTTCACGCCGTAGCAGCTGGTGGCCACTGCGCCGGTGATGCAGGTGAACACATCGGCGGCCAGACGGATGCGGCCTTTTTCGGTTTGTAACTTCATGGGACCCTTCCTTTCTGTGCTCTGGATTGAAGAGAGCGCGGGAACTCATACGTTCCTACATTGTATTCCATTTTGCAGGAAAATACAAGGGGGTTTTGAGGCGTAACGGGATCCGGGCCAAAAAGAACGCACAAAAATTTTTGACCCGGCGGGGAGAAATGCGGGAAAATGCCCGACGGGGGCGGGAAATTTGAAAGAGCCCTTGTAATTTGGGTGACAATCGTGTAAACTATACACTACCTACGAGAATAAAGGAGGAACTGAAATGAAAGCTGTCCGCTGCATCCTGAAAATCGCTGCGCTGGTGGCTGTGCTGGGCGCCGCGGTCTGCGTGATCGCCGCCTATTGGGACAAGATCGTGGACACGTTCTATGCCATCGCAGACAAGGTGGAGGAGAAAAAGGCCAACTGCTTCTGCTCCTCCGAATACGATGACTATGACGACGGAGAACTGTAAGACAACCGCGCAGAGAGAAAAAGACATCCCGACCGGAATGTGATCCCGGCCGGGATGTTTTTTTGTCCGGATTATGCCTCCAGCGCCTCCAGGGCGGCCCGGGCCATGGCCCTCCGGTCCAGAGGGCGGTCCAGGAAGTATTCCAGGGCCAGCACGGCCTGATAGACCAGCATGGTCAGGCCGTTGTGGACGGCCAGCCCCAATTGCCTGGCCCGGGAGAGCAGGGCGGTCTCCTCCGGATGGTAGATCAGGTCGAACACGCCGGCCTCCGGGGGCAGCGCGTCCAGAAAGTCCAGGCTGTCAAACTGCCCGCACCCGGCCATGCCCAGATTGGTGCAGTTGACCAGCAGCTCGGCCCGGGCGCACAGCCGGGCCAGGGTGTCCGGGGAAAAATCCGCGGCGGTGAGGACCTGCGAGGGATCTGCCTGGGCCAGGGCGTCGGCTTTGGATAGGGTGCGGTTGCACACCCAGACCTGCCGCGCCCCTCCGGCGGCCAGGGCCAGAGCCACCGCCTTGGCGGCGCCCCCGGCGCCCAGAACCACCACCCGCTGCCGGGGCCACAGCCCGGCTGCCTCCAGGGCGGCCAGACAGCCCGCCCCGTCGGTGTTGTGGCCGATGAGTTTCCCGCCGCGCACGCACACGGTGTTCACCGCGCCCACCCGGGCGGCGTCCGCCCCCAGCTCGTCCATCAGGGGGACCAGATCCTCCTTGTGGGGCATGGTGGCGTTGAAGCCCATGACGCCGTGGGCCTTTGCCCAGGCCAGATAGTCAGGCAGTCCGCCCTTGGGGACCACCCGGGGGGTGTACGGGAGCTCCAGCCCCAGCCGGGCCAGCATGGCGGTGTGGAGCAGGGGAGATTTGGAGTGGAGCACCGGATCGCCGATGACTTGAAGCATGGCGGCGCTCATGACCGGCCCTCCAGGAAGTGGTCCATGGCCATGAGATAGCCCTGGAAACCGTGGCCGTAGATCTGGCCCGCGCAGGCGGGGGCGGTGACCGACACGGTCCGGAAGGGCTCCCGCTGGTCAATGTGGCTGATGTGTACCTCGAAGGCGGGGACGGACACCGCCTTCAGCGCGTCCAGAATGGCGTAGCTGTAATGGGTATAGGCGCCGGGGTTGATGATGATGGCGTCGTAGATCCCCTGCGCGGCCTGGATCTGGTCGATGATGGCACCCTCGTGGTTGGACTGGAAGCACACGGCGGTGGCGTTATGGGTGGCGGCGTAATCCGTGACCAGTTTGCACAGATCGTCATAGGTCTGCTGGCCGTAGATGCCCGGCTCCCGGCTGCCCAGCAGATTCAGGTTGGGGCCGTTGATGACCAGAAATTTCAGGGGCTGATGGGACAGCTTGTCCAGAATCTCCGCCACGGTGGATTCCGGGGAGGAGAAGTCGAAGATCATGATATCGGCCGCGGTGCGGTAGGAGGGCAGCCGCTGGGAGAAGGTGTCCAGAAAGGCCTGCCGTCCGCCCTGGGCCAGGGGGCGGTTTTCCGTGGGCAGGGTGTCATAGATCTCCTCCGGCGGCCGGTTGAGAAAGACGATCGTGCCGTTGCCGCGCAGGGCGGCCACATTGGCCTGGCGCAGCACCACGCCGCCGCCGGTGGCAATGACCAAGCCGCTCTGGGCGCCCAGTTCCTGGACCACCTGACTCTCCAGCTCCCGGAAGGCCTCCTCGCCGTCGGTGGAGAAGATATCGGAAATGGTCCGGCCGGTGAACCCTTCGATCAGGGTGTCGCAGTCCACAAAGGGGCGGTCCAGACGCTCTGCCAGCATCCGGCCGCAGGTGGTTTTGCCGGAACCCATCATACCAATGAGCACGATGTTTTGATTGGAATTCATGAAGCAGCCTCCCGGGCGCCTGAAACAGGCGTGTTTTTCCTCCATTATAGCGGGGAAAAAGACCGGGCGCAAGAGGAATCCCGGCAGGGGCGTCCTGCCGGGATTCTCATAAACCCGCCCTCCGGCGCATATAGATGGCCCAAGACGCGCCCAAGACGCCAGGAGTGGGGAGTTGCTGCCATGAAAGGGAACATTGAAGAACGGGCCTGTCAGATGGCCCAGTACATCATTGAGAACAAGGCGACGGTGCGCTGCGCCGCCCGGGCCTTCGGCATCTCGAAATCCACGGTGCATAAGGATCTGTCAGAGCGCCTGCCCGCCTTCAACCGGACCCTGTACCTGCAGGTGAAGGCGGTACTGGAGGAAAACAAGGCTCAAAGGCACATACGGGGCGGTATCGCCACCAGAAGAAAATACAAAGGGGACGCGTGAGCCATAAGAGGGGGCGGGGCCTTTTCCAAGGCCCCGCCCCCTCTGGCGAAGATGGGTTCAGTCCCAGATGGGCTCGGCGTCCCACTCCCGGATGGCGCCGGAGTAGCCGTCGATGGTGAAGTCGTACTCCATGCCGTTGTAGTAGATGGTGCCCTCGTACTCCAGCCGGCCGTCATCCCGGTCCAGCTCAAACTCATAGATGTCGTTCACCGTGGCCCCGGGGACGCGGGCCAGGGCGATCTCCTTGGCCTGGTCGGCGGAGATGGTGGTGGTGCCGGGGTTGGGGCGGTCATAGCCCTCGGCGTCAAAGTCATAGGAGAGCACAGTGCCGGAGGCGGCGTCGATCTCGTAGTCGTACTCGGTGTAGTCGCTGTCATAGAACTCCACATCATACACCCGGCGGCCGTCATCCCAGTCCAGCTGGGCCCGGATGAAGGTGACCTGGCCGGCGGTGAGGCCCGCGTGGTTCAGGGCGATCTCCTTGGCCTTCTCGGCGGAGATGGAGGTGGTGGTGCCGGAGCCGGTGTTGGCGGCGGGGGGATTGTAGTGGTCGGTGTCGTGGTCGTAGGAGAGAATGGTGCCGGTGGACACTTCGATCTCATAGTCGTACTCGGTGTAGCTGCCGTCGTAGAACTCCACATCATAGACCTGGCGGCCGTCATCCCGGTCCAGCTGAGTCCGGATAAAGGTGACCTGGTCGGCGGTGAGGCCCGCGTGGTTCAGGGCGATCTCCTTGGCCTGGTCGGCGGTGACGCCCTCCGGGCCCACGCTGGGAGAGGGGCTGGCCTCCGGCGCGGCGGAGCTGGGGGCGGCCGCGGCGGGGCCGGTGATGATGGCGCCGGTGATGGCGTCGATGTCGTACTCATAGCTCTGGCCGTTGGCGGTGAAGTCCACGGCGTAGAAGTCGGTGCCGTCCCGCCGGTCCAGGCCGGTGGTGGAGAACTGGGCGTCAGCCTGGGTCACGCCGGCATTCTCCAGGGCGATGGATTTGGCCGCGTCCAGGCCGATGAATTCCGCCTGGCTGGCGTCCTTTCCGCAGGCGGCCAGGGTGAGGGCCAGCAGGGCGGCGCAGCTCACAGCGCCGAGGGTTTTCCATGTCTTTTTCATGAGGGGGTCGCTCCTTTCAGTTCTTCTTGTTGGCCTTATCCTACCAGGGCAACATGAAGGCAATATGAAAGTGGAACGCAATTCAGAAAAAATTTTTGAAAAAATTCCGGGACAAAAATCCCCCGCCGTCCCATCATGGGACGGCGGGGGAGGGACATTTTGTGGGAGGGCTGACGCCGGCGGAAAAACGCGCCTATTCCGTGGCCTGGACCGGCAGATGGAGGGTGAAGGTGCTGCCCAGGCCGGGGATGCTCTCCAGGGTCATGGTGCCGCCGTGGGCCCGGGCGATCTGGTCCACCATGGCCAGGCCCAGACCGGCGCCCCCCTTTTCGCTGCGGGAGGGATCGGCCTGGAAAAACCGCTGCCACACCTTGTCCTGCAGCTGGGCGGGGATGCCGATGCCATCGTCCTTGACCCCCAGCAGCAGCTCGTTCCCGGAACGGGTCAGGCTCACCCACACATGGCCCTCCGGCTTGCCGTATTTGAAGCCGTTGTCAATGAGGTTCTGGAGCAGGCGGGTGAGCAGGGCTCGGTCGCCCCGGAAGGTGAGGCCGGGCTGAATGTCCCGGATCAGGCGCTGGGGGGGATAGGGCTGCTCCCGGCACACCTCGTCCGCCAGGGCGGACAGGTCCACCAGCTCCCAGCGGGCGGAGTCTGTCCCCTGGTCCAGCCGGGTGATGGACAGCAGCTGGCCGATGAGGTGGGACATCTTGTCCGCCTGGCGGTGGATCATGGCCAAGGTCTCCCGCTGTTCCTCCGGGGTGTCGCCATACTTTTCCGCGTATTCACAGGCGCTCTTGATGACGGCCACCGGGGTGCGCAGCTCGTGGGAGGCGTCGGCGGTGAACTGCTGTTCTGCCTCGAAGGACTGCTCCAGCCGGGCAAACATCTGGTTGAAGGTGCTGGCCAGCCGGGCGAACTCGTTGTTGCCCGCCGGCACGTCCACTCGCCGGGACAGGTCGGCGGCCTCGTTGATGGCGGCGGCGGTGGAGGTGATCTGATCCAGGGGGCGGAAGGCCCGCCGGGCGATGAGCCAGCCGCCCAGGGCGGCCAGAAGGATGAAGGCGGGCAGCACAATGAGGGCGATGGCCATGAAGTTGGTGAGCACCTGGGGATTTTCCGGGGCCTCCAGGATGCCCCGCACCCACACCCCGTTTTCCCAGCTCAGAAGCAGGTAAAAGTCCAGCACATAGTACCGGGTGCCGCCGGAGTCCACCGGCCGGGTGAGGCCGTTCTGGAAGGGCTCGTCGGCGGTGAAGCCCACGGGCACCTGCCCGGCCAGCAGGGATTGGTTCTGGCTGTACACCAGGGTGTATACGCCGTTGTCAGAAAAGGTGAAGCCCTCCTGCAGTTGAAGGGCGCCCGTCTCGTCCATGGACACGTGGGTGAGGTTGCCGCGCACGGTGCGCTCCAGCTGATCCATGGCGGTCTGGGTGGACACCGACCCACTCACCAGGTAGAGAAACCCCATGAGCAGGGCGGCCATGAGCACCATGAGCAGGGTGTACCAGATGGTGATTCGTACCTTCACATTCAGCCGCTTCACTGTCCGGCCTCCTTTTCCGCGGGCTCCCGGATGACCCAGCCCACTCCCTTCACGGTGTGGATGAGCCGGGGCTCCCGGCCCTCGTCGATCTTCTTGCGCAGGCGGCTCATGTAGCCGTCCACGTTGTTGGAGCTGCCGGAGAACTCGTAATTCCAGATGCGGTTTTCGATCTGCTCCCGGGAGAGCACCTTTTCCTTGTTGCGCAGCAGGTACTCTAAGATGGAGAACTCCTTGGGCAGCAGGGAGATCTCCTGCCCGCCCCGGGTGACCTTCCGGCTCTGGGCGTCCAGGACCAGATCCCCGGCGGAAAACAGGTTGGTGCGCACCCCGGCGTGCTTGCGGGTCATGGCCCGGATGCGGGCCAGCAGCTCGTCGAAGTCAAAGGGCTTGATGAGGTAGTCGTCCGCCCCCAGATCCAGGCCCCTGACCCGGTCGCCCACGCTGTCCCGGGCGGTGAGGAAGAGCACCGGGGTGTCCACGCCCTGCTCCCGCAGTTCCCGGATGAGGGTGTAGCCGTCCTTTTTGGGCATCATCACGTCCAGCAGGATGGCGTCGTACTCCGCGCCCAGCAGGTGCAGCTGGGCCTCCTCCCCGTCATAGCAGCCGTCCACCGTGTAGCCGGCCCTTTTCAGTACCTTCTGGAGGAGCAGGTTCAGGTCCCGCTCGTCCTCCACCACCAGGATGCGCACGCGGATTTCCCCCTTTCCCGGCCGGGCCGGGACGTTTTTTCCTATTTTACATGGCCGGCGGCCGGTTGGCAAGAACAGAATGGGGGCGGGCCGGGTGGCCCGCCCCCAAAAGGTTTTCCTCAGTGCTGATCCCGCTGCCGGGTCAGCTCGATGCACTCCTTGCCGGTGAGGTGCTCTATGGTGAGGCTCAGCACCCGCACCCCGTCCCAGTCCTGTTCAATGTAGGCGGCCCGGTTCTGGGCGCTGTCCATGGGGGCGTATTTCAGTCCCAGCTGTTCCAGGGCGGAGCGTGCTTCCTCCGCGTCCTCCACCAGCGTCATCCGCCCGAAGGCGATGACGCTGCGGTAGTGGGTGGTGTACTCCAGGGGGACCACGATGTCCTGCCCCACCACGCAGAAGGAAGCTCTGGGGTTGCGGGCGATGGCGTCCAGCTTGTGGCCGGTCCTGGCGCAGTGGAAGTAGAGCCGGTCCCCGCCGTCCCACACGTAGCTGATGGGCAGGGCATAGGGGTAGTCCTCGTCTCCGGACAGGGCGAGGACGCCGGAGGTGCCAGCGCGTAGGATCTCTCCGCACTCCTCCGGGGGCAGGGCCTGTCGGGCACGGCGCATGGGTGGAAACATACTCAGATCTCCTCTCAGATTGGAATGTCAGGGGGCGGGCAGCCCAGAGCGGTGAGAAACAGCTCCATCCACCTGCGCTTCGGCAGGGGCAGGGCCCGGCCCAGCTGGGCGGTGGTCCGGGATAGCAGAGCCAGCAGCTCCTCCACCTCGCCCTGGGTGAGGGTGTGCTGGCTGAAGCGGGCCTTTTCCACCAGCTCTTTGGCCCGGGGCGGGATTTTGCCCGCGCGGCGGGTGAGAACCTCAAACCGCCGGTACAGGGCCAGAGCGGCGGCGTTGCTGCCCCGCTTCTGCCGGGCGGCCCACCAGATGCGCACCAGGCGGGTGAGCAGACGGGGCAGCCAGACGGAGGCGGTACAGGCCAGGGCCAGAGGGATGGCCAGCAGCAGCCAGGCCAGGGGCGGGCCGCCGGTGCCCCCCTCCGGGGCAGGCTCATTCCCGGGCTGGGGGGTGGCCTGAGGGGCCTGGCTGGCCTGAGGCGGCCGGGAGGGGGGAAGGCTGGGGGCCGGGGTGTGCTCCGGGTCATTCCCCTGCCGGGCGGCGGGGGTGACCTCCACCGGGTACCAGCCATAGCCCTCCAGGAAGATCTCCACCCAGGCATGGGCGTCCGAGTCCCGCACCGTGTCGGTGCCGCCCCCCTCGGGGATGTGGGCGGTGTAGCCGGTGACGTACCGGGCGGGGATGCCCTGGGCGCGCAGCAGCAGGGCGGCGGCGCTGGCGAAATGGACGCAGTAGCCCCGGTGGCTCTCCTCCAGAAAATAGCGGACGAAGTCCTCCCCCTCCGGGGTGACGGGGGTGTTCAGGTCGTATTCGGCGCTGCGCTCCAGCAGCTGGGCGATGAGGGCGGCGGTGTTCAGCTGCTGGGCATAGGGGCCGGTGTACCCGCCGGCCATGGGCTCGCCGCTCTCCTCCAGCTCCGCCAGGGCCTGTCCATACCACCGGTTGAGGCGGTCGATACTGGCGGCGCCGCCCCGGATGGATGCACCGGGCAGGGAGAGATACTGCTCCTCCACCTGGCTTTGCGCGTAGTCCTCCAGATACTCCACGTAGCCGCTGGCCCCCAGGGCGCTGGCCGCGTCAAAGGGGACAGGCTCCCCCTCCAGGGGCAGGTAGTGGACGGTGTAGCTGTACAGCGTGTTGGGGTAAAACAGGGTGGAGGCGGTGGTGAAGGGGGAGATGGGGGAGTCCAGGAGCTGGGTGGACTGATAGGGGACATAGGCGATGGAGCTGGAGCCCTGGTAAATCACAGTCATGGTGTCGGTGCCCGCTGCCAGCAGGGCATCATTCCAGGCATAAAAGGTTCCGCTCAATGCGCTGGGGAGGGTGGTGGAGGCCAGATCCCAGGAGGAGCCGGTGTAGTCCTGATACACCGCGCCCCGCAGGTATACCGTTCCGGGCTGGGTGTCCGTCACCGCCATCACCGCCTGGCCGGTGTACCGCCGGGGGCCGGCGGCGGACAGGTCCTCGCTGTCCGGAGGGGCCAGGGCCCCGCCCCCCGCTCCGCCGGAGGGGTCATCCGGATCGCCGGCGCCCGGGCCGTCCCCTGCGTCAAACCAGTCCAGGCTCAGCAGTTCGTCCCGGACGCTCACCGCC
The DNA here is from genome assembly GCA_944385465.1 of uncultured Oscillospiraceae bacterium. Lineage (GTDB taxonomy): Bacteria > Bacillota > Clostridia > Oscillospirales > Oscillospiraceae > Enterenecus. The sequence continues at coordinate 1,816 of CALWXH010000017.1, read as the reverse complement.
CAGGCCGGCTGGACGTAGCCCTCTCCGGGGAAGAGCAGGGTGAGGGCCAGGATGACCGCCAGGGCGGCGGGCAGGGACACCAGGGTCACCCGGGCGGCGGCGTTGGCGCCCCCCCGGGCGGCCAGGGCAGACAGGAGCAGGGCGGCCCAGCAGGCGCACACCGCCGCCAGGGCGGGCCAGTCCAGGGGGATCTCCGCCAGGAAGGCGGGGAGGAGCCAGGGCAGGGTGAGGGCGAAGGTGAGCCAGAAGGACCGCACCCGCACCGCCGCCCAGCCCAGGGGCAGGGCATAGAGGGCGGCTGCGGCGGCCAGCAGGGCCTGCATGGCGGCCTGCTCCTGGAAGTCGGTGAGGGAGGAGAGCTGGCTGGGGGTGAGAATGGCGGACAGCGCCTGGGCGGGGTCGAAATAGCCGGGGAAGCCGGTGGCGTCGGTGAACAAAACAGACAGCCGTTCCCACAGCAACAGGGCGCCGCAGGCCAGGGTGCGCCAGTTCAGCCAGAGCAGCGCCCCCGCGCCCAGCACCAGGACCAGGGCGGCCAGCCACCGCAGCCGGGGCAGGGACCACACCAGCAGGCTGACCAGCCCGGCCCCGACGCACACCCCCAGGGCGGGCAGCAGAGAAATGGGGGACATGGCCCCGGGGGGGCGGTAGGAGACCACGAGGGACTGATCATAATAGAAAGACCCCAGGTAGGTGTTCAGACAGAACAGAGCCAGGGCGCACAGCAGCACCAGGAGAAGGGCTCCGTCCGCCAGATATCGGGCGGCGGTGGGCCGGGGGGAGAGGGGCTTTTTCATAATGCATGTTCCCCCTCTCCGCCGGTGATGGTCAGATGGGGAATACCGGGGTCCGGCGCCTCCGGCTCTTTCCGGGGCGGGCGCGCGGGCGCCGGCTGGGAGAGCAGCAGGGCTGTGCAGGCCTCCAGCTCCCTCTGGGAGGAGATGGTGAAGCTCCGCGGCCGCCCGGCCTCGTCCGTCCAGCGCACCTGGTGGGGCCAGCCCTGCCCGCTGAGACGGGTGGATACGGTCCACAGGTGGGAGAGCACCCGGTCCAGCCGCTCCGGAGCGCCGGACAGCTCCAGGGTGAGGACCGCCCGGGGACGTCCGGTTTTCAGCTTCTCCCGGATGACCAGCCCGTCCCGTTTGGCGGACAGCTTCCAGTGGATGTCCCGGATGGGGTCGCCGGGCTGGTAGTCCCGGATCTCATAGTCCTCCCCCCGGAGCAGGCGGCCGGGCGCGGCGGTCAGCCGGGTCAGGAACCGGGCCAGGCCGGGCACGTCGTCCTCCGGGGCAGGGCGGGGAAAAATCAATGTCTGGGCGGGGCGGGGTGGCGTCAGGGGAAGGGTGAACAGGCCCAGCAGGTCATAGGCCTTCGCCCGGAGCACCTGGCAGGACAGGGCGCCGCAGTGTTCGCTGGCCATGGGGAAGGACCGGGTCTGCCGGCGCTCCAGCCCCTGGCACACCATTTCCCCCCGGTGCTCCCGGCCGGTGAGGGCGTTGCGGAAGCGCAGGGTCAGCTTCAGCCGGGCTGCCGGGAGCAGGCCGGCGCTGTCCGCCGCCGCGAGCCACTGGCCCCGGGCCCCCTGGAGCAGTCGGGGGGCACAGGCGGCCAGGGTCAGGCGCAGACGCAGCATCCCCGGCAGGGACAGGGCCAGGGAGAGCAGGGGAAGGGCGATGACGCACAGCAGCAGAAACTGGGCCAGATAGCCGTCATAGAAGATCTGAAAGGCCAGGGCGGCCGCCAGCGCCGCCCCGTAGAGAATCCGCCGGCCGGCCATGCCGTCACCTCAGCCGGGGCGGGTGCACGCCCCGCACCA
>CALWXH010000016.1 GCA_944385465.1 uncultured Oscillospiraceae bacterium | reverse complement strand
GAACACGGCAGTTAAGCTCACTCGCGCCGAAAATACTTGGCTGGTGACGGCCCGGAAAGATAGGTAGTGCCAACACAAAGAAGCAGACAACCGTTGGGTTGTCTGCTTTTTTGTTGCGCCGCAGCATCGCGACACTCGGAGATGCTGCCGCTTCCATGTCCCTGGGGGCAGCCGGAACGGTGGGCCAGGGCGCGTGAGAGTTTCCAGCGGAAAAAAAGAAGGCATGACCGGGACAGGTCATGCCTTTTGTGTTACAGGGTAAAATCCTCGTCTTTCAGGTGGGAAAAATCCGCCGCCGCCGGCTTGGGGGGCACCCGCTTCAGGGGGTCGTACCGGAACTGCCGGCAGGAGTCGGAGGCGGACATGACGCCCCGCTTCGGGCACATCACGGTTTCCCGGTCCAGGGGCGCGCTGCGCTTGCAGTAGGAACAGCGGGCTTCCATATTCTTTTCAAAAAGCATAACCACACCTTCTCCCAGGGAGTTTACCTCTTCAGTATACACGATTGCGGCGGCCTTTTCCACACTTTTTTCTCACCAGCGCGGCGCCCAGGGCGCACAGCAGCAGCCAGCAGCCTGCGGCGGCCCCCGCTGAGATGGTGAGGGCTGTGGAGAAATCCAGCGCGGCAATGGTCTCGGTCTGCTGGATCAGATAGTGGGATACGGACTGGGAGATGGGGATCACCTGGGCGCACAGCCAGGTGAGGGCGGCGGCCAGCAGCGCGTGGCACAGCTTGCCCGCCAGGTAGGTGCGCACGGACAGGCCGCTGTCCAGCAGAAAGGAGAGCACCTGACAGTGTACCGACAGTCCGGCCCAGCCCAGCATGAAGGCGGCCATGGACGCCCGGCCGGCCAGCCCGGTGCCGCCGCTGAGGGAGGATACGCCGGAGGACAGCTCCAGCAGCCCGGCCACCAGCCGGTGGGCCCACTCCGGACTGAGCCCCAGCACGCCCAGCGCGTCCGCCAGGGCGGACAGGGCCCCCCAGGCGGTGAGCATCTGGAGCACCACGGAGAAGAACACCACGAAGGCGCAGATGTTCATCGTGCTCTGAAAGGAGCGGGTCACCGCCCCGGTGAAGGCCGCCGGGACCGTGATGGTGCCGATGGGCTTCTGATTCTGGGAAGGGGCGCCGGCGCAGCCGCCGCCGTGGAACCGGAACAGAATGCCCACCAGGATGGAGGCCAGGGTGTGGGTGAGGTAGAGCAGCAGCCCCACCCGCCCGTCGCCAAAGACGCCGGCCCCCACCACGCCGAAAATGAAGGCGGGGCCGGAGTTGTTGCAGAAGGCCAGCAGCCGCTCCGCCTCCGCCTTGGAGCACAATCCCTGCTGGTACAGCTGCAGGGCGGTGCGGGCGCCCACGGGGTAGCCGCCGATGAAGCCCAGCACCACTGCCGCCGAGCAGCTGCCGTTCACCCGGAACAGGGGGCGCATCAAGGGCCCCATGGCGCTGCCCAGGCAGGACGCCAGCCCCAGGTCCACCACCAGGGAGGAGAGCACAAAAAAGGGGAACAGGGAGGGAATGATGACGTTGAAGCACAGCAGCAGTCCGTTTTTCCCGCCCTGAATGGCCTGTTCCGGTGCCGCCACCAGGGCAAAGCCGGCCACCAGCACCGCGATGGTGGCCAGCAGTTCCCGCAGCCACCGCAGCCGGAGAATATGGAGCATCCCTCTCACCCCCTATGGGGAGAGGGTATGCGCCGGTGGCTGTCCCCGTTGCCTGTCCGGCAAAAAAATCCCGGAGGGGGAGCCACAGCTCCCCCTCCGGGGTGGGTCATTGCTCTGTGTAGTGAGCGTCACACCAGACGCCCAGGCTGCAGAAGGGATCCTGCTCGTCAGCGGCCCGTCCCAGCCGCTGGGCCTGACAGGGATCCGCCCAGGGATAGGAGAGGGGGGAGAGCTGGTGGATGTAGGTGATGCAAGAGGTGACGAAGTTCTCCTCCCGGAGATTGGAGACGCCCCAGGTCACATAGCCCCGGAGGTTTTCCCCCTCCTTCGGAAGGGAGAAGACCATATCGCAATAGGAATAGGAGGAGACGGAGGTAAGGGTCCCCAGCGACCAGGTGTCGTGATAGACCTGGGGAGCTGTGGCAGTCAGCTCCATCTCCAGCGTCTGGCCGTCCTCCTCCCAGAGCAGGCTGCCACGGGGGGATTCCACCTCCATGGACAGGCTGTTGAAGCTGTGGGCGGGGATGAGCTCCACCCCGTCCAGATAGCGATAGCGTTGTTCCGGAGGGGTACGCCACTGGAAGAAATAGTAGAACCGCAGGGTGTTTTCCCCGGGGAGGGTCACCTGGAAGACCTGACAGTCCAGCCCCTCCAAGTGATCGGCAGTGTTCCAACCCCAAATATCCTTCTGCTCCACGCCGCTGGCCCCTTCCAACCGTGCCACCTCCTCATCGGGCAGATCGGCCAGCAGTTCCGCCGGGAAGCCCAGCTCCGCCAGCTCCTGCCGCAGCTGTGTCTGGCCGGTCTGGGGGGCGGCTGGGACGGCAGCCACCGGCCGGCGGCTGAAGCAGAGCAGGCAGATCAGGATCCCAGCCGCCAAGGCCACGAGGTAGAACAGGCCCAGATGCCAGCCCACCACCCGCACCGGGGCGGGGATGATGGTGTATCCCGCCTGCTCCAGCGCACCATTGATCTTGAACACGCCCACGACCAGGCAGATCCACAGGATGAGGACGGGCAGGGTGACCAGCCAGATGCTGGTCTCCATCAGGCCCAGCAGAAAGATCAGCACCCAGCAGATCACCAGGGCGCCGGCGGAACCGGTTTTCGGCGGCTGCCCGGCCTGGCGGAATATTTCCTTCAAACCCCGCCACAGGGCAAAGAGCAGCAGAAAGACCAGCAGGAAGGCAAGCACGCCTGTCCAGAAGCCTGCGGAATCGGGGAGGGCCCACCACGCGGGGGTGGCATCCAGCAGCAGGATGGCCGCCCGCAGCACCAGCAGGGCGACAGACAGCCCATGGCACGCCCCCAGCCACCGGTTGGCCTTCCGGAGGGAGCGCAGCCCCAGGTAGATCAGGACGCAGCCCACGGCGGGGAGCAGGTACTGGAGATAGAAAAAATTCAGCGTAATGGTGGTGAGAACCAGCCCCCAGCAGATCCGGGCCAGGGCATAGCGCCAGAGCGTCTGGGGCTGCGCCAGGGCGTCCGGCTCGCCCTGCTGTACGGCGGCGCTGGGAAGATTAATTTCCTGGTCAGGGTTCATGATTGCAACCTCCTCTTTTCACAGATGGGACGACTCGCGTTCAGACTCCGTTCCAATAGAGTCCGTCCGTGTGGAAGTACCGGACGATGTTCTGATAGGAGCTGTACTTTGTGGAGGCGTGGGCCAGGCCCGCCGCCTGGTACTGCTCCGGGGACTTCCAGGGGTAGTCCAGCCAGGTGGCCGGGCGGTGAAAGTAGACCATGGCGACATGGATGTCCTCGATGGAGTCGGCATAGTCGGCCAGGAGCTGGGCCTCATAGGAGACATAGCCCCGGACGTGTTCCCCCTGCCGGGGCAGGGAGAAGTCCACGACATAGGAGCAGGAGGGGGTGGAGCCCCCGGAACCGGTGAGGGAGGGGGATTTCAACTGCGTGGACAGGGGGAACTGGTACAGCTGGCCCCCCTCCTCCCACAGCAGGCGGCCCTGAAGGTCGCAGCCGGGGCGGGTCTGGGAGAACTCCGTCAGGGGGTCCACCTCCAGGCTCTCCCGGAGCCCGTGCTCCGGGAAATCGCTCTGGGAAAACCACAGGTAATAGCGGGCCAGATCGCCGGGCAGATTCACCTGGATGAAGTAGGTGACAGAGGGCCTGAAGTCGGAGGAGACTTCCCCCTCCTGGGGGGAGCGGGCGGCGTAGATTTCCTGCGCCCCCTCCAGGGCGGCCACCTCACTGTCCGTCAGGTCGGCCAGCACCTCTTCCGGGAAGCCCAGCTCCACCAGCTCCTGCCGCAACTGCGCCTGGCCGGTCTCCGCCTGGGCGGGGGAGGCGTCCAAGGGGACGTGGTTGAAGTGGAACAGCAGCAGGGGGACGGCCACGGCCAGGATGCCCAGATAGAGCAGGGACACCAGCCAGGTGCTCACCCGCACCGGGGCGAAGGGGATGGCGTAGCCCGCCTGTTCCAGGGTGGCGCTGATGTGAAACAGTCCGGCCACGGCGCACAGGAACAGCAGGAGAAAGCCCAGCAGCGGCAGGGCGCCCTGGGTCTCTCCCAGGGCCAGCAGGAGCATGAGCACATAGCACGCCGCCACGCCGGCGGCGGCCGCCGTTCTGGGCCGCTGCCCCGCCCGGCGGAAGACGCCCCGCAGCCCCAGCCACAGGGCGAATACCAGCAGGGTCCGCAGCAGGTAGGCCAACAGGCCCAGCCGGAAGGAGAGGGGCTGGGCGGTGAGCACAGGGCCCGCGGGGGTGGCCAGCAGCAGGATGACGGCGGCCTGATACAGCGCCTGGACGATGGACAGGATATAGCCCAGGGTCAGCCAGGGGCCGGCCTTGCGCAGGGGGCGGAAGCCCAGATACAGCAGCAGGCTGCCCACGGCGGGCAGGATATACTGGAGCGAGAGGACGCTCAGGGTGACGGTGATGAGGATCAGCCCCCAGCAGATGCAGCCCAGGGCGCGGCGCCAGGGGCCGGAGATGGGCTCCGGCGGCAGATAGGAGACACGCTGATAGAGCAGCTGATCAAAGTCCCGGTCAGTCATGCCACTCACCTCCCAGGTCTTTTTGCAGACGTTTCCGGATGCGGTACAGCCGCCCCTCCGCCCCCCGCAGGGTGAGCCCCAGCTCGGCGGCGATCTGGGCGGTGGACTGATAATAGTAATACTTGCGCAGGAAGATGTCCCGGTCCCGCTGGCTCAGCTGGGACAGGGCCCGGTTCAGGGCGGCGGCCAGCTCGTTGCGCAGCAGAACCTGTTCCGGCCCCTCCGACGGGTCGGCCAGATGGTGGGCGTGGTCCTCCAGGGGCTCCCACTGGGGCTGGCGGCCCAGCTCCCGCAGGCGGTTCAGGGCGGCGTTGCGGGCGATGGCGGACAGCCAGGTGGAGAAATTCCCCCGGGCGGTCTCATAGCTGTGGATCTTCTCCCAGGCCCGGTGAATGGCATCGGCCAGGCACTCCTCCCGGTCCCGGGGATCGGAGAGGATGGGGGCGATGATGTAGCGCAGCAGGGGGGTGTAGAGCGTCCGGAACCGCTCCAGGGCGTCCGGCTCGCCCCGCTCCATGGCGGCAATCAGGGCCCGGATTTCCCGGTCGTTGTGCATGGCGCCCCCTCCTCTCTCTCTTCTGCCTTCACTTTATCATACACCGGCCGGAAAGAAAACCCACGGGAGGGAAAATATTTTTGCCCCACTGCTTTAGCGCGCTGAAAAATTTTGATCCCCAAGGGGTTGACATTTGCCCGCCGGGTGCGTATAATGACCACAACAAGGAAATATTCTTCAAACCTGTGACGGAGAGAAGTAGCCGGTGCGGCAAACCTTCAGAGAGTCCCGGATGGTGGAATCGGGGCGGGGCGCGGCCGGTGAATGGACTTCGGAGGGCGGACCGAACGGCACGGCCAAGTAGGGACCGACGGGTATCCCACCCGTTATCCATCGGGGCGCGTATGATGGTACGCGTAAGCGAGCGGACGTCTCACGACGTCAATTTGGGTGGTATCGCAGAGACAGCAGTCTTTGTCCCATGGAGGGCAAAGACTTTTTTGTTTGCCCTCCAAGGTTTGGACAGGGCCGGATGTCTCCTAAACCTCCTCCGGGCCCCTGGCAAGGTCCGGGTCATCTGCCGCCCAAACAACATCAAAGGAGGATCTATCCATGAAAAAGCGCAACGTGATGAAGAAGTTCTTTGCCCTGGCCGCTACGGCCGCCCTGTGTCTGTCCTTGGCCGCCTGCTCCGACCCCTCGGCACAGAACACCCAGCAGTCCCAGGAGGGAGAGGACAGCCAGCCCCCCGCCAGCTCCGCCGGGGAGGAGAATACCCCTGCCGGGGAGAGCTATCAGGTGGCCATCATCAAGCAGATGGACCACGCCTCCCTGGACGAGATCGCCGCCGCCATCGAGGCCCGGCTGGACGAGATCGCCGCGGAGAACGGCGTGACCATCGAATACACCACCACCTCCGGCCAGGGGGATCAGACCATCCTGAAGCAGCTGGCCGATCAGGCCATCGCCGACGGGGTGGACGCCATCATCCCCATCGCCACCACCGCCGCCCAGGTGGCCGCCGTCTCCGCCGAGGACAGCCAGACCCCGGTGGTGTACGCCGCCATCTCCTACCCGGAGACGGCCAACCTCACCGGCATCGACTATGTCACCGGCACCAGCGACGCCCTGGACACCCAGCTCATCCTGGACATGATGCTGGCCCAGGACCCGGACGTGGCCAGCGTGGGCCTGCTCTACTCCCTGTCCGAGCCCAACTCCGAGGTGCCCATCGCCGAGGCCAAGGAGTACCTGGACGGCAAGGGCATCTCCTACATTGAGCAGACCGCCGCCACCAACGACGAGGTCATCGCCGCCGCCTCCGCCCTGGTGGCCGCCGGGGTGGACGCCATCTTCACCCCCACCGACAACATCATCATGGCCGCCGAGCTGGCCATCTATGAGGACCTGGCCGACGCCGGCATTCCCCACTACACCGGGGCCGACTCCTTTGTCCGCAACGGCGCCTTTGCCGCCTGCGGCGTAAACTACACCAACCTGGGCGCCCAGACCGCCGACCTGGCCTACCAGGCCATCACCCAGGGCATGGACAGTATGGAGGAGGTCTACCAGCTCCCCGGGGACACCATCACCGTGAATACCGAGACCGCCGGGGCTCTGGGTGCGGACTACTCCATGTTTGAGGGGATGGCGGCCAACCTGGTGGAGGTCACCACCACCAAGGAGTGAGACACCCGAGGAAAACGGCCCTGCCAGATCCTGATCCAAAAGGCCGCGCCCCGGTCCCTGGGGACCGGGGCGGCGGCGCGAGCGTTCGTATGTGCCCGGCTCCGGCCGGGCTGTGAGGAGGAAGAAACACTATGCTGCTCATCACCCAGACAGCCCTGGAGCTGGGCTTCCTGTATGCCCTGGTGGCCATGGCCCTGTTTTTGAGCTACCGCATCCTGGACATCGCCGACCTGACCACCGACGGCTGCTTTGTGCTGGGGGCGGCGGTGTCCGTCACCCTGACGGCGGCGGGCCACCCCTTCCTGGCCATCCCGGCGGCCATGGCCGCCGGGGCCTGCGCCGGCTTCGTCACCGCCTTTTTGCAGACCCGGCTGGGGGTGCCCTCCATCCTGGCGGGCATCGTCACCAACACGGGGCTGTACACCGTCAACCTCATGGCCATGGGCTGGCGGTCCAACTCCAGCCTGCTGGGGGTGGACACCATCTTCTCCCTGCTGAAGGGGGCGGTGGAGGGGGCCGGCGTGGACGGCGCCTGGTGCGACTTGCTGCTGGCCGCCGTGGTGACCATCCTGGCGGGGGTGGTGCTCTACTGGTTTTTGGGCACCCGGCTGGGCCTGTCCATCCGGGCCACCGGGGACAACCGGGACATGGTGCGGGCCTCCTCGGTGAACCCCACCTTCACCATCACCGTGGGGCTGTGCATCGCCAACGCCCTCACCGCCCTGTCCGGGGCCATGGTGGGCCAGTACCAGAAGACGGTGGACATCAACGCCGGCACCGGCATCGTGGTCATCGGCCTGGCCTGCCTCATCATCGGCGAGACGGTGCTGGGCCGCCGCACGGTGCTCAAGGGGGTCATCGCCGTCATGGTGGGCTCCATCATCTACCGCTTCATCTACGCCATTGTGTTCTACACCCGGGTGGTGCCGGTGGACTGCCTGAAGCTGCTCACCGCCGTCATCGTGGGCCTGGCCATCGCCGCCCCCAGCATCAAAAAGTGGGCCATGTTCCAGCGGCGCAAGCTGGCGGCAGGCCGGAAGGAGGGCGTGTGACATGCTGGACATCCAGAACATCTCCAAGACCTTCAACCCCGGCACGGTGAATGAGAAACAGGCCCTGTCCGGGCTGTCCCTCCACCTGGAGGCGGGGGAATTCGTCACCATCATCGGCTCCAACGGGGCGGGAAAATCCACCCTGCTCAATGCGGTGGCCGGGGTGTTCTATGTGGACCAGGGGCGCATCACCCTGGGGGAGAAGGACATCACCTTCCAGCCGGAGCACCGGCGCAGCCAGGTCATCGGCCGGCTGTTCCAGGATCCCCTGAAGGGCACCGCCCCCACCATGACCATTGAGGAGAACCTGGCCCTGGCCTTCCTGCGCACCACCCGGAAGAGCAACCCCTTCAGCCGGATCTCCCGGCGGGACAAGGAGCAGTTCCGGGAGAAGCTGGCCCTGCTGGACATGGGACTGGAGGACCGGATGACCCAGCCGGTGGGCCTGCTCTCCGGCGGCCAGCGCCAGGCGTTGACCCTGCTCATGGCCACCCTCACTACGCCGGAGCTGCTGCTGCTGGACGAACACACCGCCGCCTTGGATCCGGGCGCCGCCGACAAGGTTCTGGAGCTCACCCGGCAGGTGGTGGCCCGGGAGAAGATCACCTGCCTGATGGTCACCCACAATATGTCCCAGGCCCTGACCCTGGGCAGCCGCACCCTGATGATGGCCGACGGCGGCATCGTGCTGGACGTGTCTGGGGCGGAGCGCGGGGCCATGACGGTGGACGACCTGCTGCGAAAATTCCGGGAGGGGACCGGCCGGGCGCTGGACAACGACCGGATGCTGCTCTCCGATTGATGCAACGATAAGACTATAAAGAAAGGGCACCGCCGGCGGCGGTGCCCTTTTCGGCCTCACAGCGTTCCCGGCGCACCGCAAGGTGCGCCGGGAACGTCTTTTTGAATTGGCATTTTGCGCTTTTTCCGGGCCGGTTTTACTCCAGTTCGAAGGCGCCGGTATACAGCTGATAGTACTTGCCCTTCTTGGCGATGAGCTCCTCGTGGCTGCCCCGCTCGATGATGACGCCGTGCTCCAGCACCATGATGACGTCGGAGTTCTTCACGGTGGACAGGCGGTGGGCGATGACAAACACGGTGCGGTTGCACATCAGCGCGTCCATACCCTGCTGGACGATGGCCTCGGTGCGGGTGTCGATGGAGGAGGTGGCCTCGTCCAGGATCATCACCGGGGGATCGGCCACCGCCGCCCGGGCGATGGCCAGCAGCTGGCGCTGGCCCTGGGACAGGTTGGTGCCGTTGCTGGTGAGCATGGTGTTGTAGCCGTCGGGCAGGCGGGTGATAAAGTCGTGGGCGCCGGCCAGCTGGGCGGCGGCGATGCACTCCTCATCGCAGGCGTCCAGGTTGCCGTAGCGGATGTTGTCCATGACGGTGCCGGTGAACAGGTTGGTGTCCTGGAGCACGATGCCCAGGGAGCGGCGCAGGTCCGCTTTTTTGATGTTCATGATGTCGATGCCGTCGTAGAGGATCTTGCCGCTGCTGATGTCATAGAAGCGGTTGATGAGGTTGGTGATGGTGGTCTTGCCCGCGCCGGTGGCGCCCACAAAGGCCACCTTCTGGCCGGGCTTGGCAAACAGCGTGATGTCGTGGAGCACGGTCTTCTTGGGGTCGTAGCCGAAGTCCACATGCTCCATGCGCACGTCGCCCTGCAGCTTGGTGTAGCGCGCCTCGGGCTTGGCGTGGGGATTTTTCCAGGCCCACACGTTGGTGCGCTCCTGGCACTCCGCCAGAGAGCCGTCGGCCTGCTCCTTCACATTCACCAGGGTAATGGTGCCCTCGTCGGCCTCGGGCTGCTGATCCATCAGCTCAAAGATCCGGTGCGCGCCGGCCATACCCATGACCACCGAGTTCACCTGCTGGGACACCTGGCCGATGTTGCCGGAGAACTGCTTGGTCATGTTCAGGAAGGGGACCACAATGCTGATGCTGATGGCCATGCCGGAAATGGAGAGGTTGGGCACCTGCAGCAGCAGAAGCAGGCCGCCCGCCATGGCCACCACGGCGTAGAGCACGTTGCCCATGTTGTTCAGGATGGGCATCAGGGTATTGGCGTAGGTGTTGGCCTTTTTGGAGTCGGAGAACAGCGCGTCGTTCACCCGGTCGAAGTCCTTGCCGGTCTCCTCCTCGTGGCAGAACACCTTGACCACTTTCTGGCCGTTCATCAGCTCCTCCACGAAGCCCTCCATCTTGCCCATGGAGATCTGCTGCCGGCGGAAGAACCGGGCGGAGCCGCCGCCCACCTTCTTGGTGACCATCAGCATGCACAGCACGCCCGCCACCACCACCAGGGTGAGCCAGATGCTGAAGTAGAGCATGATGGCCAGGGCGGTACACACCACCACGCCGGAGCTGATGAGCTGGGGAATGCTCTGGGACACCAGCTGGCGCAGGGTGTCGATGTCGTTGGTGTAGTAGCTCATGATATCGCCGTGGTTGTGGGTGTCGAAATACTTGATGGGCAGGTCCTGCATGCCGTTGAACATCTTGCAGCGCAGCTTTTTCAGCAGGCCCTGGGTCATGATGGCCATCAGCCGGGTCCAGATAAACACGCTGACGAGGGAGACCACGTAGATGGCCACCAGGGTGCCCACCAGACGGAGGATCTGACCGGCCACGGCGTTCCAGTCGCCGGCCTGCCAGCTCTCCTCGATCAGGGAGATGATCTGCTGCATGAACAGGGAGGGCAGGGCGTTGACCACGGCGTTGAACAGGATGCACAGCAGGGTGAGGGGGGCCATGACAGGATAGAACTCTACAATGGTGCGCAGCAGGCGCCCCAGGGTGCCTTTGTTATTCATCCGTCTTCCCTCCCTTGTTCTGAGATTCGTAGATCTCCTGGTAGATGGGATTGGAGGCCAGCAGCTCCTGGTGGTTGCCGATGGCCACAATCTGGCCGCCGTCCATGATGAGGATGCGGTCGGCGTCCTCCACCGAGGCCACGCGCTGGGCCACGATGATCTTGGTGGTCTCAGGCAGGTATTCCCGGAAGGCCTTGCGGATGAGGGCGTCGGTCTTGGTGTCCACCGCGGAGGTGGAGTCGTCCAGGATCAGGATCTTGGGGTGCTTGAGCAGGGCCCGGGCGATACACAGCCGCTGCTTCTGACCGCCGGAGACGTTGGTGCCGCCCTGCTCGATATAGGTGTCGTACCCGTTGGGGAACTGCTGGATGAACTCGTCGGCCTGGGCCAGCTGGCAGGCGTGGACCAGCTCCTCGTCGGTGGCGTTGAGGTCGCCCCAGCGCAGGTTCTCCTTGATGGTGCCGGAGAACAGCACGTTCTTCTGCAGCACCACGGCCACCTGGTTGCGCAGCACCTCCAGGTCGTAGTCCCGCACGTCCACGCCGCCCACCTTCACGCACCCCTCGGTGACGTCGTACAGGCGGGGGATGAGCTGGATGAGGGAGGTCTTGGAGGAGCCGGTGCCGCCCAGAATGCCGATGGTCTCGCCGGAGCGGATGTGGAGATCCACATTGGACAGGGCCATGCGCTCGGCGTGCTCGGAGTAGCGGAAGTTCACATGGTCAAAGTCGATGGAGCCGTCCTTCACCTCGGTGATGGCGTTGGGGGGAGAGGTGAGGCTGCTCTTCTCCTGGAGCACTTCCGCGATACGGTGGGCGGACTCAAAGGCCATGGTGATCATGACGAAGACCATGGACAGCATCATCAGGCTCATGAGGATCTGGATGGAGTAGGTGAACAGCGCGGACAGCTGGCCCACGTTCATCTGGACGCCCCGGGTGGTGATGATCACATAGGAGCCCACGCCCATGATGAGGGTGGAGGCGGAGTACACGCAGAACTGCATCAGGGGGGAGTTGATGGCCAGGATCTTCTCCGCCCGGGTGAAGTCATTGCACACGTCCTGGGCGGCGGTCTCAAACTTCTGCTTCTCGTAGTCCTCCCGCACATAGGACTTCACCACCCGCATGGCCTGGACGTTCTCCTGGATGGACTCGTTCAGCCGGTCATACTTTTTGAAGACCTTGCGGAACAGGGGCATCGCCCGCCAGATGACCAGGATCAGGCCCACGGTGAGCACCGGGATGGTGAACAGGAAGATAAAGGACATGGAACCCGCCATCACATAGGACATGGTAAAGGCGAAGATGAGCATCAGCGGGCAGCGGATGGCGGCCCGGATGACCATCATGAAGGCGAACTGCACGTTGGTCACGTCGGTGGTGAGCCGGGTGACCAGGGACGAGGTGGAAAATTTGTCGATGTTGGCGAAGGAGTAGTCCTGGATGGCGTAGAACATATTCCTGCGCAGGTTGCGGGCAAACCCGGTGGAGGCGGCGGAGCAGGTGGTGCCGGCGGCCCAGCCCAGCAGCAGGGCCACGGCGGCCATGAGGATGAGCAGGCCGCTGTACTGCATGATGACAGACAGCTCGCAGCCGGCCTGGATCTGATCCACCAGCCGTGAGATGACGAAGGGAATGAAACATTCCACCACCACCTCGCCGGTGACCAATACCGGGGTCAGGATGGTGGCCTTCCGGTATTCACCAATCGATTTGATGAGTGTCTTGAGCATAGTCTTCCTTTCTCCTCAACATGATCTTCTTCTCGGGGACAGCGCATATCATAGCAAGCATAAGTATACACATTCTAAAAGGGAAATGGAATGGGTAAATCCACAAAAAGAGAAAAAAGAGCGAAGAAATCCCGGGATATTTTGCATCAAAGCAGACGGGGCGTTTCCCCGGCGGCGGGGCGGGAACACAGCCCGGATACCGGGGAAAATAGGGAACCGCCCGCGCCGGAGGAGAGCCGGCGCGGGCGGTTTGAAGTCCCTGGTTCAAAACATGGAAGGAGATCACATTGGAGGTTAGCAACAGCTAACTTCTGCTATGATATTAGCATATGCTAACTCGTCTGTCAAGAGTTTTTTCCGATTTTTTTTCGAGGGCCAGGAAGAGCAGCGCCCCCGCCAGGTAGGCGGCAAAGTCCAGCGGGTCAAAGACGGCCCCCGGCTTCCAAAGAGGGGAGAGTCCTTCCCACACCCCGCCGGCGGCCAGCGTCAGGAGGAGGACGGCCGGAGGGGGAAGGGGAGGACGGCGGGCGGCCCGCAGGAGGAGGGCAGTCCACGCAGGGAGGATCACCCCCGCCAGCACGTCCGCCAGCCAGCACCGGCAGAACAGCCCCGCCGGGCCGGGGAGGGCCTGGCGCAGCCACAGGCGGTTGAGCCAGTACAGCCCTGCCGCCCCGGCCAGCAGGAGGACATAGGGACAGGTCAGAACAGGGAGAGGATGACGAGGGCGGCGATGACCCCCAGCACCACCATGAGGAACACCATCCCCGGCCCCATGGGCTCCTTTTGGGAGGGGGGCGCAGGTACAAAAGGGGCAAACAGGGGGACCTCCTTGCCCTGGCCGTCGTCCCCCACATCCTCGTCCCGGTAGATCTCCACCAGGGGGGCATAGAAGTTGAGAATTCTGGCGCCCTCCTTGGCCTGCTCCAGGGTGAGCCCCCGGCAGAGGACCATGGGAGCGGCCTTCACAATGGACCGGGCAGCCTCCGGGGTGATCTCGCCTCCTGTCCACTGGAAGGCGGGGCGGGCGTAGGGGAGCTGAAACAGCCGGGAGACCTGGGCTCCCGTAAATTCATCACATTTGGAGAGATAGAGACAGTAGGTGCCCTCGGAAGTCAGACTTGCCCCGCAGGCGGGGCAGAAGGCGTCAGAGGGGCCCACGGGAGCGGAGCAGGCGGGGCACAGCCGGCCCGAGGGGGCGGCGCCGCCGCCGGTCTCCTTGCCCAGCAGCAGCCAGTCGGCGGACACCCCCAGCAGGGCGCACATCCGGGTGAGGTAGTCCACGTCGGGGTTGGCCTGACCGGACTCCCATTTGGACACCGCCTGCCGGGAGACGCCCAGCTGTTCGCCCAGCTGCTCCTGGGACAGCCCCGCCTGTTTCCGGGCCAGGGTGATTCGGTCTTTCAGTTCCATGGTTCCACATCCTCTCTGGTCTGATTTACACCCTCAGTATAGCAAAATAAGGGGCTTCAGGCAAGAAAGGAAAGCTGTCTTTCTGTCAACCTGGGGTTGACAGGGGAAAAAAGCGGGGGAAACAGCGGCCTGCCGGTCAGAAGGGAAGGTCCTGCGCGGGCAGCTCGGCAAAGGGGGTGGCGGTGAGCCCGTCCGCCTCCTCAGGGGTGAGGGTATACCCTGCCTCCGCGCTGCCCTGGAGGGTGAACCGGCGGGGGGTATCCAGCCGGGCCTCCCACTGGTAGTACATGGGGACGGGGATTTCCGTGCCGTCCTCGGTGACCGCCGCCAGATACAGGCCAAAGGGAAAGGGCTCGCTCTCCGGCGGATGGTCCGGGTCGGGGGGCAGGGAGATGGGCACCTCTTCCCCCGGGGTAAACGTCTTCAGGGGCTGGATGGCCTGACCTCCGGTCAGTGTGCCGTTGATGGTGTACTCGCAGTGCAGGCCGGCCAGTTTGTCCTCGGTCTGGACGGTGACCAGCACCACCACGCCCTGCTCCTGCTCCGGGCGGGGGCTGGCGGAGTGGTCCGGGCCCTCCTGGCCGGTACAGGCGGACAGGGCGGCCAGGCACAGGGAACAGACAAAGGCCAAGGTGATGAGAGCTTTGTATCTGGATTTCATGCGGATACCTCCCCGGTGAAAGTGTACCAATCAGCTTGGTACAGTTATCCTATCACGGGGGACAGGGGGAATCAAGGGGGCCGGGATTAGGATTGTATGAGGAAATGTTTAAGAAATCCGAAAGACGGCCTGTATTGACACCATCCGGCCGGTATGATAATATACTGGAGTATCAACCGAATATCGCTGTGAACGCGGAGAGTAGCATGGGCGGATGCCGTCAGAGAGGTCCTGTCACCGGCTGAAAGCAGGGCTCGGGGAACCCCATGTGAAGTGCAAGCGGGAGCGAGGGGGACGCAGGCGCCCTCCGTCCGGCCACGATACGGCCTTGAGTGAAAAACGAGAGTGGAACCGCGGAATTGATTTCGCCTCTCATGTCCTTGGGACATGGGAGGCGTTTTTTTCTTTCCCGGTGTTTTCCGTCAGGCTTTTTTGGAAAAGGAGGTATCCTATGACCCGATTGGGGGAGACCCTGCGGGCCTATCAGGCCCGGGACCCGGCGGCCCGCAGCCGCCTGGAGATTTTCCTGCTCTACCCCGGCGTCCACGCCACCTTATACCACCGGCTGGCCCACTGGTTTTACCGGCGCCGGCTGAAATTCCTGGCCCGGCTGGTGTCCCAGTGGAGCCGGTTCTGGACGGGGATTGAGATCCACCCGGGGGCCAAGATCGGCCGCCGGCTGGTCATCGACCACGGCATGGGCATTGTCATCGGCGAGACCGCCGAGGTGGGGGACGACTGCCTGATCTACCACGGCGTCACCCTGGGCGGCACCGGCAAGGACCAGGGCAAGCGCCACCCCACCATTGGGAACAATGTGCTCATCTCCACGGGGGCCAAGGTGCTGGGGCCCTTCACCGTGGGGGACGGGGCCCGCATCGCCGCCAACGCGGTGGTGCTCAGCGAGATCCCGGCGGGGGCCACCGCCGTGGGGGTGCCCGCCCAGGTGGTGCGGGTCCACGGGAAAAAAGTGAACTACGCCGCCGAAGTGGATCAGACCAGCGTGGAAAACCCCATGGCCCAGCGGCTGGACGCCCTGTCCCAGCGGGTGGAGCTGCTGGAAAAGCTGCTGGACGAGAAGGGTTTGGGAGAACAATCATAGGGGCCGGTGTCCCCACCGGCCCGCGGGGCGATGAGGACATCGC
The DNA here is from genome assembly GCA_944385465.1 of uncultured Oscillospiraceae bacterium. Taxonomy (GTDB): domain Bacteria; phylum Bacillota; class Clostridia; order Oscillospirales; family Oscillospiraceae; genus Enterenecus. The sequence continues at coordinate 19,270 of CALWXH010000016.1, read as the reverse complement.
CCTGCAAATAACCTGCGTAGGGGCCGGTGTCCCCACCGGCCCAGGGGGCGATGAGGCCATCGCCCCCTACGGAAGAAAACAACAATGGAGGTCATCTGTCATGCTGCTTTATAATTCAGCCACCCATAAAAAAGACCCGTTCCACACCCACACCCCCGGCCGGGTGGAGATGTACACCTGCGGCCCCACGGTGTACCACTACGCCCACATCGGCAACCTGCGCTCCTACATCATGGAGGACGTGCTGGAGAAGTACCTGCGCTATGAGGGGTACGACGTGAACCGGGTGATGAACATCACCGACGTGGGCCACCTGGCCTCCGACGCCGACACCGGCGAGGACAAGATGCTCAAGGGGGCCAAGCGGGAGCACAAGAGCGTCATGGAGATCGCCAAGTTCTACACCGACGCCTTCTTCGACGACTGCCGGGAGCTGAACATCAAGACCCCCAACGTGGTCCAGCCCGCCACCGGCCTCATCGACGAGTATATCAAAATCGTCTCCACCCTCATGGACAAGGGTTACGCCTACTTCGCCGGGGGCAACGTGTACTTTGACACCTCCAAGCTGGACCACTACTATGTGTTCCACGACCACGACGAGGAGGATCTGGCGGTGGGCGTCCGGGAGGGCGTGGAGGAGGACCAGAACAAGCGCAACAAGAACGACTTCGTCCTCTGGTTCACCAAGTCCAAGTTCGAGGATCAGGCCCTGAAGTGGGACTCCCCCTGGGGGGTGGGCTACCCCGGCTGGCACATCGAGTGCTCCGGCATCTCCATGAAGTACAACGGGGAGTATCTGGACCTGCACTGCGGCGGCATCGACAACGCCTTCCCCCACCACACCAACGAGATCGCCCAGTCGGAGGCCTATCTGGGCCACCCCTGGTGCGAGCAGTGGTTCCACGTCCACCACCTGAACACCAACTCCGGCAAGATGAGCAAGAGCAAGGGGGAGTTCCTCACCGTCTCCCTGCTGAAGGAGAAGGGGTACGACCCCCTGGCCTACCGCTTCTTCTGCCTGCAGAGCCACTACCGCAAGGCCCTGGTGTTCACCTGGGAGAACCTGGACAACGCCGCCACCGCCTATCAGAAGCTCATCCGCCGCATCGCCGCCCTGAAGCCGGAGGACGGGAGCGTAGACGAGTCGGTGGTACAGGAGTACCGGGAGAAGTTTGTCTCCCAGGTGGGCAACGACCTGAACACCGCCCAGGGGGTCACCCTGCTGTACGACGCGCTGAAGGCCAAGACCAACGACGCCACCCGGCTGGCCATCCTGGCCGACTTCGACCAGGTGCTGTCCCTGTCCCTGCTGGACAAGGCCGCGGCAGAGCGGGAGAAGGCCGCCCAGGCCCAGACCGCCAGCGCCGGCGGCATCACCATCCAGGGGGAGGGCGACCCGGCCATCGACGCGCTGGTCCTCCAGCGGGCCCAGGCCAAGAAGGCCAAGGACTTCGCCACCGCCGACCGCATCCGGGAGGAACTGAAGCAGCAGGGCGTCGAGGTCACCGACGTGCCCGGTGGCGCGGTGTGGAAACGGATTTAATTGATATAAATAGCCGCGACCAATTGGGTCGCGGCTATTTATATAGCTATAAGCAATAAAGAATAATAGAATTAAAGGAAGACAATCTCAAATTCATCAAAACCAGCAAGAAAATTTTGAATGATTATTTTGATGTGATTTTCCGCTTTGTCATAGATCCCCTCGTTTTCCACCTGAGTTAAGCCTTTTATTTCAATTTCGGAAATCATAGATTGGTATTGTGAAAAATCAATGGGATTTAGTATGGTGTTGTTTTCCTGACATTTCACTGTGTCCCAGATAATATAGTTGTCAAGAATCTTAGCTGACGGAAGAGCAATGTAAATCTTTTGGCTCTCATTGTCAACTGTAGGGGTTATGCTTTCTATGTCATACCCGACTTTCACAAGACCTTCACATTCGATGTGAATGGTGTTTGTGGTTCCTGGAATTGTGATTCCGTCCAAGAAACTCCTGGAAAAATCTTTCTCATAAGTTACGAAGTACTCGCCCGAATAGGTGGACAACTGACCAATTTCAAGAAGTCTTGATTCAACCTCACTTACTGTTATGAACTGCTTTTCGGCCTCACCAGGTAATTTCAAATCAAATTCTTCAGCCGATGAATCTTCGATAACTTCCGCTTCATTTCTATAATGTTTGCCAACAAAAAAACCAATGCCAAATATCAGAGCAATGGTGATAAGAGAGGCAATAGTACTAAAAAATGTTTTTCGGACTTTGGTCATGACATGCCTCCCACATTAAATCCATGCGGTAATCAATACGATGAGGTAAAAAATCGCAACGAGAGCAATAAATCCGAGAAGAATTGATAAAAATTTTTTCATCGTTGCTCTCCCTTTTTATAAATCATAGGACAATGTACAAAATAACAAGTCTAATAAAATTGTTCTTGATACTCTTGACAAATTGTGTCAGCACCTGCGCAGGCTTGCGGGTGTTGGCGCACCCGCAAGCTGCCGCATTTTTGTTTTTCATGTCGATTATAGCAGGAAGTGGCACTGTTTGCAAGGACTTTATCAAACAAGAGGGGGCGGCCCAACCGGCCGCCCCCTTTGTATCTGTCAGAAGGGCAGAACCCCCAGATGCTCCAGCAGGATCTTCAGGCCGATGAGGATGAGCACCGCGCCGCCGAAGAACTCCGCCTTGGACTTGTACCGGGCGCCGAACAGGTTGCCCAGCTTGACGCCCACGGCAGAGATGGCGAAGGTGATGACGCCGATGAAGGCCACGGCGGCCAGGATGTTCACGCTGAGGAAGGCGAAGGTGATGCCCACGGCCAGCGCGTCGATGGAGGTGGCCACCGCCAGCAGGAACATGACGCCGAAGGACAGGGAGGGGTCCACATCCTCCTCGTCCCCGTGGAGGGCCTCCCGGATCATGTTGCCGCCGATGATGGCCAGCAGGAGGAAGGCGATCCAGTGGTCCACCGACTGCACCAGCTCGGAGAAGGCGGAGCCCAGCAGCCAGCCCAGGGCGGGCATCAGGGCCTGAAACAGGCCGAACCACAGCCCCACCAGCAGGGCCTGCCGGAGCTTCAGCGTCCGGATGGACAGCCCCTTGCACACCGCCACGGCAAAGGCGTCCATGGCCAGGCCCACCGCCAGAATGAAAAGTTCCAGATTGCTCATCGTACCACATCCCGTGTCAAAGGATTGTGCCGGGGGCAAAAAAAGAGAGACCAATCCCGCCCTAAGCGGATCAGTCTCATCACGAAGGCCGGCCAGGCGGCAGCGGGCCGCCAGTATGTTGACCGGGCCGCAGCGCCGGGGCGCTGCCGATTACTCCCTCATCACAAACCTGATTGTACCGGGATACCGAGCGGTTAGTCAACAGCAACATCCTGTTTGACAAGACCGGAATTCTGACCAACAATCGTGAACAAATCATAAATTTTACGCCCAGGCAGTTGCCTGCGGCAAAAGAAAGAAGTAACATAGGAAAAAGGAAGATCTTTCACCGGAAGGATGGGGGAATATGAGCTATATCTCCTTTCAGGATGTGCACAAGGTATACCAGATGGGCGAGGTGACCATCGACGCGGTGGACGGGGTCACGTTTGACATCGAAAAGGGCGAGTTCGCCATTATCGTGGGCCCCTCCGGCGCGGGCAAGACCACGGTGCTGAACATGCTGGGCGGGATGGACGCCTGCACCAGCGGCACCATTACCGTGGACGGGGCCAAGGTCAGCGACTACAACGCCAGGCAGCTCACCACCTACCGCCGGCACGACATCGGCTTTGTGTTCCAGTTCTACAACCTGGTGCAGAACCTCACCGCCCTGGAAAACGTGGAGCTGGCCGCCCAGATCTGCGACGACCCCATGGACGCCGCCTCGGTGCTGGAGCATGTGGGGCTGGGCCACCGGCTGGACAACTTCCCCGCGCAGCTCTCCGGCGGAGAGCAGCAGCGGGTGGCCATTGCCCGGGCCCTGGCCAAGAACCCCAAGCTGCTGCTGTGCGACGAGCCCACCGGCGCCCTGGACTATGTCACCGGCAAGCAGATTCTCAAGCTGCTGCAGGACACCTGCCGCCAGCACGGCATGACGGTGGTGGTCATCACCCACAACACCGCCCTCACCCCCATGGCGGATCGGGTGATCCACATCAAAAACGGAAAAGTGGAGCGGATGGAGCGCAATGACGCGCCCACCCCGGTGGAGGAGATCGAATGGTAACAGAAAACGATCCCATCCGGGGAAACCGTCCGGAGGGCCCCGGCGGGAGCCGGGACGCCGAACATGCGGCGCACGGGAATTTCCCCGGAGGCGAGAGCCCGGCGCAGGGCGAATTGCGTTCGCCCCGGCAGGGAAGGGAGACAGAGGCCCCCGTCCGGCGGGGCCAGAGGGGGAGAAAGAAGAACCGCCTGGCCACCGACGCGGCCCGGGAGGTGCGCTTTACCTTCAGCCGCTTTCTCTCCATTTTGGTGCTGGCCGCCCTGGCGGTGGCCTTCCTGGCGGGACTGCGCACCACCGCGCCGGACATGGAGTATACCGCGGACAACTACTATGACCGCACCCACATGATGGACGGCTATGTGATCTCCACCCTGGGCCTCACCCAGGAGGATCTGGACGCGCTGGCCTCCGCCCCCGGTGTGACGCAGGTGGAGGGGGAGATGGCGCTGGACGCCATTGCCCAGGACGCGGTGGTCACGGTGCGCTCCCTGCCGGAACGGCTCAACCTGCTGGAGGTCACCCAGGGGCGCCTGCCCCAGGAGGCCGGCGAGTGTGTCACCGAGTCCCTGCTCCTCATCGAGCTGGGGCTGGAAATCGGGGATACGGTGGAGCTTGTGCTGGATGAGGACGACGAGGGCAGCCTGCGCCGCACCAGCTACACCATCGTGGGTGTGGCGGACAGCCCGCTGTACGTGGGGGCCGACCGGGGCAGCTCCTCTCTGGGGGGCGGCAGCGTGGACGCCTTTGTGTTCATCCCCGGCGAGAACTTTGACATGGACTACTATACCCAGGCCTATTTTGCCCTGGACGGGCTGGCGCAGCTGGACAGCTACGGCCAGGAGTATGAGGACCGGCTGGAGGAGGGCCTGGACGCCCTGGACCCCCTGGCGGAAGAGCGCGCCCAGCTGCGGTATGACACCATGGTGGCAGACGCCCAGAAGGAGATCGACGAGGGCCAGCAGGAGCTGGATGACGCCCGGCAGCAGCTGGCTGACGCGGAGCAGGAGCTGAAAGACGCCCGGGCGGAGCTGGATGACGGCTGGGCCCAGTATTACGACGGCCGGACCACCCTGGAGCGGGAGATCGCCGATGCCCGGCAGACCCTGGCCAACGCCCTGTCCCAGCTGCGCAGCGGGGAGGCGGAGTACGCCGACGGCCAGACCCAGTACCAGGACGGCCTGGCGCAGTACCAGCAGGGACTGGCGGAGTATGAGGACAACCTGGCGCTGCTCCAGGAGCAGCAGGCGCAGGTGGACGAGGGCTACGCCCAATATGAGGCCGCCCTGGCGCCCTACAAGGGGACGCCCTATTACGACGCCATGGTGGAACAGCTGGCCCCGCAAAAGGCCCAGCTGGACGCCGCCCAGGCCCAGCTCACCCAGGGCTTTGCCCAGCTGGAGGCGGGCAAGGCGGTGCTGGATGAGACCAAGGCGGTGCTGGATGACAGCGCGGCCCAGCTCTCCGCCGCCCGGGCGGAGCTGGACAGCGGCTGGAACGAGTATTACAGCGGCCAGGCCACCCTGGACCGGGAGGAGCAAAACGGCCGGCAGGAGCTGGCCGATGCCCTGGCAGAGCTGGAGGACGGCGAGGCGCAGTATGCCGACGGCCTTCAGGAGTATGAGGACGGCCTGGCGGAGGCGGAAGAGGAAATCGCCGATGGCGAGGCGCAGCTGGCGGACGCCCGGGAGGAGCTGGCCGCCCTGGATGGCTGCGACTGGTATGTGCTGGGGCGCACCACCAACGCCGGTTTCTCTGGATACTCCCAGGACGCGGAGCGGGTGGGCAACCTGGCCAGCATTTTCCCGGTGATCTTTTTCCTGGTGGCCGCCCTGGCCTGCCTGACCACCATGACCCGCATGGTGGAGGACCAGCGCACCCAGATCGGCGCGCTGAAGGCCCTGGGGTTCTCCCGGTTTGCCATCTCCAGGAAATATATCGGCTATGCCTTCTGGGCCAGCTTCCTAGGGGGCGTGCTGGGGCTGGCGGTGGGCTGCACCCTGTTCCCGGCGGTGATCGCCAACGCCTTCAACATCATGTACAACATTCCCCAGCTGGAGTATAAATTCCAGCCTGTGATCTGCGTGGTGGCGGTGCTGGCGGCGGTGGCCTGCACCACCGGCGCGGCGCTGTGGGCCTGCCTGTCCACCCTCATCGACACCCCGGCCAATCTCATGCGGCCCAAGGCCCCCAAACCCGGCCGCCGGGTGTTCCTGGAGTATATCAAGCCCCTGTGGGGCAAGCTGACCTTCACCTGGAAGGTGACCATGCGCAACCTGTTCCGGTATCAGCGCCGCTTCTGGATGACGGTGATCGGCATCGGCGGCTGCACCGCCCTCATTGTTACCGGCTTCGGCCTGCACGAGTCCATCTTTGACATCCTGGACAAACAGTTTGACGAGATTTCCCTGTATGACGCCACCGCCGGCCTGGAGGAGGACCCCTCCGGGGAGGAGCTGGCCCGGGTCACGGACTATCTGGCCCAGTCCGACGCGGTGGACCGCTATCTGCTGTGCCATCAGGAGGCGGCAGATGTGTCCCTGGGCCGCGCCACGCAGAGCGTCTACCTCTTCTCGGTGGGAGACATCCAGCAGTTCGGACAGTTCATCCAGCTGCGCCACCGGCTGGACGACCAGCCGGTCACCCTGGACGACGAGGGGGTCATCCTCACCGAAAAGCTGGCGGAGCTGCTGGACGCCCAGGTGGGGGATACCATTGTGCTGGAGGGAGACAAGCGGGCAGAGGTGAAGGTGGCAGACATTGTGGAGAACTACGTCTACCACTATGTCTACATGACCGACGCCTGCTATCAGCGCCTGTTCGGGCAGCCCCCCCAGGCCAGCACCATTCTGGTGGCCTATACCGACGCAGTGGATCAGGCGCAGTCTGACCAGGTGTCTGCGGATCTGATGGCCATGGACGCCGTGACCTCTTACTCCTACATCGCCACCATCCGGGACTCCTTCACCGACAGCATGAACGCCATCAACTACGCGGTGGTCATCATCATTCTGGCCGCCGCCGCCCTGGCCTTTGTGGTGCTGTACAACCTGACCAACATCAACATCACCGAGCGGATGCGGGAGCTGGCCACCCTGAAGGTGCTGGGCTTCTACGACCGGGAGATCACCGCCTATGTCTACCGGGAGAATATCTTCCTCACCGCCTTCGGCATCATCCTGGGGCTGGTGCTGGGCCGGTTCCTCCACGCCTGGATGGTGGTCACGGTGGAGGTGGACATCGTCATGTTCGGCCGCACCGCGCCGCCCTATGCCTATGTGCTGGCGGCGGTGCTCACCGCGGTGTTCTCCGTTGTGGTAAACATCGCGGCCCACTTCCGCCTGAAGAAAGTGGATATGGTGGAGAGCCTGAAGACCGTGGAATAAACAAAAGAGACGCAGTGCCGCCCGCTGGGCGGCACTGCGTTTTTGTTGGCGCAGGTTGCGGGGGCAGGTCAGGCGGACAGCTCCCGGATTTCCGCCTCCGCCTCGCTCCGGGTGTCCGCTGAAAAGCAGAACCGCCCGTTCAGATAGACCTCCACATGACCGCCCACAAATCGCACTTCGTACATAGTGACCTTCCTTTCCTCGCGGGGCGGCGCTGCCGCCCCCTCCTGTGGTTCTCTTTCTGAGGACAGAATAGCGGAAAGAAGGTCCAATAAAACGGACTTTAGAAAAAGCGCGGCGGCCCGGGAACCCCTTGGGCCCCAAAGCAGACAGTCCCCGCCGCCGGCGGGGGCTGTCTGTCACAGTGCTATCACGGGGACGCCGTGGGCCCGGGCCCAGTCCGCCTCCCGGCGGTGGCAGGAGAAGAGCAGCACCTGCCGCTGTTCAGACTCCCGGAGCAGCACCTCCAGAGCCAGCCCGGCCCGTTGGTCGTCAAAGTCGGCCAGGGCGTCGTCCAGCACCAGGGGGACCTCCGGCAGGGTGAGCCGGCACAGGGCCAGGCGCACCGCCAGGTAGAGCTGGCCGGTGGTGCCGGCGGACAGGTACAGGGCGGAGCGGGGGAGCGCCCCCTCCGCCCCCGCCAGGGCGGAGAAGTCCCGGCTGAGGGAGAGGGCGGTGTATGTTTGGCCTGTGAGCTGGGAAAACAGCGCCGCCGCCTCCCGGTTCAGGGCGGGGGAGAACCGCTCCCGCAGCAGGCCGTTGGCCGCCTCCAGCCCCTCCAGGGCCAGGGAGAGGGCGTCATACTCCTCCTGCCGCGCCTCCAGCAGGGCCTGGAGCTGGTCCCGGCGGGCCTCTAACTCCAGGGGGTCGGCGGACAGAGCGCCCTCCGCCCGGTCCAGCTGCGACTGCCACCGGGCGGTCTCCCCCCGGTTCTGATCCAGCAGGCGCCGGGTCTCCTCCGGGGAGCGGTCAGGGGGGCAGAGAAATTCCAGCGTGTCAAACTCCCGGCCGCCCTGGGCCTTCAGATCGGCGGCGCGCTGGCCCAGATGGCGCACTGCATCCTCCAGCCGCTGCCGGCGGCTGAGCAAATTCAGATAGGCCTGGGCCCGGTCCAGGGGGCTGGGGCCGTCCGGGCTCGGGCGGTCCGCCTGTTCCCGGGCCAGCCGGGAAAGGGCCCGGTCGACGGCTCCCATCCGGGAGACCAGCAGCAGGGCGGCGCACACCGCCAGAAACATGCCGGCAAAGCCCAGCGCCAGCGCGGGGATCACCCGGGTGAGAAAGCCGGCGATGACCCCGGCCAGGCCGCCGAAGCCCAGCAGGGGGACCAGCACGGCGGTGAGTTGCACCAGCCCCTTCCGGCGGCGGCGCAGGGCCTGCTCCTCTCCCCCGGCGGGGGATGGGGCGGGGGCCATGGCCCGGCGGGCCTTCTCCAGGGCCTGCTGGGGGGTGAGACCGGCGAACTCCGGGTCGGGTTGGGGCAGGGCGTCCAGCTCTCCCTGGGCCTGATTCAGCTCATCTAAGGCCTGGGCGTAGCGGCGGTTCAGCTCCTTCTGGGCCAGGCGGCGGTGGATGGACAGCTCCCCCTCCAGCTCAGCCCGCTCCTCCTCCAGCCGGGCCAGCTGTTCCCTGGCCTGATCCCGGAGGGCGCGGGCCTGCCCGGCGCTGTCCAGCTGGGCCTGGGCCGCCTCCAGCTCCCGGCGCAGCTGGGGGAGGAGGCCGGCGGAGCGGTTGGCCTGGCGGTGGTTGCGCCAGTCCTTCAGGGTGCGCTGGGCGGCGGAGAAGGAGGTGTCCTCCTGTCCGGCGGTGGCCAGGGAGGCGATGCGCTGCTCCAGCTCCGGCGCGGCGGTGACGGGCACCCCGTGCTGGGGGAGGAAGGCGCACCGGGTGAACACCTCCCGGCCGGCCCCCACCAGGGTCTGGCCGGCGCTCTGCCCGGTGAGGCCGGGCACCGGGTCGCCGGAGGCGGAGTACACCCCCTCAAAGCCCTGGAAGGGCCCGGATTTGTTGGTGAAGCGCCGCAGGGTAATCTCCCGGCCCTGCCACTCCAGCTCCAGCTGGCCGGACATGGGGGCGCCGGACCAGGGCTGATAGCGGTTTTTGTCCGCCAGGGCGCCGGCCCTGTCCCGCTCCCGGGTGTCCAGGCCGTAGAGCATGGCCCGCAGAAAGGCGCACCAGGTGGACTTGCCGGCCTCGTTGGAGCCGGTGATGACGGTGAGCCCCGGCCCGGGGGCCAGGGTGTCCCCGTTGAGCTTACCGAAGACAGCGGTCATGTGTCGGAACTTCATGGGCGGATATCCTCCCCTCTCTCCAGGGCGGCCAGGCCGAACCGGGCGGCCAGCAGCAACCGGGGGCGGTCTTCCTCCCCGCATTGCTCCAGCCGCCGGGCCATCTCCCGCAGGAACAGGCCGGTGAGGGAGTCCTCCTTCTGCCGGGCCCACAGGGACTGGGGCAGGGTGGTCTCGTCCCGCACCTCGCCGTAGAAGCTGTGCGCCCGGGCCCGGGCGGTCAGGTCGGCCAGGTCGGGCGGGGTATCGCTCTGGCCGGTGAGTACCCACCGCACCAGATCCTCCGGCGGGCAGGCGGCCAGGGCGGCGTCAAAGTCCCCCAGCTCCACCCGCTCCACCCGGTACTGCCGGCGGCACAGGGGGAGGAAGCGGGCGCGGACGCCCGACGCGTCCAGGTCCAGCAGCAGGGCGCCCTTCTCCCCGCACTCGTCAAAGCCCCGGCCCTCGGGACAGCCGGGGTAGGCCCAGGGCACCAGCCCGGCCCGCTGCAGGCCGGAGCAGGCGTGGATGTGGCCCAGGGCGGCGTAGCAGACGCCGGAGCGCGCCAGGGCGGCGGGGGAGATGGGGGCGTATACGCTGCCCGGGGCGGTCACCTCCCCGTGGAGGCACAGCAGGTGCAGCCGCCCGTCCGCCGGGGCGGAAAAGCCGGACAGGGGGTCGTCCTCCCGCCGGGGGGCGGTGAAGGCGCAGCCGTGGACGACGCACCCCAGCTTTGGCAGGGGCAGGGCGGTGAGCTGCGCTGTGGTGAAGATGTGCACGTTGTCCGGCCACGCCGCGGCGTCATAGGGGCTGCCGGGCCGGTAGAAGTCGTGGTTGCCCGGGGCGATGACCACCGGGGCGGGGATCTCCCCCAGGGCGTCCGCCAGAGCCCGGAGGGTCTCGGGATAGACCCGCTCCCCGTCAAACAGGTCGCCGGGTAGGAGCACCAGCTCCACCCCCTCCTCCCGGGCCAGGGCGGCCAGCCGGGCGGGGAGCTGGCGCAGCTCCCTGCGGCGCTGGGCGGCCTGGGGGGCGGGGAGGCGGCGGAAGGGGGCGTCCAGATGAAAGTCGGCGGCGTGGAGCAGTTTCATACACAGACCTCCTCAGGAGATGTCCACCCGCTGCACCCCGGCGCACCGGCGCTGGGCGGTGTCGAAGGTGAAGAGCACCGCGTCCATCCGGCAGGGGCCGGGGGCGGGCTGGAACCGCTGGGGCAGGCCGCCCAGGAAGCGGTTGATGGCCTGCTCGGGGCGGATGCCGATGACCGACTGGCTGGGCCCGGTCATCCCCAGGTCGGTGACCAGCCCCAGCCCCTGGGGCAGCACCTGGCAGTCGGCGGTGGGCACGTGGGTGTGGGTGCCCCACAGGGCCTGGGCCCGGCCGTCCAGATACCAGGCCAGGGCGAGCTTCTCGCTGGTGGCCTCGGCGTGGAAATCCACCAGGGTGAGGTCCGCCTCCTCCCGGGCCAGGATGTTGTCCATTTTGAAAAAGGGGTTGTCAAAGTTGGAGTCCATCTCGCACCGGCCGATGAGGCTGACCACCCGGATGCGCAGGCCCTGGGGGCCGTCGAAGATCCCCCAGCCCCGGCCGGGGGCCCGGCGGGTGTAATTGGCCGGGCGCAGCAGGTAGGGGCAGTCCTCCAGATAGGGGACAATCTGCCGCTTGTCCCAGGTGTGGTTGCCCAGGGTGATCACATCCGCCCCGGCGGCGAAGATGTCCTCCGCCTGTTCGGGCAGCAGGCCGTTGCAGGCGGCGTTCTCCCCGTTGACCACGGTGAAGTGGACGCCGTGGAGTTTGCGCAGGGCGGGCAGGTGGCGGCAGAGAAAGTCCAGGCCGGGCTGGCCCACCACGTCGCCCACGGCCAGAATATGCAAAAGCATGGGGGTTCCTCCTTCTTTCTTTGTTTGCCGGTTGACGCCCCGGCGGGCGGATGACGCACCACGGATGGTGCGTCTCAGGTTTCGCCTGAGGGCGAGTTCCTTTCGGCACCGCCCGAAAGGAACCAAAGGGCGGCTTAGGGGGTGTGCCTCCGGTTCGACTTCGGCCCCAAGGGCGGGCCTCGCTCACAGTCGGCCACCCCCTAAGAACCCCCGAAAGGGCTACGGGGGCGTCAGTAGCAGTGCGTGCTTCTCTTCCCGGCGCGCGCATACTGACACTCCCTACCACGCACGGCGGCCTCCGGCCTTTTGCGGAGGTAACTTGTGAAGCACCTGCGCCGCCTATGGGCGCCTACATTTGGTGTTCGAGCCTTCGGTCTGCACCTCTGACAGCGCAGGCACCGAAGTGCTACGCTATTCCAGGCGCCCCGCCTGGGCCGCAGGCACCAAAGCATACGGATGCAGGAGGCCGGAGGCCGTCGATGGAACCTGCGCAGCCGCGAGTCCAGGACGCCGGAAAGAGAGGAGCGCACTCCAACTGAGCGGGGGGATACCCAAGGGGGGTACGCCCCCCTTCGGGCGATTCTTTGGTTACTTTCTCATCGAGGAGAAAGTAACCCCAGCGGAGCGTCGTCCCTGCCGCCGCAGGCGGCAAAATTCTCTTTGCCCACTTTCTGCGCGCGCAGAAAGTAGGTCGCCCTGGGGGCGAAAACCCAAAGAGGCTGCCGGAACCCTCCGGCAAAAGGGACGCACTACCGGCAGGGCACACAAAGAAAACGGGGCAGGCAAGGCCTGCCTGCCCCGGGGTCAGGACGGCTCCACCTCCATCAGGCAGCCGTCCTTGTCGTATTTCAAAAGCTGGATCTGGATGCGGGTGTTCCGGGCGATGTCCCGCATCTTCACCGCCTCGGTGACGGTGGCCATGAGGGTGTAGGCCACCCCGTGCTTCTTGGCCCGGCCGGTGCGGCCGATGCGGTGGATGTAGTACTCCTGCTCGTCGGGCACGTCATAGTTGAACACCGCGTCCACATCGTCGATGTCCAGTCCCCGGGCGGCCACATCGGTGGCCACCAGCACCCGCAGCTTCCCCTCCTTGAACTTCTGCAGGGTCTGCTCCCGCACCCGCTGCTGGATGTCCCCGTGAATGGCCTGGCAGGAGATCCCCCGCATTTTCAGCAGGCCAGCCAGCCGGTCGGTCATGTTTTTGGTGTTGCAGAAGGCGATGGCCCGCTCGTAGCCCCCGGCGTTCAAAAGGGCCACCATGGTGTCCAGCTTCTCCTCCCGGCCGGTGAGCTGGATGGCGTACTGCTGGATGTCCGGGCGGTTTTCCTCCACCGGGCGGACGGTGATCTCCACCGGGTCGCGCTGGTACACCCAGGAGATGTCCATCACCTCCCGGCTGATGGTGGCGGAAAACAGGCCCAGGTTGCGCCGGTGGGGAATCCGGTCCAGAATACGGGTCACATCCTGGATGAAGCCCATGTCCAGCATCCGGTCCGCCTCGTCCAGCACTACGGTGAGCACTCCGTCCAGCCGGACGGTGCGCCGCTTCATGTGGTCCATGAGCCGGCCGGGGGTGGCCACCACGATCTGGGGGCGGTTTTTCAGCTGGGTGATCTGCTTGTCGATGGGCTGCCCGCCGTACAGGCACACCACCCGCACCCCCTCCCGGAAGGCGCATAAATCCCGCAGCTCATCCCGGATCTGGATGGCCAGCTCCCGGGTGGGGGCCAGGATGAGGCCCTGCACCTGGTCGGACTCCGGGTCCACGTGCTCCACCATGGGGATGCCGAAGGCGTAGGTCTTGCCGGTGCCGGTGGGCGCCTTGGCCACCACGTCCCGCCACTGCATGAAATAGGGGATGGCGCCCCCCTGGATGGCGGTGGCCTGGGTGAAGCCCTTTTTGTCCAGGGCTTTCCGGGTGGCCTCGGACAGGTCCATGTCCTTGTAATAGTAGATGTCGGATACCACTTCTCCGTTGATTTCCATTGTATCTGTGTCCTTCCTGCACATAATCGAGGACAGTATACCACAGTTTTCCCGCCGGCGCAATGGAATCCGGGACAAAGATGCCCTTGAAATCATAGAATTTCCGTGGTATTTTAGGTATTAAGAGAAACAGAGGTGATCCCCCGTGAAGATTTCTACAAAAGGAAGATATGCCCTGCGGCTGATGGTGGATCTGGCCATGGCGGGCGGCGGGCAGCCGGTGTCCTTGCGGGATGTGGCCCACCGGCAGCAGCTGAGTGACAAGTACCTGGAGCAGATCGTCACCCCGCTGTCCCGGGCGGGGCTGGTGCGCTCGGTACGGGGGGCCGGCGGCGGCTACCTGCTCACCCGGGAGCCGGAGCAGTACACGGTGGGGGACATCCTGCGCCCCCTGGAGGGGGATCTGGCCCCGGTGGAGTGCGCCACCGACGAGGGGTTCTGCGAGCGGGCGGACCAGTGCGTCACCCTGGAGCTGTGGCAGGAGATCCACCGGGCGGTGGCCCAGGTGGTGGACGGCACCACCCTGGCCGACCTGGTGGAGCGGCAGCGCCGGAAACGGCAGGACGGGCATGGGTGAGGCGCGCCAGAGCCGGCTGGACCGGACGGCCCGGTGGGGGCGGTGGCTGCCCCTGGCCCTGATCCTCATCGGGGTGCTGGTGCGGGGCTGGGCCCTGGGCGCGGTGCCCGGCGGGCTGAACCAGGATGAGGCCTTTGCCGGCTATGAGGCCTGGTCGCTGCTCACCTCCGGCGTGGACTCCTGGGGGTATCCCTACCCCTGCTATCTGGTGGCCTGGGGCAGCGGGATGAACGCCCTGGAGAGCTATCTGGCCATGCCCTTCCTGGCGTTGCTGGGGTGTACCGCCACCGCCCTGCGCATGCCCCAGTTTTTGTGCGCCTGCCTGTCCCTGCCGGTGTGCTATGATCTGCTGCGGCGCATGGCCTCCCGGCGCCTGGCCCTGGTGGGGCTGGGGCTGCTGGCCATCTCCCCCTGGCACATCATGCTCAGCCGGTGGGGGCTGGAGTCCAACCTGGCCCCTGCCTTTTTACTGTTCGGGTTTTATTTCCTGGTGCGGGGACTGGAAAATCAGCGGTTTCTGCTGCTCAGCGCCGCAGCCTACGGGATCTCTCTGTACGCCTATGCCATCAACTGGGTGGTGGTGCCCCTCACCCTGTGCGTGTGCGGGGCCTATCTGCTCCTCTCCGGACGGCGGTTTTCCTGGCGGTGCCTGCTGGGGGCGGGGGTCATCCTGTTCCTGCTGGCCCTGCCCCTGATGCTGTTTGTGCTGGTGAACCTCAACGTGATGGAGGAGATCGTCACCCCCTGGTTCTCCATCCCCCGGATGGTGGCTATGCGGGGGTCCGAGCTGTCGCTGTCCAACTTGTTCAGTGCCCAGTCCTGGCGAGGGGTGGGCACTCTGGTCTTTTTACAGCGGGATTCCCTGTTGTGGAACGCCATGGACGGCTTCGGCATGTTCTACCTCATCAGCCTGCCCTTCCAGTTGCTGGGGGCGGCGCGGCTGCTGATGGATGCGGTGCGGTCTATCCGGGAGCGGCGCTATGGCTGGCAGTGTCTGGTGCTGCTGGCCGCCGGCTGTTCGGTGCTGGTGTGCCTGGCGCTGGTGGAGGGGAACATCAACCGGACAAACTCCCTGCACCTGTACACCCTGATCTTCATCGCCGCCGGGGTGGACTGGCTGGTCGGGCTGTGCCGCCGGGGCCAGCGGCTGAAGTGGCTGCCGCCCCTGGTGGCGGCAGCCTATGCCTGCTGTTTCCTGCTCTTTACCGGGGTGTACTTCACCGGGTACAACCACCAGATATCCGAAGTCTTCCGGTCCGGGGTGGGGGAGGCGGTGGCCTTCATCCAGGAGCGGGATTTTTCCCAGGTGGCGGTGGACCGCAGTATCTACTACCCCCAGATCCTCTTCTACGACCAGACGCCCCACCAGGTGTACGCGGACACCGTGGAGTATGTGGGGGAGCCGTCGGCCTTTACCGATCTGGCGGGCTTTGGCCGGTATCGCTTTGGGGTGGACTACACCGCCCTGGAGGAGGATACGACCTACCTGGTCCCGGTGGAGCAGGGGGCGGCCTTTGCCGGCGACGGCTGGCAGACCCGGCAGTTTGAGGGCTATCTGGTGGCCTGGAGAGAATAGAGAAAAGCCCCGGGGCCGTGAGCGGTCCTGGGGCTTGCTTTTTGGGTGCGGGCGGCGGCTCAGGCGGGATGTTGCGGGGCCCCGGCGTGTACCTCCCGGTGGCGGAGAAATGCCGGCAGGGTGGTATAGACCAGCAGGCTGGTGAGAATGGCGCAGCCCAGATCCACAATGGGCTCCGCCCAGAAGGCGGCGTCCGCCGCCCCCAGCGCCGCGGGGAGGACGAAGATGAGCACGGTGAACCAGGTCTTCCGGTTCACCGAGCAGAACAGGGCCAGGCGGATGCGGCCCAGGGCGGTGGACATGTCCACCGCGGTGTACTGCAGGGCCAGGGGGATGGCGCACAGGCAGAAGCGCCGGATGTACCGCACCGCCAGGGCCGCCAGCTCCCCGTCCTGGGTGAACAGCCGGACAAAGAGGGGGGACAGGGTGAAGGTGCACAGGGTCATCACCCCGGTGAAGGCCAGGCACAGCAGGGCCACATACCGGATGCCCCTGCGGATGCGCAGGATGTTGCCGGCGCCGTAGTTGTAGCTGGCGATGGGCTGGCAGCCCCCGGTGATGCCCCCCATGGGCATGGTGATGAGGAGCATGTAGCTTTGCACAATGGTGTTGCAGCTCACCAGCACGTCCCCCAGCGCCCCGCCCTGGCGCTGGAGCACCGCGTTGAGCAGGATGAGGATGACGCTGTCCAGGGAGATGGTGAGGAAGGGGGTCAGGCCGAAGCTGAGCACGCTGCGCATCAGGGCGGGGGAGAGCTGGTCCCGTTCCAGCCGGATGGGGATGCTCCTGCGCCGGAGCATGGCCAGCACAAACACGCAGGAGGCCATCTGGGACAGCACGGTGGCCCAGGCGGCGCCCGCCACCCCCAGGTCAAAGACGAAGATGAAGATGGGATCCAGGATGATGTTCAGCACCGCGCCCAGGGCCACGGTCCCCATGCTCAGCCCTGAATAGCCCTGACAGATGAGGAAGCTGTTCATTCCCGTGGCCATCATGGCGAAGAAGGAGCCGGCGGTGTAGATGGTGAGGTAGGTGTTGGCGTAGGGGAAGGACTGCTGGCTGGCGCCGAACCACATGAGCAGCGGCTCCCGGAACAGCAGGAACAGGGCGGTGAGCAGCACGGACAGGCCGGATAGCAGCACAAAGCAGTTGGCCAGCAGCTGATGGGCGGTCTTTTTGTCCCCAGCGCCCATTTTCATGGCTACCAGGGGGGAGCCGCCCAGCCCCACCAGGGTGGCGAAGGAGGAGATGAGGGTGACGATGGGGCCGCACACCCCCGCCCCGGCCAGGGCGATGGAGCCGATCTCCGGGATGTTGCCGATGAAGATCCGGTCCACAATGGAGTAGAGCACGCTGACAAACTGGGCCAGCATGGTGGGGATGGCCAGGCTGAATACCAGGGGCAGCAGGGGGGCCCGGCCCAGGTCTTTGGTTTTTGTCATGGGGAGGGTTCACGCTCCGGGAAACCCGCAAAAAACGGCGTTTTTGCGGAGAAGATTGCGGCCCCTATCATACTACGTTTTGCCCGCCGTGTCACGGGGAAAATTCCACAGAAAGAAAATTAGCACTCTTGACACGAGAGTGCTAATTGTTTACAATGAGTTCATGAAAAATCCTACGGGGAGGGTATAATAAACTCAAACAACAGTTCCGGGCCGGGGCATCCCCGGCCTGATTTAGGAGGGAAGATCCATATGAACATGAACCAATTTACCCAGAAGTCCCTGGAGGCCATTCAGGCCGCCCAGGCCCTGGCCGTGGAGCACGGCAACCAGCAGATCGAGCAGCCCCATCTGCTGTGCGCCCTCATTGAGCAGGAGGGAGGCTTCATCCCCCAGCTGCTGACCAACATGGGGCTGACCATTGAATCCTTCCGGGCCGCCGCCCGCCATGAGGTGGAGAAGCTGCCCAAGGTGTCCGGCTCCGGCCGGGAGGCGGACAAGGTGTACGTCTCCGGCGGGGTGGACAAGGCGCTGAACGCCGCCGCCTCCACTGCGGCCAACATGAAGGATGAGTACGTGTCGGTGGAGCACATTTTCCTGGCCCTGCTGGATACGGCGGAGAGCCCCCTGAAGGAGCTCTTCCGCACCTACCACGTGGACCGGGAGAAGGTGATGCAGTCCCTGGCCGCCCTGCGGGGCAACCAGCGGGTGACCTCGGACAACCCGGAGGAGACCTATGAGGCGCTGAAGAAGTACGGCACCGACCTGGTGGAGCGGGCCCGGGCCAACAAGCTGGATCCGGTGATCGGCCGGGATGACGAGATCCGCAACGTCATCCGCATCCTGTCCCGGAAGAGCAAGAATAACCCGGTGCTCATCGGCGAGCCCGGCGTGGGCAAGACCGCCATCGCCGAGGGGCTGGCCCAGCGCATCGTCAAGGGAGACGTGCCCGCGGGGCTGAAGGACAAGACCATCTTCGCCCTGGACATGGGCGCCCTGGTGGCCGGGGCCAAATACCGGGGAGAGTTTGAGGAGCGGCTGAAGGCCGTGCTGAACGAGGTGAAGAAGTCCGAGGGCAGGATCCTGCTGTTCATCGACGAGCTGCACACCATCGTGGGGGCCGGCAAGACCGAGGGCGCCATGGACGCGGGCAATCTCTTGAAGCCCATGCTGGCCCGGGGGGAGCTGCACTGCATCGGCGCCACCACCCTCAACGAGTACCGGCAGTATATCGAGAAGGACGCCGCCCTGGAGCGGCGCTTCCAGCCCGTCATGGTCAACGAGCCCACGGTGGAGGACGCCATCGCCATCCTCCGGGGGCTGAAGGAGCGCTATGAGGTGTTCCACGGGGTGAAGATCACCGACGGGGCCATTGTGGCCGCCGCCACCCTGTCCAACCGCTACATCACCGACCGCTTCCTGCCGGACAAGGCCATCGACCTCATCGACGAGGCCTGCGCCCTCATCCGCACCGAGATGGACTCCATGCCCACCGAGCTGGATGTGATCCAGCGGAAGATCATCCAGCACGAGATCGAGGAGGCCGCCCTGAAGAAGGAGGACGACGAGCTCTCCCGCGCCCACCTGGCGGACATCCAGAAGGAGCTGGCCGAGCTGCGGGATGCGTTCAACGCCGGAAAGGCCAAGTGGGAGAACGAGAAGAACGCCATCGGCAAGGTGCAGAAGCTCCGGGAGGAGCTGGAGGCGGCCAACGCCCAGCTGGACAAGGCCCAGCGGGAGTACGACCTGAACAAGGCCGCGGAATTGCAGTACGGCACCATCCCAGGCCTGAAAAAGCAGCTGGAGGAGCAGGAGGCCCTGGCTGCCCAGTCCAAGGAGGACAACCTGCTCCGGGACAAGGTCACCGAGGAGGAGATCGCCCGCATCGTGGAGCGGTGGACGGGCATTCCCGTGGCCAAGCTGATGGAGGGGGA
>CALWXH010000015.1 GCA_944385465.1 uncultured Oscillospiraceae bacterium | reverse complement strand
AGGCGGGGTACTTTCTCTTGCGCAAGAGAAAGTACCCAAAGAGTGCGCATAGGGGGCGAACCCCCTATGCACCCCCCTGTTCAGTAAACCTGCCTGCGTCTCTTTCCGGCGTCCTGAACTCGCGGCTGCGCCGATTCCCCCGGCGCCCTCCGGGCTTCTGCGTGGCGTATGCTTGGGCTGTCCCACCCCACCGGGGCGCCTGGTCGGGCTTGGCACTTCGGCGTGTGCGCCGTTAGGGATGCGGGCCAAAGGCTTGAACACCAAGATTAGGCGCCCATAGGCGTGGAACGGAGGAACAGGTCAAATCGGCAAAAGGCCGGGGGCCGCCGAACGTGGCAGGGAGTGTCGATGACGCACGCCGGAAAGAAAACACCGCACCGATTTTGCTCCCCCGTAAAACAGGGGTTCTTAGGGGGTCAAATCCTGGAGGACGCCTTTTGTCCGATGGATTTGTCCCCCTAAGCGGGCTTTTGGTTACTTTTGGCCCGTGCCAAAAGTAACTCGCCCTCAGGCGAAACCGAAAACCCTGCCAGGAGGAAAGAATTGACGCACCCCCTCCCGGAATGGTAAAATGGGGCACACAGAAACAGAGAATGGGGGGTGGAGGCCCGTGCGGAAGCTGGCCTGGTTTTCCTGCGGCTTTGCCCTGGCCTGCCTGCTGTCCTGCTATGGCGCGGGCGGCCCTCTCCCCGCCCTTGTGTCCCTGCTGTCCGCCGGCCTGTTTTTCTGTTTGTGGCGGGCCTCCCGCCCCCGGCCCGGGGAGCACCCGGATCTGTCCCTGCTGCCCAAAGGTCGCCGGCGGCAGTTTGCCCTCTCCCGGCGGGCGCTGGCCGCCTGTCTGGGCGGGGCGCTGGCCTTTGGCTGGTTTTCCGCCTACTCCGCCCTGTTCTACGCCCCGGCCACCGCCCTGGCCGGGACGGAGGGGGTCATCTCCGGCACCGTCACCTCCTACCCGGAGGCCACCTCCATCGGCGGCTGGTCCCTGACCATGACCCTGGAGGGCGGCCTGCGCGCCCCGGATGTACTGGTGTACGCCGACGAGTCCTGGGGCGATCTGAAGCCGGGCGATCAGCTCACCGCCCAGGCCCGTCTGGAGGGCTCGCAGCTGATGTACGGGGAGCAGACCACCTACTACACCGCCAAGGGCGTGTTCCTCATCGCCTACTGCAACGACCCACCCCTGGAGCTGCGCCTGGCCCAGGCCGTCCCCTTCCAGTACTGGCCGGCCCTGTGCGCCCGGTATCTGAAGCAGGGCATTGCCGCCGCCTTTGACCCGGTGGCCGCGCCCCTGGCCGCCGCCGTCACCATCGGGGACCAGGACGGGCTGGACGAGGCCCTCTCCTCCGCCCTGAACCGCTCCGGCATCCTCCACGCGGTAGTGGTGTCCGGCATGCACATCTCCTTCCTGGTGGGCGTGTTGCTCTTTCTGTGCCGGGGACAGCGGCAGATGGTGCTGGCGCTGGTCCCCCTGCTGTTTTTCTTTGCCTTTATGTCCGGGGCGGCCCCCTCCTCCATGCGGGCGGTGGTGATGCAGGCGGTGCTTCTGGCCGCCCCGGTGCTGCGCCGGGAGGGGGACATGCCCACCTCCCTGGGGCTGGCCCTGCTGCTTCTGCTCCTCCAGAACCCCTTTGCCGCGGCCAGCATCAGCCTTCAGCTGTCCTTCGGCTCGGTGGCGGGCATCGTGCTGGCCGCCTCCCCTCTGAACGACGTGCTGCTGCGCCCCTTCCGCGCCCGTCTCCGGGGCCGGGAGGCCCTGCCCGCCCGTCTGGGCTGGCAGCTCTGCCGGTGGGTGAGCGCCAACATCAGCGTCTCGCTGGCGGCCATGCTGTTCACCACACCCCTGCTGGCCCTCTACTTCCAGCAGATCCCCCTCATCGCGCCCCTCACCAACATCCTCACCCTGTGGGCGGTGACGGTGCTCACCATCGCCGGGCTCTTCCTGGGGGTGCTGGGCATCTTCCTGCCCGCCCTGGCCGCCATCCCCGGGACGGTGTTTGGCCTGCTGGCCCACTACATCCGGTGGATCGTGCTGCGCCTGGGCATCTGGCCCCTGGCCTGTCTGGACGCCTCCCAGTCCCTGTTCCCCCTGTGGCTGGCCGCCGCCTACCTCCACCTGCCCGCCATTGTCCTGGGCCGTCGCAAGCTTTTGCGGCTGGGGGCGGCGGTGCTCTCCCTGGCCCTGCTGCTGGCCGCCGCCATCGGGCTCAACGCCTGGCGCGTCCAGCGCGCCGATCTCACCGTCACCGCCCTGAACGTGGGCCAGGGCGCCTCCACCCTGTTTCTCTCCGGCGGGCAGTCCACCCTGGTGGACTGTGGGGGCAGCGGCTCGGACAACCCCGGGGATGTGGCCGCCGACCGGCTGGCCGCCCTGGGCCGGACGGACCTGGACCTACTGGTGCTCACCCACCTGGACGACGACCACTTCAACGGCGTGGCCCAGCTGTTCCAGCGCCTGGACATCGAAGAAGTGATCCTCCCCCGGACGGACACCCACCCGGAACAGCTCGCCCGGCTGCAGGCCCTGGCGGAGGCGGAGGGGGCCGCCCTCACCTTGATGGAGGAGGTCCTCACCTGCAAGCTGGGGCAGGCTACCCTCACCCTGTTCCCGCCCATGGGCCAGGGCACCTCCAACGAGGAGGGCCTGTTTGTCCTGTGCTCCGCCGGGGACTTTGACGCCCTGGTCACCGGGGATGCCGACGCCTTTGTGGAGCGGATGCTGGTCAAGTACCAGCCCATCCCTGACCTGGAGCTGCTCCTGGTGGGCCACCACGGCTCCGCCGGCTCCACCGACGCCTGGTTCCTGGACCGGACCCGGCCGGAGCTGGCCGTCATCTCGGTGGGCCACAACTCCTACGGCCACCCCGCGCCGGACACCCTGGAGCGCCTGGAGCAGGCCGGGGCCCAAGTCTGGCGCACCGACCAGGACGGTCCGGTGACCGTCACCGTCCAGGACGGCCAGGTGTCCGTCGCCTGAGATTCCATACAGTAAGGAGGGAGCGGCCATGCCGCCCAGATCCAGATCCAAATCCAAGACCGCCCAGGCCCCCTCCGGCCTGGACACCCTGAAGGCCCAGCTGCGGGAGGGCCAGCCCGGCCGGCTCTACCTCTTCCACGGGGAGGAGGTCTACCTCCGGGACCACTATGTGAACCAGCTCAAAGCCCTGCTCCTCCCCCAGGGGCTGGAGGACTTCAACCTCCACACCGCCCAGGGCAAGGACTGCTCGGTGGAGTGGATCCAGCAGGCGGTGGACTGCCTGCCCATGATGAGCCAGCGCACCCTGGTGCTGGTCACCGACTTCGACCTGTACGGCCAGGGGGAAAAGGGCCGGGAGGCCCTGGCGCAGCTGTTCTCCGACCTGCCCGACTACTGCTGCCTGGTGTTTGTCTACGACCTGCTGGCCTATAAGGCGGACGGCCGCTCCAAGCTGGCCGCCGCCCTCAAGGCCCACGGCCTGACGGTGGACTTCCGCCGCCAGGAGCAGAGCGACCTGCTCAACTGGATCGCCCGCCACTTCAAGGCCACCGGCCACACCATCGCCGGGGAGGACGCCCGGTATCTCACCTTCCTGTGCGGGGAGCTCATGACCAACCTGGCCAGCGAGATCGACAAGATCGCCGCCTACGCCCCGGGGGAGCGGGTCACCCGGGCGGACATCGACGCGGTGGCCATCCCCCTGATGGACGCCATCGTCTTTCAGATGACCGACGCCATCGCCCGGAAAAACTTCAACAAGGCCGCCGCCGTGCTGGCCGACCTGCTCCACAGCCAGGAGTCCCCCATCATGATCCTGTCCGTCATGGGCAAGTACTTCCGCCAGCTGTACACCGCCCGGCTGTACCTGGACCGGGGCAAGAGCCGTCAGGACTTCATGGCCCTGTGGAACCTGAAAAACCCCTACCCCGCCGACAAGCTGCTGGACGCCGCCCGGGGCTTCTCCCTGGCCTGGTGCCGCCACGCCGTGCTGCGGTGCAGCCAAACCGACCTTCAGCTCAAGGCCAACTACGGCCAGGAGCGGGAGACCCTCACCGGCCTGCTCATGGAGCTGGCGGCGGGAAGGAGGGCCATCCCATGCTGAAAATCCGGGAGGCCATCGTGGTGGAGGGCCGGTACGACAAAAACGCCCTGTCCCAGGTGGTGAACGCGGTCATTTTGGAGACCTCCGGCTTCGGCGTGTTCAAAAACGGGGAACAGCTCACCCTGCTGCGGCGGCTGGCCGCCCAGCGGGGGCTCATCGTCCTCACCGACTCCGACGGGGCGGGCTTCGTCATCCGCAACTTCCTCAAGGGGGCCATCCCCCCGTCCCAGGTGAAGCACGCCTACATCCCCGACGTGTACGGCAAGGAGCGGCGCAAGCGCGCCCCGGGAAAAGAGGGCAAGCTGGGGGTGGAGGGCATGCCGCCGGACGTGCTGTGCCAGGCCCTGCTCCGGGCCGGGGCCACGGTGGAGGGGGAGTCCTCCCCCGCCCCCCGGGGGGAGCTCACCCCGGCGGACCTGTTCGCCCTGGGCCTCAACGGCACGCCGGACGCGGCGGCCCGGCGGGCCGCCCTGCTGCGCCGGCTGGAGCTGCCCCAGCACCTGGGGGCCAAGGCCCTGCTGGTGGTGCTCAACGCCCTGTACACCCCGGAGGAGGTGGCCCGGCTGGCCGAGGAACTGAACACAACGTCCCATTAAAAATCGTTCCGGGTGGCGAGAACCTCCCGGAACGATTTTGCTTTGTATTCTATTTTCTTTCTGTCTCCACATAGAAGCGCCAGGGAAAGTCCGCCGCCTCTTCCGCATAGTCAATGCCGATGCGCTTGCCGGCGCGGACGGTGAGGGGGGCCTCGTCCCCCGGCCAGTCCGGCAGCCCCGCCTCTGCCAGGGAGGCGCAGACAAACAGCTCCCCGCTGCCCCAGCCAAGGCCGTTGAGCGCCCGGCCGACGCGCAGCCCGGCGCACAGCTTGCCCGGGCCGTTGAGCAGGTTGTTGCGCTGGTATGGCGTGAGCGCTTCCTCCTTGCGTCCGAAGCGATTTTCTGCTATGATAGCACTGTTGTACCTGGGCACAGCGCCCCGGAGCAGCACCGCCGCCGGCTCGCCCTCCCCCTCGGTCACCAGATTGAGGCAGCAGTGCAGGCCGTAGATCAGGTAGACATAGGCGGTGCCCGGCGGGGCGAACAGGGTCTGGGTGCGGGGGGTGCGCCGGTAGTTCCAGGCGTGGCAGGCCTTGTCCATCCGTCCGATGTAGGCCTCCGTCTCGGTCAGGCGCACCGCCAGGGTGACCCCCTCATACCGCCGCACCAGATATTTGCCCACCAGCTCCCGGGCCACCGTCAGGGTGTCCCGGTCAAAAAATTCCCGCGGAAGCATTTCTCTCTCCCCTTCGCTTTCCCCATCCCGGAGTTGATTCACTGTGAACGAAGCCTTTCTGAAAAAAATCGCCCGGCCCCTCATTGTGGTGGCCACCCTCATCTGGGGCTCCACCTTCTTCATCCTGAAGGACACCCTGGACGACGTGGAACTCATGTTCCTGCTGGCCTTCCGCTTCACCTTCGCCGCCGTCCTGCTGGCCCTGGTGTTCTGGAAGAAGTGGAAGGGCATCGACCGCTCCTACTGGTGGCGGGGCGGGGTGATGGGCGTGCTCCTCTTCGGGGCCTACGCGGTGCAGAATTACGGCCTCATGGGCACCACCCCGGGGAAAAACGCCTTTTTCACCGCGGTGTACTGCGTCATTGTCCCCTTCCTCTACTGGCTGGTGGACCGCCGCCGCCCCGACCGGTTCCACGTGCTGGCCGCCCTGCTGTGCATCGCCGGCATCGGCCTGGTGTCCTGGGACGGGGGGCTGGCCCTGAGCTGGGGGGACGGGATGACCCTGTGCGGCGGCTTCCTCTACGCCTGCCACATCATCGCGGTGTCCAAGTTCTCCCAGGGGCGGGACATCTTCCTGCTCACCGTCATCCAGTTCGCCTCCACCGCCCTGTGCTGCTGGGTGGGCACCGCCTTCACCCACGGCATCCCGGCGGATGGGCTGCCCGGCCGGGCCTGGCTGGTGCTGCTCTACCTGGCCGTGGCCGCCACCAGCCTGGCCCTGCTGTTCCAGAACGTGGGCCAGAAGTACACCAGCCCCTCCTCCGCCGCGGTGCTGCTGGCCCTGGAGGCCCCCTTCGGCGTGGCCTTTTCCGTGGCCTTCGCCGGGGAGTCCCCCACCCCTTTCATGTACCTGGGCTTCGCCCTCATCTTTGTGGCGGTGGTGTGCTCCGAGACCAAGTTCGACTTCCTGCGCCGCAGGCGGGCCAGAGCCTGAGCGCTGAATCAAAACAGCGGATCTCCTTCCACCGGGAGGAGACCCGCTGTTTTTCTTCCCTCAGCTCCCCCGGATCAGGGGCATGAAGGGCTGGATGACACACAGGGCCCCCAGGATCAGCACCGCCACCGCAAATACCCTGCAGGTGGTGCGAAAGCTCTTGGTGGGCTCCCCCAGGTCCTCCTCCTTCTGGCCCGGCGCCCGCCAGCGCTGGGTGGAGCGCCAGGGGATCATGGGGCGGAAGGCGAGAATATAGGCGATAAACAGGCACACCGCGATGATGCCCGCCAGCACCGCCCAGTCCACCGCCTCCATCGTCCGATAGTCCGGCATGCGTCCTCCCTCCTCTCAGTTGTGCCGGTCCAGCCAGGCCAGCACGTCGGCATATACTTCCTCCCGGTTCAGCTCGTTGAGCATCTCGTGCCGGCCGCCGGGATAGAGCTTCATGGTCAGATCCCTGGTCCCCTGCTTTTCAAAATAGCCGTAGACCTTCCTGACCCCCGCGCCATTGCCCCCCACCGGGTCCTGGTCCCCGGAGAACAGGTACACCGGGGTGTCGGGGTCCATCTGGGCCAGGGCGGCGGGGCTGGCGATGTACTGCAGCCCGCCCAGCATGTCCCGGAACATCCCCACCGTGGGGGTGAAGGTACACCAGGGGTCCCGGAGATAGGCGTCCACCACCTTCTCGTCCCGGCTGATCCAGTCGGCGCCGGTGCGGTTGGGCCTGAACTGCTTGTTGTAGGAGCCCAGGGACAGCTCGTTCACCAGGGGGCTCACCGCCTCCGGCCCCCGGATGTGGGCGATGAGGTTAGCCAGGGCCTTGCCCGCCCCCACCAGCAGGGCGCTCTCCTGCCCGGTGCCGGACAGGATGGCCCCGTCCACCGTGCCGGGATAGCGGCACAGATAGGTGCGGGTGAGGAAGGAGCCCATGGAGTGGCCCAGCAGGAAATAGGGCACCCCGGGAAACCGGTCCCCCGCCATCAGGCGCAGCCGGCGCACATCCCGCGTCACCAGCTCCCAGCCCCTTCTGGGGCCGAAGTATCCGAACTTCCCGTCCTCCGCCCCCGTCCTGCCGTGGCCCAGGTGGTCCGCGCCGCACACGGCGTAGCCATGGCCGGCCAGGAAGCGGGCAAACCAGTCATACCGCCCCATATGCTCCGCCACCCCGTGGACGATCTGCACCACACCCCGGGGCAGGTCCCGGGCGGGCTGCCAGCAGGAGCCGTGGCAGGTGTGGCGGCCGTCGCTGGAGGGAAAGGTGAATGTACGCAATGTGGCCATAGCGGCTGCACCTCCGTCTGAGCCTGATGATGGCGGGGCCGCGCCCCTTGGACTCCAGTGTACCCGGTTTTTCCCCGCTTGTCAATTTCCCTTCTCTCCCGCGCTGTCAAAATCCCCGGAAAACAGCCCAAGCGCACCGCCCCGAGGCATAGGGACGGTGCGCTTGGGCCAGATCAAGGAGGCATGCAGATATCAACACCGCGCCGCCATCCAGCGCGGGATCTGCCAGGGAAAAGGGAGCGTTGTTCACTCCCAGCGGTAGGGCTTGAGCCGCTCCTGCAGGTCCGGGATCTGTCCCGGAGGGGCGGCGCAGGTCTTGATCTCGGTGGAGTGCTCCAGCTTGCCAGCGTAGTACAGCCGGGAGCGGGCCTGCTGCTCTTTGGTGAAGTGGGCCTTCAGCTTGCCGTCCTCCACAGAGAAGGTGCCGTAGGTGCCGCACACGGGGCACTCGATGGACTTGCCGTCCTCGGCCACGGTGAGCAGGTCGCAGTGGCACACGGGGCACACGCCCTCGTGGTCGCCCCGCCAGCGGCGGCGCTCCTCCTCATCGTCGCACACCACCGCCTCGGCCACATGCTTGCCCATCTCCCACATACGGTCCATCACCGGCTGATTGCCCACCACGTGGTTGTAGGCCATGGCGCCGAAGTACTCATAGGTATCCACAATGTCCACGCCCATGGACATGGTCATGCAGTACATGGTAGGCAGCATGAAGGACAGCCAGTTCTTGGTCATGGCGCCGCCCACGGAGAAGAAGGCGCCCACCCGGGGCTTCAGGCAGCGCTGGTCGGGCAGCTCCTCGGGGGACTTGCCCGCGGCCAGCCCCTCCTCAATGGCCACCTTGCGGAAGCTGATGTCGTGGGAGGGCCCGATGCGGTCGCACACCGTCTTGAAGGTGCCGGTGGGGGTCATCTCAAAGGTGGGGCAACCGAAGATGAGGCCGTCGCACTCCATGAGGGCCTCGTCCAGGATGTGGAAGTCATCCTTCAGCACACAGCCGCCCTTCTTGCCCATGATCATGCCCACCACACAGGCGATGCAGCCGGTGCAGTCCTTGATGTCCAGGTCGTTCACCCGGATGAACCGGACGTCGTGCCCCGCCTCCTGGCAGGCCATCAGGGCATGCTTGACCATCACTTCGGTGTTGCTCATCTTCCGGCCGAAGGACAGTCCCAGAATCTTTTTCTTTTCCATTTCAATTCGCCTCTCTTACTTGCGCGTTTCCTGTACTCAGCCCGGGAAACGCAGTGTGTTCCATCTTTTCCCAGGCTCAGCACAGCAAAGGCAGTTTGCTGTGCAGCGCGGGGGGCGCGCGCTGTCCGGCGCGCGCCCCCCTGTTTCAGCGGTCAGGCCGCTTGTGTTTTGTGGGTGAGAGCTTACTCGAAGTCCTCCGCGGTGAGGGAGGTCTTGCCGGTCTCCAGGTACTCGTCCACGGTGTCGGCGTTGACGAACAGAGTGGTGGCGTTCTGCACGTGGCCGCTCTTGATGGTGCCGTCATGCAGGCCGATGATCACGTCGCGCAGCTCGTTGGCGGTGTCCTGCACGCTGCCGGTGAGCACGGTGCCCCGCAGGGGGGAAGCGCCGTCCTTGGAGGCCTGGATGGCCTCGGCGGTGGCGGTGTCGCCGTTGATGCAGAAGATGCCCATGTCGCTGTAGTCAGTGACGGGGGAGTTCATGGAGGTGAAGTAGTTGTTGATGCCCTGGGCCAGGCCGTTGTGGGCGGTGAGGAACACCTTGATCTCGGGGTTGGTGACGTACAGGTTCTCAGCGGTGGTCTGGCCGGTGGTAGCGGACTCGTCGGCGCACTCCACTTCCTTGACGAGCTTGGCCTTGGTGGAGTACTCCTCGATCTTCAGCAGCACGTCGCCCTGGATCACGCCGGTGTTGGCGGCGCGGCAGGTGTACACGGCCACGGGCACGGAGTGGTCCTCAGCGTCGGCAAAGGTGGTGTCGATCCACTGGGCGGCCAGCTTGGCCAGGTTGCCGGCCAGCACGGCGTCGTCGGAGAGCATCACGGCGTCATACACCTCGGTCTGGGCCACGAAGGCGATGACCTTGATGCCCTGGGCCATGGCCTGCTCGATGACGGTGGTCATGGACTCGGGGGAAACGGACCAGATGACCAGCACGTCCACGCCCATGGAGATGTAGTTCTCAGCGGCCTCCATCTGGACGCTGGGGTTGGTCTGGCCGTCCACATAGTAGGCGTCCCAGCCCTCGGCCTCCATGGTGGTCACATAGGTGTCGGCCAGGGACTGGAAGAACTCGCCGCTGGTCATGAAGGTGACGAAGCCAACGCTGGGCTTCTCGCCGTCGCCGGCGGGCTCAGAGGTGTCGGGATCGGCGGGCTCGGTGGCGTCGGTGCCGGGGTCGGTGGCGGGAGTCTGGCTGTTGTCGCCGGAAGGCTGGCCGCAGGCGGCCAGACCCAGGCACATCATCAGGGCCAGCAGCAGTGCAATGATTTTCTTCATGTTCTTTCCTCCTTGTAATGTTTCGTGCTCTTGCTTCTTATAATGAACCCGCTCCCGCGGGATCATCACACGGGACGTTACGCGCTCTGGGCGTTGCGGTTGCTCATGTACAGGGAGAGCAGCATGATCAGGCCCTTGGCGATGTACTGGGGATAGGTGCCCAGGCCGATGATCTGCATGCCGTTGGACAGCACGCCCAGGACATACACGGCCACGATGACCTTCCACAGGGTGCCCTCGCCGCCCTTCAGGGCCACGCCGGCCAGCACGCCGGCGGTGATGCCGTCGAACTCGATGCCGGGGCCGCTGGTGCCGGAGTCGGCGGAGCCGGAGCGGGCGGACATGAGGATGGCGGCGATGCCCACCAGCAGACCGGCGAAGGTGAACACCAGGATCTTGATCTTCTTCACGTTCAGGCCGGCCAGGCGGGCGGCCTCGGGGTTGTCGCCGGCGGCGTAGATCTTACGGCCGATGGAGGTCTTGCCCATGATGACGGCCATGATGACCACGATGACCAGCATGATGACCACGTTCACAGGGATGACGCCGAAGATCCGGCCCTGGCCCAGGAACATGTAGGACTGGGGCAGGCCGTGGTAGGTGCGCGAGCCGCTGATCAGGTAGGAAATGCCCTGGAAGATGGACATGGTGGCCAGGGTGACGATCATGGTGTGGCTCTTGAGCACGATGCCCATGATGCCGTTGAAGGCGCCCAGCGCCATGCACAGCACGATGGCCAGGATCATGGCGGGAACCACGCCCAGGGTGCCCTCGCTGAGCAGCTTGGCCACCAGCACGGCGGACACGGACATCTGATAGCCAATGGACAGGTCGCAGCCGCCGCTGACCATGATCATCATGATGCCGCAGGCGCACACCGCGGCGTGGGCGTTCTGCATCAGGATGTTCACCAGGTTGGTGGGGCTGAAGAAGTTCTTGGACAGGATGGTGAACACAATCAACAGGATCACCAGCAGAATGGGCATGGACAGGTCGGAGAAGATCTTTCCGAAGGATCTCTTCCCGGCCGCCGCCTCAGGCTTATGTACAGAAAGTTTTTCCATAAATCTCACACACCTCTCAAAGTCCGGACGCCAGGGTCATGACCCGCTCCTGGGAGAACTCGTCCCGCTGGAGCACGCCGGTCTGATGTCCTTCATACAGAACCACGATCCGCTCGGACATGCCCAACAGCTCCTCCATGTCGGAGGACACCATGAGAATGGACTTGCCCTGCTGGGTCAGTTCGATCATCATCTGGTAGATCTCCTGCCGGGCGCCCACGTCGATGCCCCGGGTGGGCTCATCGAAGATCAGGATGTCCGGGAGGCTGGCCATGGCCTTGGCGATGACCACCTTCTGCTGGTTGCCGCCGGACAGGGACAGGGCCAGCTGGGTCATGGTGGGGGCCTTGATGCGCATCTTCTGCTTGTAGTCCTCCGCCTGGGCCATCTCCGCCTTGTGGTTGACGAAGGTGCCGTGGCTGAGGGTGTCGATGTTGGAGATGGAGATGTTCCAGAACAGCGGCTTCTCCAGGAAGCAGCCCTGGTACTTCCGGTCCTCGGGAATGAGGCCGATGCCGGCCTTCAGCCCGTCGGCGGGGGTGTGGAAGTGGACTTCCTTCCCCTTCAGCCAGACCTTGCCGCCGGTGCGGTGGGCCGCGCCGTAGATCAGGTGCATCAGCTCGGTGCGCCCGGCGCCCACCAGGCCGGCAAAGCCCAGGATCTCGCCCTGGTGCAGCTCGATGTTGATGTCCTCCAGGCCGTTGCCAGACAGGTGCTCGGTCTTGAGCACCACCTCGCTGCCGCAGGGGGGCTTGGTGGGATACTTCTCGGACAGCTCCCGGCCCACCATGAGGCTGACCAGGTGGTGCTTGTCGGTCTCACCGATGTCCACGGTGGTGACGTACTGGCCGTCCCGGAGCACGGAGATCCGGTCGCAGATCTCAAACAGCTCCTCCAGCCGGTGGGAGATGTAGATGATGGTGACCCCCCGCTCCTTCAGGTAGCGCACCACCCCGAACAGGTTCTTCTGCTCCTCCACCGTGATGGAGGCGGTGGGCTCGTCCATGATGACCACCTTGGCGTTCTTGGCCACCGCCTTGGCGATCTCCACGATCTGCCGGTTGGCCATGGACAGGTCCCGGATGAGGGTCTTGGGAGACACGTGGCAGTTGAAATACCCCAGCAGCTCCTGGGCCCGCTTGTACCGGGCCCGGTCGTCCACAAAGGGCCCCTTGGAGTCCTTCATGCCCATGAAGATGTTGTCCATCACCGTCATGGCCTCCATCTGGATCATCTCCTGGTACACCACGGAGATGCCCAGCTCCAGGGACTGGGCGGGGGTCATGTGGGAATAGCTCTTGCCATCGATGCAGATCTCCCCTGAATCCGGGCGGATGGCACCCGCGATGGTCTTGATCAGGGTGGACTTTCCCGCGCCGTTCTCCCCCACCAGGGCGTGTACCTCTCCTTCCCGGAAGGAAAGGGACACATCGTCCAGGGCGACAACGCCGGGGTACGTCTTGGTTATGTGCTTCAACTCAAGTTCCGTAGGAAACGCCTCCTCTCCGCCGCGCGGCCCGCCTCCGGCCAGCCGGGGATCTCCCTTTCCCCGGACCGCCGCCGGCCGTTCCGCCCGGCATGAATCGTTGCTCACGCTATTATTAGCCTAAAACTTTGCGTGGCATTTTTCTATTGAATATTTGTAGCTTTTGTTGCGATTTTTTAGTTTTTCCCCGGCATCTCCCGTCATCCGCCGGGAGCCCCTCCCGGAAAGGACAAAAAACTATGTTGATTTCTTGCAGGGCAAATGGTAAAATCAAGGTACTTCTTTCCGGAGGTGCCCGTCTATGGCCTACCTGTCCACCCATCCCCCCATCAAGGATATCTCCATCCTGTCCGCCCAGGGCTGCATCAGCCGGCAGCACCGGGAGGCCTGCTTCCTGATGATCCTCAGCGGCGAGGTGCAGGTCCAGTCCGGCGGCCAGGCCTGCTACCTCAACGACTACGGCCTGATGCTGGTGGAGCCGGACACTCCCTTTGACATCACCGGCCACGGCAGCAACCTGCTGATGATCGTCCTCATGGACTACGACTTCTTCATGCAGGGCTCCAGCGGGCGCTTCGGCCAACTGGTGTGCAATTCCGCCCAGGACGACCAGCGGGACTACTCCCCCCTGCGCCAGATGCTCTCCCACCTGGCCCTGACCCACTTCGAGCAGGGGGAGTGCCGGCAGCTGCGGGAGCTGGAGATCTGCTACTCCCTCCTTTATTATCTGAATACCCTGCACTTCGTCCCCGGCGGCCCCGAGCTGTCCGAGAGCCAGAACCACGCCCTGCGGGGCCGACAGATCATCTCCTATATCGAGAGCAATTATATGCACGACATCCGGCTGGATGACCTGTCCGAGGCCACCTACCTCTCCCCCACCTACCTCTCCCGGCTGTTCAAGAAGATCATCGGCACCAACTTCAAGTCCTATCTGGAGGAGGTGCGCCTGCGCCACGCGGTGGAGGATATGCGCGTCACCGACGAGACCATCACCACCATCGCCTACAACAACGGCTTTCCCAACGTCAGCGCCCTGAGCACCGCCATCCGTCGGGCCTACAACATGTCCCCCAACGAGTTCCGCCGCTCCCTGTCCCAGGAGGATACCGCGGCGGACGCCCCCACCGCCTATGACAAGGTGGATTACCAGAACGTCCGGGACAGCCTGGAGCTGCTGGCCGGGCCGGAAAAACCCAAATCCCTGGGCATCTACCACTTCCCGGACCAGCTGGAGTACACGGTGCGGGACGTGTCCGACTTCCGGCCCATCCGCCCCATCTGGAAGGCCATGATCAACGTGGGCACCCTCCGGAGCCTGAACAACGTCAACATCCGCTCCCAGCTCTTCCTCCTCCAGGACGAGATCGGCTTCCACTACGCCCGGGTGGAGGGGGTGCTGTCCGAGGCCTCCATCCCCTCCCTGCCCGACGGGCAGTACAACTTCTCCTATTTCGACCGGGCCATGGAGCTGCTGCTCTCCTTCAACCTGGTGCCCTTCCTGGACCTGTCCTACGCCGCCGACTCGGACATCCTGGTGGCCCGGTCCGGCTCCCTGTACCGGGGGGACAAGCTGCGCGTCATCCCCGACGACGGGCAGTCCACCCAGAAGGTGTCCGCCCTCATCCGCCACTGCATCAACACCTTCGGCGCCGGCGAGGTGGAGAAGTGGGGGGTGGAGCTGTGCGTGTCCCACGACGAGGACCTGAACTTCCTGGAGACCCCGGAGCAGTTCGTCCACCGCTTCGCCCAGGCCTACACCATGCTCAAGGCCTGGCTGCCCAACATGCCCATCGGCGGGCCGGAGCAGCACATCGCCAAGGACGACGCCTATATCACCCAGGTGGCCGCCCTGCTGCACCAGCGGGGCATCACCCCGGATTTCTTCTCCCTGTGCGCCGTCCCCTACGAGCCCACCCTGGACGAGGGGGCGCCCGCGCCCTACGTCATCTCCGCCCACCCGGACTACATCCGGGACCGGGTGGCCAGCATCCGCCGGCAGGTGCAGGACATCTGCGGCCCGGTGCCCATCTGGGTGACGGTGCTCAGCCCCGACATCCGCACCCGCAACCACGTGAACGACAGCTGCTACCAGGCCACCTTCTTCGTGAAAAACACCGTGGACCTCATCGGCCTGGCCGACCTCATCGGCTACTGGCAGCTGTCCGACGTGGACACCGAGTACAAGGACACCACCCGCATCCTCTTCGGCGGCACTGGCATCCTGTCCAAGGACGGGCTGAAAAAGCCCGGCTTCACGGTGCTCAAGCGGCTGCACCGCATGAACACCCTGCTCATCCAGCGGGCGGGCAACATGCTGGTTACCACCAACGCCATCAACACCTATAATATCCTGCTGTTCAACCACGCCCACTTCACCGACCTGTACTGCCTGACCAACGGGGAGGACGTCACCTGCGACAACGCCTACTCGGTGTTCAAGGACGCCGCCACCCGGGACATCAGCATCACCCTCAACGGCCTGCTCCCCGGGCGGTACAAGCTGGTCATCACCACCCTGAACCGGGAGAACGGCAGCCTGTTCGACGAGTGGCTCCACTACGGCATCCTGGACAACCTCCAGCCCCAGGACATCCAGTACCTCCAGGATATCGTCCACCCCCAGCGGGTGGTGCGCCACCATCTGCTGGAGGACGGCGTCCTCCACCTTAACGTCCAGATGCTCCCCCACGAGGTGAAATTCCTCCTCCTGCTCCGGGAGCTGTGAGCCCTTTCCCCCGTCCGGTCCGGGCCGGACAAAAAAAACTGTATATTTTTTGTCCCGCTGATCCACCCCCCTTGTTTCTCCCCGGCGGAAAGGTGATTTTTCAGGGAAAAGCGGGCAGGAATTCGGGTGCCGGGCCGCGGCAGATCATGGTATGGTAGAGTCAGTAAATGGCGCAGTCTATCCTGCGGAAGCCAGGAACTATCACTTATTATGGAGGTCATACCATGGAAAAGCTGAAAATCGGTCTCATCGGCTGCGGCGGCATCGCCAACAACAAGCACATGCCCGCCCTGTCCAAGCTGTCTGACAAGTGCGAGCTGGTCGCCTTCTGCGACATCGTCCCCGAGCGGGCCGAGAAGGCCGCCGCCCAGTACGGCGCCCCCGGCGCCAAGGTGTACACCGACTACCACAAGCTGCTGGAGGACAAGTCCATCGACGTGGTGCACGTGCTCACCCCCAACGTGGCCCACTGCCCCATCACCGTGGACGCCTTCGCCGCCGGCAAGCACGTCATGTGCGAGAAGCCCATGGCCCACACCAGCGCCGACGCCCAGAAGATGATCGACGCCTGGAAGAAGAGCGGCAAGCAGTTCACCATCGGCTACCAGAACCGCTTCCGCCCCGAGATCCAGATGCTCCACAAGACCTGTGAGGCCGGCGAGCTGGGCGAGATCTACTTCGGCAAGGCCCACGCCATCCGCCGCCGCGCCGTCCCCACCTGGGGCGTGTTCCCCAACAAGGCCCTGCAGGGCGGCGGCCCCCTCATCGACATCGGCACCCACGCCCTGGACCTGACCCTGTGGATGATGGACAACTATGAGCCCGTGTCCGTCACCGGTTCCGTCTTCTACAAGCTGGGCCACCTGCCCCAGGCGGTGGAGGGCAACATGTTCGGCCCCTGGGATCCCGAGACCTACGAGGTGGAGGACTCCGCCTTCGGCATGATCAAGTTCAAGAACGGCGCCGCCATCCAGCTGGAGGCCGCCTGGGCCATCAACCTGCGGGAGTCCCGGGAGGCGTCCACCACCCTGTGCGGCACCAAGGCCGGCGCCGAGGTGTACTCCGGCATGAGCTATGAGGCCAACAAGCTCATCATCAACCGGGGCCACAACGGCCTGCTCACCGACGAGGAGATCTGCGGCGCGGGCAACGTGGCCTACTTCGAGGGCGGCCTGGGCGAGGAGCCCGGCCTGGCCGAGGCCCGCCAGTGGCTGGACGCCATCCTCAACAACACCCAGCCCCTGGTCAAGCCCGAGCAGGCCTTCAAGGTCACCCAGATCCTGGAGGCCATCTACCAGTCCGCCGAGACCGGCAAAGAGGTCGTTCTGGCCTGATCATATCCCTGGCAGGGTCAGGCCGTTCCGGTCTGACCCTGTCCCCCTATTCCCAACTGTGTAAGGAGGAACCGTCAATGAGCAGAATCAAGACCTGCGTGAGCCTGTACAGCCTGCAGGATGAATATCTCAACCACCGCATGGACCTGGAGCAGTGCATGCAGTTTGTGAAGGAGACCGGCGCCGAGGGCGTGGAGATCCTCCCCGACCAGATGATCAAGAACACCCCTGACGCCTCCCAGGAGGAGCTGGACAAGTGGCACCGCTACCTGAAGGAGACCGGCCTGAAGCCCGTCATCGCCGACATCTTCCTGAACACCAACCTGTACAAAAACCGCACCCTCACCCACCGGGAGTGCGTGGACCTGCTGGTGAAGGAGCTGGAGCTGGCCAACAGGATGGGCCTGCACCTGGTGCGCCTGGTGTCCATGGTGCCCTACTGGGTGCTGGAGCCCCTGCTGCCCTACTGCGAGAAGTACGACGTGGCCGTGGCCCTGGAGGTGCACGCCGGCATGGCCTTTGACGAGCCACGCACCGTGGAGTTCATCCACGAGATGAAGCGGCTCAACTCCAAGTACATCGGCCTGGTCATCGACACCGGCATCTTCTGCCGCCGCTTCCCCCGGGTGGTGCGCAACTACGAGATGAGCATCGGCTGCTCCGCCGCCCTGTTCGACTACATCGAGGCCCAGTTCACCGAGGACGGCGGCGACTACCACAAGACCTTCGTCAAGACCGGCGGCAAGTTCCCCCCGGAGGTGGACGCCCAGCTCACCGACCACGACCGGCTCATGGCCCCCATCCAGGACGGCTATGAGAACTACCCCTTCTCCGCCCTGGACGAGTATATGCCCTACATCAAGCACTTCCACTTCAAGCTCTTCGAGATGACCGAGGAGGGGCCGGAGTACTCCATGGACTACAAGGGTCTGCTGCAGTACCTCCACGACCACGACTACGACGGCTACGTCTCCACCGAGTATGAGGGCAACCGCTTCACCCTGGCCGGCCACCCCATGCAGGAGAAGAAGCAGATCGCCATGCAGCAGGCCTACATCCAGGCCTGCCTGAAAGAAATCCAGGGCTAAGGAGGCAGCTTGCAATGTTTGACAACAACGTTTTTATCGACGGCACCTGCCGCAACGTCACCGAGAACGGCGCGGTGACCGGCTTTGAGATGCAGACCAACATCACCTACTACCGGGGCATCCCCCTGTCCATGATCGAGTACATCCGCGTGGCGGTGGACGGCCGGGACGTCCCCGTGGAGGACATCCGGATCTCGGTGGACCAGGCCGACTGGTTCTCCCTGAAGGAGGCGGAGACCGTCACCACCTACAAGTGGGAGTACGGCGAGCCCCTGTACGTCCGGGTGATGCAGGACGGCGGCCTGTCCGCCGGCACCCACAAGGTCAAGCTCACCGTGGCCACCCGCACCGCCTACATTCCCATCCCGCTGGAGGGCATCAAGGAGCGGGAAGTCACCATCGCGTAACAAGAGAGGAGATCGACTATGAAACTTGGACTGGTATCCGCCATTCTGGACGGCTGGGACCTGGAGCCCATGCTGGCCGAGGCCAAGGCCGCCGGCTACTCCTGCGTGGAGGTGGCCTGCTGGCCCGCCGGCAAAGCTGAGCGCCGCTACGCCGGCGTCAGCCACATCGACGTGACCAACACCTCCCCGGAGTATATCGCCCAGGTGAAGGCCCTGTTTGAGAAGTACGGCATGGGCATCACCTCCCTGGCCTTCTACCCCAACCCCCTGGACCCGGAGAAGGGCCCCGCCGCCGTGGAGCACCTCTACCACGTCATCGAGATGAGCGCCCTGCTGGGGGTGAACATGGTCACCACCTTCATCGGCCGGGACCAGCGCAAGACGGTGGAGGAAAACCTGGAGCTGGTGAAGGCCGTGTGGCCCCCCATCCTGGACTATGCCAAGGAGAAAGGCGTGAAGGTGGCCATCGAGAACTGCCCCATGCTCTTCGGCGCCGACCAGTGGCCCGGCGGCCAGAACCTGTTCACCTCCCCCGCCAACTGGCGCAAGGTGTTCGAGGCCCTGCCCTATGACAACCTGGGCATCAACTACGACCCCAGCCACTTCATCTGGCAGATGATCGACTACATCCAGCCCATCTACGAGTTCAAGGACAAGATCTTCCACGTCCACGTCAAGGACATCAAGCTCTACCGCGCCCGCCTGGACCAGGTGGGCGTCATGGGCTATCCCCTGGACTTCATGAGCCCCAAACTGCCCGGCCTGGGGGATGTGGACTGGGGCAAGTACATCTCCGCCCTCACCGACATCGGCTACAACGGCCCGGTGTGCATCGAGGTGGAGGACAAGGCCTTTGAGAGCTGCAAGGAGCGCATCGTGGACTCCATCCGCCTGAGCGCCAAGTACATGGAGCAGTTCGTCATCTGAAGGGAAAGGGGAACA
Source organism: uncultured Oscillospiraceae bacterium (assembly GCA_944385465.1). Classification (GTDB taxonomy): domain Bacteria; phylum Bacillota; class Clostridia; order Oscillospirales; family Oscillospiraceae; genus Enterenecus. Next base: position 15,981 of record CALWXH010000015.1, on the reverse strand, counting down.
CACACTATGAAACACATCGCGCTTCTGGGCTGCGGCGGCATGGGCAAGGGCCATGCCAACGCCATCGCCTCGGGCAGCGGCAATCCCATCTGGGCCGGCATCCCCGGCATTCCGGAGGGCAAGCTCCACGAGACCGACTCTGACGTGGACAAGGTCCTCACCCTGTCCGGCATTTACGACATCGATCCCGCCGCCTGCCAGTGGGCCCGGGAGCGGGGTTATCACGTGTACGACAGCTATGAGCAGATCCTGGCCGACCCCCAGGTAGACATCGTGCTCATCGCCACCCCCAACCACCTCCACAAGGAGGAGGCCATCGCCGCCATGCGGGCCGGCAAGCACGTGCTGTGCGAGAAGCCGGTGATGATGGGCAGCGCCGAGCTGGAAGAGGTCATGGCGGTGGCCAAAGAGACGGGTAAGGTCTTCTACCCCCGGCAGAACCGCCGCTGGGACGAGGACTACCGCATCGTCCAGAAGATCTATGAGGAGCAGCTGGTGGGCCCGGTGTTCAACATCGAGTGCCGGGTGCAGGGCTCCCGGGGCATCCCCGGCGACTGGCGGGCCCACAAGCAGTATGGCGGCGGCATGATGCTGGACTGGGGCGTCCACCTGCTGGACCGGCTGCTGGCCATGGTGCCGGAGAAGGTGAAGTACATTTTCTGCGACCTCACCCACGTCACCAACGACGAGGTGGACGACGGCTTCAAGATCCACCTCACCTTTGAGAGCGGCCTCACCGCCGTCATGGAGGTGGGCACCTGCCACTTCGCCACCCTGCCCCTGTGGTATGTGGCCGGCCGGGACGGCACCGCCGTCATCGACAACTGGGAGTGCCAGGGCCGGATGGTCCGTCTCCACTCCTGGGAGGACAAGGACGCCACCCCCATCCTGGCGGGCGCCGGCCTGACCAAGACCATGGCCCCCCGTGGGGACAGCTCCACCGAGACCCTCCCCCTGCCCAAGGTGGAGTACGACAACAACGAGCTGTACCTCAACCTGGTGGAGGCCATCGACGGCACCGCCCCCCAGATCGTCACCTGCGAGCAGGCCCTGCGGGTGATGCGCCTGATGGAGGCCGCCGTGCGCTCTTCCGAAACCCACAGTGTCATACCCTTTGAGGAGTAAGCTATGGAACAATATGTATTCGGTATCGACCTGGGCGGCACCACCGTCAAGCTGGGTCTGTTCCGCCACAACAGCGCCCTGGTGAGCAAGTGGGAGATCCCCACCCGCACCCAGAACCACGGGGAACACATCCTGTCCGACATTGCCGCCTCCATGAAGACCAAGCTCCAGGAGATGGACATCTCCCCGGAGCAGGTCACCGGCGCCGGCCTGGGGGTACCCGGGGCGGTGCTCCAGGACCGGATCGTCAAGCCCTGCGTCAACCTGGACGGCTGGGGGGGCAACGTGGCCGGGGAGCTGTCCCGGCTGTGCGGCCTGCCGGTGAAGGCGGTGAACGACGCCAACGCCGCCGCCCTGGGCGAGATGTGGAAGGGCAGCGGCGCCGGCTTTGACAACGTGGTGTTCGTCACCATCGGCACCGGCGTGGGCGGCGGCATCATCCTGGGCGGCAAGCTGCTGTCCGGCGTCCACGGCGCCGCCGGGGAGATCGGCCACATCAAGGTGCGCCGGGAGGAGGACGCCAGCTGCGGCTGCGGCAAGCGCGGCTGCCTGGAGCAGTACGCCTCCGCCACCGGCATCGTCCGCCAGGCTGTCCGCCGGCTGGAGCGGGACGAGGAGCCCTCCGTCCTGCGCAGCGTGGACCGGGTCACCGCCAAGGACGTGTTCGACTGCGCCAAGGCCGGGGACGCCCTGGCCATGGACATCGTCAACACCTTTGGGGACGACATGGGCCGGGCGCTGGCCTGCGTGTCCTGCGTGTGCGACCCCGACGTGTTCGTCATCGGCGGCGGCGTGTCCGCCGCCGGCCAGATCATCCTGGACGTGGTGCAGGCCGCCTTCCGCAAGTACGCCTTCCCCGCCGCCGAGGAGACCCGCTTCGAGCTGGCCTCCCTGGGCAACGACGCCGGCATCTGCGGCGCCGCCAAGCTGGTGCTGGGGTAACAAAAAATTCTCGCAGCGTGTCTCCCGCCCTCCGGGCGGGAGACACGCCACCGTATAAAAAATCCGCGGGCCCGGAAGCAATTCCGGGCCCGCGTTCTCTCTGTCCGAAGGACGGTATTACAGGGTGTCGGGATTCTCTTGGAAGAACTCCAGGAACAACGGCTCGTCGTCCTTGGAGGCGCAGAAGAGCTCATAATCGACCCCGTGGCTGCTCAGCAGGGCGCCGATGGCCACATACTGGCTCAGCTGAGACTTCAGATTCAGCTTATCCCCCTCGGTGGACTCCAGCCACACCACGCGCTTGGCCCGGTTGACCGCCTCCAGAAACTTGTGGACTTCGTGGATGTTGTTGAGCTTCACGTAAAGCATCTCCTTTCGCTGTATGGTCGGGCGGCTCTCACCGCCGGGGGCCATTATAGCACAGCGTCCGAGCCTCAGTAAAGCAAAATGTTTGTAAAACCCGCATCTTTAACGAAAACGCGCATGAAAGTTTTCGATTTTATTCCGCAAATCAGCAAACCGCCACATGGCCGCCACAGTTTTCCGCCCCGTTTCCGGCAGGTTTTTGTATCTTTTTACCAAGAAAAACCCAGCCCGCCGTCTCCGGATTCTGGCCCTTCCCCCGCCGGTTTTGCGCCAAAAACACGGCCGCGGGCCCCCCTCAGGGGCCCGCGGCCAAAGTCGTTTTCACGTGCGCTCCGGGGCTCATTGCCCCTCCCGGGGGTCCGGGTCGGCCCACAGGGTGGAGAAGTAGTCGTAGTAGGGCATGAGGAAGGTGAAGCCCTCCGCCAGCCTGTCGGCCAGCTCCGGGGTGTACAGCAGCTCGCTCAGGGGCTCCTCATGGCCCACGGTGAGGGACTTCTTGTTGTACCAGGCCGCCAGCCTGGGATCCGGGGCGGGCTTGGCCCGGCGGTACTCCGGCCCCTCCAGGGAGAACTCGTCCTGCCGGTTCAGCTTGCCCGCCAGGCGGAGCATGGGCTTGGGGTCCCGGTCCATCCGGGCGCGGAGCTTGGCCATCACCACCGGCTGGGCGCACCAGAAGCCCATGCCGTAGCTCCAGTTGTCGGGGGCCAGCTCAAACCACAGCACCGGGCGGGCCCCCTCCTCCCCCTCGTCCCACCGGAACAGGGAGAGCCACAGGTGGTCCTTATAGGGCCCCCGGCCGAAGAGCCGCCGGGCGTCCCGGTAGATGCGGGAGACCTTCACATTCAGCTCGCTCTTGGGGAAGCGGCGGGTCATCTCCCCCTGGAGCTGGGCCCCCAGCTCCTTCATGGGCTGGTAGAAACAGCGCTGATAGCTCTCCTTGTGGGCCTCAAACCAGCTGCGCTCGTTGTTGAACCGGATGCCCCACATGAAGTCCACCGTCTCCTGGGAAAAACCTTGGAACATGGCTCACCCCTGGGTGGTGGCCGCCGGATCGGGGTCCGTGGTGGCCGGGGGCTGCTCCTGGGAGGGCGGGGTGGTAGGCTCCGCGGTGGGCGCAGGCGTGGGCTCCGCGGTGGGCGGGGTGGTGGGCTCCGCAGTGGGCGGAGTGGTGGGCTGCTCGCTGGCGGGGGGCGTGGGCTCCGCGGTGGGGGGCGTGGTGGGCTCCTCACTGGCCGGCGGGGTGGGCTCCGTGCTCACGGGGGGCGTGGGCTCCTCGCTCACGGGAGGCGTGGGATCCACCGGCCCGTCGGGCAGCGGCGTGCCGTCCGGGGCCAGGCCCAGGCTGCCGGCGTCCGCCGGGTTGAAGAGGATCACCTTGTCCCGCTTGGAGTATCTGCTGTAGTTCTCATAGGTGCGGGAGATGAGATTGCCGTTGCCGTCGTACACGCAGCGGTACACCTCCACCTCATAGCCGGTATAGGGGGTGGTCTTCACCTTGGTGGTGCCCAAGGGGACGGAGGCGTCCGGCTTGTACACCGTGGACCAGGGGGTGGTGGAAATGGTGTAGCGCTGGGTGGTGACATAGCTGTCGTCGGTCTTGGTGCCGTAGAAGGACACCGTGAGGTAGTTGCCGCTCACCCCAGCCACGATCTTGATGGGGTAGTCGGTGTTGTTGCGGAACTTGTAGTCCAGGCTGGGATAGTACACCGTGGCGTCCAGGCCGTTGGGGATATAGCCGGTGGTGAAGGCGTGGGCCGCCCGCTTGACGATCTCCAGATTGGCATACACCGTGCAGTAGTAGATGCAGGAGGACACCTGGCACACGCCGCCGCCCACCATGTCCACCGTCTCGCCGTTGGAGTAGCCGGTGGACATCTTGTAGCCGTTTTCGGTGGAGGGGTTGCCGATGGTGCCCAGGTAGGAGAACACCTGTCCGGGCATGATCACCGTGCCGTTGCAGGAGGAGGCGGCCAGGGCCACGTTGTAGGAGCGGCTGGCCACCCCGTCCAGGGGGGTGGTGACGCTGGAGAGCTTATCCCGGAACAGGTACTGGGCGGACTCGTCCAGCTCGGGCTGGGTGATGGTCACCGGGATGGTGCAGGTCTCGCCGGGGGCGGTGGCGTCCAGGATGGCCTGGGCCTCCTCCGCGTCCAGGCTCACCCCCGTCACGGTGGGGCTGAGGGTGCCGTCCTCCTGGAGTTGGGAGGCCTGGGGCTCCACGTACACCAGCTCCGCCAGGATCTCGCCGGTGAGCTCCTTGGAGGGGGCGGGCTGGGTCTCCACCGTCAGCTCGGTCTCGCCGGCGGCCAGGGCCTGGCGCACCTGCTCCAGCAGCGCCTCAGTATCCACCTCCACGCCGTCCACGCCGGTGGTGAGCTTCAGCTCCTCCCCCTCGATCTCATAGGTAAAGTCCACCGGGGCCACGTACAGCTCGTCGGCGATGCGCTCCACCAGCCGCTTGGCCTCCTGCTCCCCCTCGGGGGTGAAGGAGGAGGCGCTGAGGGAGAGCTCCACCGGCTCGCTGCCCAGGCCCAGCCACAGCAGGCCCAGCTTCAGGAAGGGCTGGGCGGCCTTGGCCTCCATGCCCACGTTCACCGCGGCCTGGGGGTCGCTGGAGAGCAGGCTGCCGGACAGCTGGGCGCTCTTCCCCTCCCCGTAGCGCAGGGTGAGGGTGCGCTGCTCCAGATGGCCGTCCATGTAGGCCGCCACCTGCTCCACCGCCTCCTGCTGGGACAGGCCACCCAGCTCCAGCACCACGGCGCCCTCGCCGTTCTGGGCCTGGGCGCCGGGCAGCAGCCGGCCGTTGTCCTGCACCCACTTGCACAGACCGCAGTAGGCCGCCAGCAGCGCGATCACCACCACGGCGGCGATGATGCCCACCAGGGCCGGGACAGGCAGTTTCTTTCTCTGTTCCGCTCGTTCCATATCACACCTCCGAAAGACTGTCCCCCCGCAGCGGGGGGGAGGCGCCGCCCGCACCTCGCCCTGCGGGCAGATGTTGCGGCGTGCGCTTTCAAAAACACAAGATATTGTTTCGGGGCACTCGCCCCGTCTGTGCCATTGTACCACTATTCTATGGTGGGCGGCAAGAACAATTTCATGAAAAATAGTTACAGTTCTGTGACGCCCCCCCCTGTCCCTTTTCGACAATTTCCGCCCCGGGCCGGAAATTCTGCCCGCCGCCCCCTCCCCGCCCTTTACACCGCCCGCCAAAGCGTATATAATACTGCGTACAGTCACCCAGCGGAGGAGGCGTATGCCATGGCTGGCTCCCAGCACAGCGGCCCCGGCGACGGCCGGAACAACGGCCGGAACGGCCCGGGCTATCACTACGAATACAATTATAATTACAACTTCAACAGCCCTCCCCCGCCCCGGAAAGGCGGCGGCTGGGGGGAGTGGATCGGCATCATCGTGCTCTTCCTGATCCCCCTGGGCATCACCCAGGTCATCGCCGTCATCTGGGCGGTGACCAAGATCCTCAAGATGACCCGGCAGGAGAAGCAGAGCTACTACCGCCAGTACCGGCAGACCGCCGAGCGCTTCCGCCAGGAGGCGGAGCAGTTCTTCCGGGGCGGCCAGGGGCAGAATTTCGGCCAGGGTCAGAACTTCAACCAGAACTTCAACCAGAATTTCAACCAGGGCTTCAACCAGGATTTCAATCAGAGCTCCCAGCAGGACTTCAGCCAGGGCTCCCAGCAGGCCTGGGCCCAGCCCGGCCCCACCGCCGGCCCCCAGCCTGGGGAGGCCCCCCAGGGGCAGCCGGAGGGGCAGAAGGCCGCCGGCAAGAAGAAGTCCGCCTCCTCCAAGACCTACAAGGCCAAAGCCAAGGCCAGCGCCTGGCGCAAGCGGGTGGATGAGGACAAGGGCAGCACCGGCCTCATCATCGCCGGGGCCATTGTGGCGGGCGTCTTTGGCCTGGGCGCCGTGTCCATCCTGCTGGAGTTCTTCGAGTCCCTGTCCTACGGCTTCTTCTTCGCCGACGAGCTCACCGGCGCCCTGGCCGCCGCCGCGTTCTTTGCCGGCGGCCTGGCCATGCTGCTGTGCGGCATCGGCGGCAGGCAGCGGCAGGAGCGCTACCTCAACTACCTCTTCTACATCGGCACCAACCAGGAGGTGGGGCTGGCCCACATGGCGGCCACCTTCGGGGTGTCTGTGAAAAAGCTGTGCAAGGACCTGCGGCGGATGCTGTCCAAGGGCATCCTCCCCACCGGCTACCTGGACCTGGCGGAGGGCAAGCTCTACCTCACCGACGAGGGCTACCGGGCCCGGGCCGCCCAGAGCGCCGGGGAGGAACCGGACCAGGCGGAGGGGGCGGGCCGCCAGGAGGCCCAGCGGCAGGAGAGCGCCATCCTCCGGGAGATCCGCCAGATCAACGACGCCATCCCCGACGAGGCCATGAGCGCCAAGATCAGCCGCATCGAGGAGATCACCGCCAAAATCCTGGACTACCAGCAGGCCCACCCCGACCGGGAGGGCAAGCTGCGCCCCTTCCTGAACTACTACCTGCCCACCACCCTGAAGATCCTCCGGGCCTACGCCCAGCTGGAGGCCCAGGGAGTGGAGGGGGAGAACATCTCCGCCGCCACGGCGCGCATCGAGGGCATGATGGACCAGGTGGTGGCCGGCTTTGAAAAACAGCTGGACAAACTCTTCCAGGACGACGCCATGGACATCACCTCCGATGTGCAGGTGCTGGAGAACATGCTGAAAAAGGACGGGCTGTCCGGCGACCAGATGACCATGGAGCTGTGAGCGCCCCCTCCCCTGACCTTCCCTCCCCTCCCGGACGGACCCGGGAGGGGAGGTTTTCTCCCCCCGGCCCCGGCGATATATTGCAAGATGTAAGAAAACTGCGCAAAATCCCGGCGCCTCCCCCCGGCCGGTTCCGGCGAATGGACGATTTTTTCCCGCTCTGCTGGACAACCCCACCGGCCCATAGTATACTGAATCTGTAACCTGCTGTACTTCGGCGTCTTCCGGCGCCGAATTCTATTTTGAGATTGAGGAGTTGTTTGAGATGGAAAAATCTTCGCAGAACCTTTCCATCCGGTGGTTCTATCTGGTGGTGGGCGTGATCGCCATGCTGTTCGCCGGCATCATCTACGCCTGGTCCATCCTGAAAGCCCCCCTGGAAAGCGCCTTTGGCTGGGCTGCTGACGCCACAGCCCTGAACTTCACCCTCACCATGTGCTTCTTCTGCATCGGCGGCGTGGTGGGCGGCCTGCTGGCCAAGCGGCTGGGGGTCCGGCTCTCCCTGATCCTGGCCGCCGTGCTGGCCTTTGTGGGCTTCTTCCTCACCTCCCGGCTGACGGGCAATGTGGGCATGCTGTATGTCTCCTACGGCGTCATCACCGCCACCGGCATCGGCCTGGCCTACAACGTGGTGATCTCCACCGTCAGCGCCTGGTTCCCCGACAAGAAGGGCACCTGCTCCGGCGCGCTGATGATGGGCTTCGGCGCCTCCGCCCTGGTGCTGGGCAACCTGTCCTCCGCCCTCATCGAGTCCCCTTCCGTGGGCTGGCAGACCACCTTCCTCATCCTGGGCATCGCCCTGGGGGTGGTGCTGCTGCTGGCCGGCCTCATCCTGCGCCAGCCCGCCCCCGGCACCCCCCTGCCCCAGCCCCAGCCCAAGAAGCAGAGCAAGGACGAGGGCTTTACCGTCCAGGACCTGACCCCCGGCCAGATGGTCCGCCGCTTCACCTTCTGGCGGGCTTTCATCTGCATCGTGTTCCTGTCCGCCGTGGGCAACAGCGTCATCAGCTTCGCCCGGGACCTGGCCATCTCCGTGGGGGCTGAGGCCGCCCTGGCCACCACCCTGGTGGGCATCCTGTCGGTGTGCAACGGCCTGGGCCGCATCGCCATCGGCGCCATCTTTGACATCATCGGCCGCCGCAAGACCATGCTGCTGGCCAACCTCATCGCCATTGTGGCCGCCGCCGTCACCCTGGCCAGCGTGTTCACCGGCTCCGTCCCCCTGTGCATCGTGGGCCTGTGCGTCACCGGCGTGTCCTACGGCGCCTGCCCCACCATCTCCTCCGCCTTCACCTCCGCCTTCTACGGCACCAAGCACTTCTCGGTGAACTTCTCCGTCATGAACTTCAACCTGATGGGGGCCTCCTTCATCGCCACCGCCTCCAGCCTGCTGCTCAAGAACTCCGGCGGCTACATCGCCCCCTTTGCCATGCTGCTGGCGCTGGCCGTGGTGGCCCTGGTGCTCAATGTGAGCATCCGCCGGCCGTAACCCCTTCCCCCACACAGCAAAGTGCCCCCTTCCCGCATGGGAAGGGGGCACTTTTTTACTTGTTTCACTCTGAAAACAGGGCTGCCAGGCTCTGGGTATAGGGCGGGCGGCAGATCCCCTTCTCGGTGACGATGCCGGCGATGAGGCTGTGGTCGGTGACGTCAAAGGCGGGGTTGAAGCAGCGCACCCCCGCCGGGGCCATGGGCTCCTTGTACCACAGGGTGCGGATCTCCTCCGGGTCCCGCTCCTCAATGGGGATGTCGTTCCCCGTGGGGCAGTTCAGGTCGATGGTGGAGGTGGGCCCCAGCACGTAGAAGGGGATGCCGTAGTGCCGGGCCAGGATGGCCACGCCGCTGGTGCCGATCTTGTTGGCGGCGTCCCCGTTGGCGGCCACCCGGTCGCAGCCCACAAAGCAGGCCTGCACCCAGCCGTTCTTCATCACCATGGAGGCCATGTTGTCGCAGATGAGGGTGACGTCCACCCCCGCCCGGTTCAGCTCATAGGCGGTGAGCCGGGCCCCCTGGAGCAGGGGCCGGGTCTCGTCGGCGAACACCTTCAGACGCACCCCCCGCTCCTGGCCCAGCAGGATGGGCCCCAGGGCGGTGCCGTACCGGGAGGTGGCCAGGGGGCCGGCGTTGCAGTGGGTGAGCACCCCGTCCCCGTCCCGCACCAGGCTCAGCCCGTGCTCGGCGATGGCCCGGCACATGGCGATGTCCTCCCGGTGGATGGCCAGGCACTCCTCCTCCAGGGCGGACACCACCGCCGGCCAGCCGCCCCCGGCCTCCCGCCGGGCCCGGTCCAGCATCCGCCCCACCGCCCAGGCCAGGTTCACCGCCGTGGGCCGGGCCGCGGACAGCTCCCCCGCCCGCAGGCACAGGGCGGCCAGGTTCTCCCGGGCACCCCCCGTCCGGGGCAGCTGCCGGGCCAGGACGTACACCCCGTACCCGGCAAAGATGCCGATGGCCGGCGCCCCCCGCACCCGCAGGGCCCGGATGGCCTCCACCATCTCGGCAAGGCCGCTCAGCTCCAGATAGACCTCCCGGTTGGGCAGCAGGGACTGGTCCAGGATGCGCACCCGTTCCCCGTCCGCCGTCAGCCCCACATGGGGGGAAAGCTCCTCCCTCAGCTGTGTCATACTCCGCATACCTCCCGTGGTTTTTCCCCATGATACCCCCCGCCGCCCCGGCCTGTCAAGGGGCGGGAAATCTCTGCTTGCATTGCCGCGGCGCTGCCGCTATAATGGGGGCGGGCCGGGCGCGACGGCCGGCCCGCCGACGCTCTTTCAGACAGGAGGATCCTGCATGGACTACGATCAGCTGCTGGACGGCTGCTGTGAAATGGGCTGCCGCCTGCTGGGCTGCGGGGCGGAGACCCACCGGGTGGAGGACACCGTACACCGGCTGTGCGCCGCCTATCAGGTGGACAGCGAGGTGTTCGCCATCCCCAACTGCCTCATCGTCAGCGTCACCGACGACGCGGGGCGCATCCACACCCGGATGCGCCGGGCGGAGGTGCAGGGCATCGACATCGAGGCCCTGGAGGGGTACAACGCCCTGTCCCGGCAGCTGTGCGCCAACCCCCCCGCCGACCCGGGGGAGATCGCCCTACGGGCCGACCGGGTGGCCGCCGCCCTGCGCCGCTACCCCCTGGCCCTCATCCTGCTGGGCTATTTCATCGGGGGGCTGTTTTTCGCCCTGTTCTTCTCCGGCGGCTGGCAGGACGCCCTGGTGGCCGGGGTGTCCGGCCTGCTGTCCGGCCTGTGCCTGGTGGTGCTCAGCCGCTTCCAGGCCAACTTCTTCATCGCCACCCTGGCCTCCGCCTTTGTTCTGGCCTTTTCCGCCTACGCCCTGGCCGCCCTGGGGATCTCGGTGAACATCCAGGCAGCCATCACCGGCGCCATCATGGTGCTGGTACCCGGCCTGGTGTTCACCAACTTCATGAGCGACCTGCTCACCGGGGACATCCTGGCGGGGCTGTCCACCTTTGTCCGGGCGGTGCTCACCGCCGGGGCCATCGCCCTGGGCACCGGCGCGGCCATGGCCCTGTGCCTGAACCTGTGGGCCCTGTCCGGCGGCAGCCCCGGCACGGTGGACTACTCCCCCGCCCTGTACTGCCTGTTCGCCTTCCTGGGCTGCCTGGGCTTCTGCTTCCCCTACAACGTCCAGGGGGTGGGCGGCTTTCTGTGCTGCCTGGGGGGCGCCCTGGGGTGGGCGGTGTTCCTGGCCACCCGGGCCGTCACCGGCAACCCCGTCTATCTGCCCAGCCTCTTCGCCGCCGTGGCCGTGGCCCTCTACGCGGAGATCATGGCCCGGCTGCGCAAGTGCCCCACCACCTCCTATCTGGTGGTGTCCTACTTCCCCCTGGTGCCCGGCTTCACCATCTACCAGGCCATGGACTACGGCATCCAGGGCAACACCCAGCTGTTCATCGAGACCTTCATCCGCACCTTCGGCATCGCCGGGTGCATCGCCCTGGGGGCGCTGGTGGTGTCCACCGCGGTGCGGGTCATCCAGCACCGGCCCCGCCGGAAGGGGGTGTGACCATGCCCCGGTACGACGTGGTGCTGCTGGACGCGGACATGACCCTCTTTGACTTCCACCGCTCGGAGCGGGCGGCCCTGGAGCAGGTGCTGGAGCGGTACGGCCTGCCCCGGTCGGAGCAGGTGCTCCGGGACTACACCAAAATCAACGCCGCGCTGTGGGACGCCTTCGCCCGGGGGGAGATCGACCAGGACTTCCTGACGGCGGAGCGCTTCGCCGCCCTGATGCGGGCCCACGGGGGACAGGCCGATCCCCGGCAGGTCAACCGCAGCTACGAGCTGGCCCTGGGGGAGCAGGCCCACCTGCTGCCCGGGGCGGAGGACTTCTGCCGGGCGCTGAGCCGGTTGGGCCTCACCCTGGCCATCGCCACCAACGGCCTGCCCGCCGCCCAGCGGGGGCGGTATGTCCGCACCGGGCTGGACCGGTACATCCCCCACCTGTTCATCTCCCTGGAGCTGGGGGCCCAGAAGCCCCAGCGGGCCTTTTTTGACCGGATCTGCGCCACCCTGGGCGTCACCGACCGCAGCCGGGCGGTGATGGTGGGGGACGGCCTGGCCACCGACATCCTGGGGGGCAACCTGGCGGGGATGGACACCGTCTGGTACAACCCGGCCCATCTGCCCCTCACCGGCCCCGCCCGGCCCACCTATACCGCCGGGAGCTACGGGGAGATCCTCGCGCTGCTGTCCTGAAGAACGCCGGGAAGGTTCCGCCCTTCCCGGCGTTTCGTTCTGTAACCAAATTGTCATTGACCTTTCCGGTGTCGAATGGTATAGTAGATTGACTTTGGAAAGGAAGTTTTGTCGAAATGCATCGTAATGTGAAATTCCCGGCCCTGGCCGCCGCCATGGCCCTGACCCTGTCCCTGCTGGCGGGCTGCTCCGGCGGAGACGCCCTGCCCACCGTCATCCAGGAGGGGGACGGCCCCTCCGCCGCCCCCGTCCAGACCGCCCAGCCCTCTGACCCCGCCGCGCCGGAACCCACTCCCGACGCCACGGCGGAGCCCACCCCCCAGTTCCCCCTGTACGAGTTCGGCACCCCCCTGGAGGAGAGCGAGCCGGTGGCGGACGACAGCTTTTTTGACAACGCCGTCTTTCTGGGCGACTCCCGCACCGAGGGGCTGCAGCTGTATAGCGGCCTGACCCACGGTACCTTCTACTGGGCCCGGGGGATGAGCGTATTCCGCGCCGACGACCCGGAGTACGCCGTCTTCAACGTGGACGGGCAGGCCTGCACCCTGGTGGGCACCCTGTCCAAGAAGCAGTACGACAAGGTGTACATCATGATCGGCATCAACGAGCTGGGCTACCCCGCCGAGAGCTATGACAAGGGGATGGCCGAGCTGGTGGACAAGGTGATCGCCGCCCAGCCCAACGCCGTCATCTACCTGCAGACCCTGCCCCCGGTGAATGACGCCGTGGCCCAGGAGAACGGCCTGGCCTACTACATCAACAACGAAAACGTCAACCGCTTCAACGAGGGCATCATCCGGGTGGCCCAGGAGAAGAAGGTGGTGTTGCTGGACACCGCCTCCATCTACCGGGGGGCGGACGGGCAGCTGCCCGCCGAGCTGGCCTCCGACGGGGCCCACTTTGTCCCCAGCGGCTACGCCATGTGGGTGGACTACCTGCGCACCCACGTTATGGATTCGGAGCGGTACTTCTACAACCGCTCCCTGGAACAGTGAGCAAAAAGGAGAGACAGACATGAAACTGAAGCTGAACCGCCTGGCCGCCCTGGCCGGGGCCCTGGCGCTGGCCTTTGCCCTGTGCGCCTGCGGCGGCAACCAGGACGCCGCTAAGACCTATTCCGTGGACAACGCCCAGACCCTGCTGGACTCCGGCGCCTTTGACGAGTCCATGGCCCAGGTGAACACCGACGCCATCCTCACCATCTACGGCATCGACGCGGCCACCGTGGAGGACGGGGTGTGCTACATGGCCACCAACACCTCGGTGAGCGCCGACGAGCTCACCATCCTGGTCCTCACCGACGAGGCCGCCGCCCAGTCCGCCATGGAGGCCTGCCAGGCCCGGGTGGAGAGCCAGATCGCCGTGTGCGAGAGCTACGCCCCCGCCGCCGTGGTCCGGCTGGAGGGCGCGGTGATCCGCCAGGCGGGCAACACCGTGCTGCTGGCCGTAGGCGACCCGGACCAGCTCCCCGCCGCCGTGGACGCCCTGGGCTGAGGCCCCTGCGCCCCCACCGTCTGAATTTCACCCCTGCCAGCGCCCCGGGAGCGATCCCGGGGCGTTTTTTTGCCTTTTTCGCGCCGGTTTTGCACGCGGACGGGCAACTTTTCCACCCGGGGGCCCGGGGGTATCCTGAATCTGAGGAGGAATGTGATAATGGGAACCATGCCGGGCGTCATGCTCTATTTTGACCTCAGGCCCTGTCTGGATCACCTGACCCGGGAGGAACAGGGCATGCTGTTCCAGGCCATCCTGGACTACGGGGAGACGGGCTGCCCGCCGGAGCTGCCGGGGGCGCTGGCCATCGCCTGGGCCTTCATCCAGCCCCGGCTGGACCGGGACCGGGCGCGGTACGAGGCCAAGGTGGCCCAGAGCACCCAGGCCATCCGCAGCCGCTGGCAGCAGCTCCGGGAACAGCGGGCCGGCCTCTCCGAAGGGAAAACCGCGGCCGCAGCCGATCGGGACGTATACGGACGTATACCAACTACAACTACAGCTGCAGCTGCAACTGCACCTTCAACGCATCCTTAACTCCATCCCCAACAGGCAGTGACAGCCTCAGCCGCAACAGCAGCCCCTGCGGATGTGTGTGGAAATGTGGAAAACTCCCCCTCTGCCCCGCCCCCTCCGGCGTCAAAATCCCCAAAGAAAAAAGATTTTTCCCCGGGGGATAGACAGAAATGTAAAGCTTGTGTAAAATGAAAGAAAACTGTGGAAATCTACGGCGGGATACTCTATAATGGATGTAACGCGAAGGTAAAAAGAGCGTAAAGAGAGGGAAAAATCGATGACCATATCTCTGGTGGACTTTCTGTCCCAGCTGACCAGCAGCCCGGTGTTGGCCATCACGGTTTTGCTGACACTGGGCGTGATCCTGGTCAACGGCTGGACGGACGCGCCCAACGCCATTGCCACCTGTGTCTCCACCCAGTCCATGTCCCCCCGGGCGGCCATCCTCATGGCCGCGGTGTTCAACTTCCTGGGGGTGCTGGTGATGACCGTGATCAACGCCAGCGTGGCCACCACCATCTACGGCATGGTGGACTTCGGCGGCAACAGCGGCGAGGCCCTGGTGGCCCTGTGCGCGGCGCTGTTCGCCATTGTGACCTGGGCGGTGGCCGCCTGGTGGTTCGGCATCCCCACCAGTGAGAGCCACGCCCTCATCGCCGGCCTGTCCGGGGCGGCCATCGCCCTGCACGGCGGCCTGTCCGGCATCAACGGCGGCGAATGGGTGAAGGTGCTCTACGGCCTGGTGCTGTCCACCATCCTGGGCTTTGCCTTTGGCTGGATCGCGGTGAAGGCGGTGGAGCTGATCTGCCGGAACATGGACCGGGGCAAGACCCTGGGCTTCTTCCGGGGGGCCCAGGCCGCCGGCGGCGCGGCCATGGCCTTCATGCACGGCGCCCAGGACGGGCAGAAGTTCATGGGCGTGTTCATGCTGGGCATCTTCCTGGCCCAGGGCCAGGGCAATGTGGAGAGCTTCCAGATCCCCATCTGGCTGATGATCCTGTGCAGCGCGGTGATGGCCCTGGGCACCTCCATCGGCGGCTACCGGATCATCAAGGCGGTGGGCATGGACATGGTGAAGCTGGAGAAATACCAGGGCTTCGCCGCCGACCTGGCCGGCGCCGGCTGCCTGCTGCTGTCCTCGGTATGGGGCATCCCCGTGTCCACTACCCACACCAAGACCACCGCCATCATGGGCGTGGGCGCCGCCCGGCGGCTGTCCAGCGTCAACTGGGGTGTGGTGCGGGAGATGGTGATGACCTGGGTGCTCACCTTCCCCGGCTGTGGAGTGATCGGATTCTTGATGGCCAAGCTGTTCATGTGGCTGTTCTGAGGAAAAGAAGGAGAGAATATCATGGCGAAAAAGGGAATGGACTACTTTGAATCCTTTACGGTGGGCGTGGAGTACGGCTGCCGGGCCGCGGCACTGCTGCGGGACTGCTTTGACCACTACGACCCCGCCCAGCTGCCCCAGCGCATGGCGGAGATGCACCAGGTGGAGCACTCCGCCGACGAGAAGAAGCACGAGATGATGGCCTGCCTCCACAAGGAGTTCCTGCCGCCCATCGAGCGGGAGGACATCATGGAGATGTCCTCCACCATCGACACCGTCACCGACAGCATCGAGGACGTGCTGCTGCGGCTGTATATGTTCAACATCAACACCCTGCGCCCCGACGTGCTGGACTTCGCCAACGTGATCCAGCGCCTGTGCGACGACCTGAAGAAGATGATGGGCGAGATGCGCAACTTCCGCAAATCCTCCCTGCTGCGCCAGCTGGTCATCGAGGTCAACCATATGGAGGAAGAGGGCGACCGGCTGTACACCGAGTGCATGCGCCGGCTGTACACCGAGGAGACCGACCCGGTGACCGTGGTGGCCTGGACCACCCTGTACAACAAGCTGGAGCAGTGCTGCGACCGGTGCGAGGATGTGGCCGACGTGGTGGAACGGGTCATTATGAAGAATACCTGATGAAAAAAGTCCCCCCGGATGGTAGCTACTCATAAAACAGCATCAACAATCAACTGAAACAGGGTAGCTGCCATACGGATTGCCACAAAAGCG
>CALWXH010000014.1 GCA_944385465.1 uncultured Oscillospiraceae bacterium | reverse complement strand
GACGAGACACGCGTGCTAGTAACATAGGGCTTTGCCCGTATATGAAATACCCCCGGCTATGCCGGGGGATATTTATTCTGCAGGTGAACGAAAACGTATTTGCGCATGTAACCCCACAGGAGTCGGGAAAACGGCTCTGTGGGGATTTGCTTATGCTCTTTTGGATTAGACATGGCACATCGCCTGTTATAACAAAAAAGAATTTGCATAATCTATAGAAATTGTACATTTTGACTATGCGTTGATAAAATAAAACTTAAGAAAGTGGGGTTCACGAACCTCGCTGAACAAATAGAAAATTGAAAGGAGTCACACTTATGAGCAAGATGGGAAGATTTGTAGTTGAAACACACGGCCACATTTCTACGCTGTATGACAGTGTCGGTGACGATCCCCAGCCAGAGGGCTGGACCGGCTTACCCATGCGCCCTGGTTCCGGAGAGTGTGAGCATGTAGAAAACGTGGGGCTCACTCTCTGGGATATGGATTGCTATGGTGTGGACATGGTTCTGTTGTATCCCAGCATGATCGGTACGACTAATGAAGGCTTATTGGATATTGTGGATAAACATCCGGACAAATTCCGTGCTTTCTGTGCGGACCAAACCACGAAACTCAGGGCACAACGGGAGGGAATCCCTTGGACCATCGAGGCAGCAGCAGAGGAAATCGACACAGCTCTGGCCACGGGGCGGTACATCGGAATTGGTGAGTTTGTACCGCGCAATTGGGAGCCGGATCATATTTATACCTTCGAGGAACGGTTTCGAGAATACTGCATTTTCTTTGACCTGGCCAGAAAATATAACGTGCCCATTGCTTACCATGACTTGCAGTGGAGCGATTTACCATTTGATACATGGGTGTTGTTGGATCGACTCTCCGGGCGGTATCCAGATGTAAAAATTATTGTTAACCATGGTGGACAATCCATTGGTGACTATCCCATGGGGGATTGGAAAATTCGCAAATCTTTGAAAAGTGCGGGGCGCTACACTGGTCGTGGTATCGAACCAAATGTTTACTTGGAAGTAGGTACTTGGACTGCCGAGGAAATTCGTATGGCGGTGGAAGATCCTAACGTGGGGCCTACGCAACTGCTATGGGGATCGGATTATGGAAATGTACCCCAGTACTTATATGTAAATACTAGCCGCGGTCAGCAGTTTTCCTCTTCTATGAAACGCTGGCAGGCGACACCCGCCTATCAAAGCGACTGGTGGGGGTGGGAACGCACCCAGATCGAAAGGCTAAAACAGTGGGTTGGGCAGGATGAGATTAACCTGATTCTGGGTGGCAACGCAGCTAAGCTGTTCAAACTACCTGTGCCTTATGAGCGCATGTTCCTGTGCGGTCGGCCGGATATCAACGGCATTCACTGGAAGGAGTCCATTCCCTATATTCCCATTGAACAGGTTATGTACCCTGACGAGAAGGCCGCCAACCGAAAGGTCTTCGAGGAAAGAGCTAAAAATCCTCCGGTATGGCATCCAACTGGAAATAAAAAATGAGATTGTTCCACACCGGCACAGGACAGTCGGAAGTGTACGTCAGTCCGGCGCGGCTTCTGGCGAGGGTTCCAGATGTGTCTGAATGAAAGAAGTGAATTTCCGCAGTGCTTGATTGGTGGAGCCTTTTTTCCAGCACATCACATAGTTGAAGGTAGGACTGTCAGAAATCTGCTTGACCAGCAACCTGTCGTCTGCAAAGCGCTGTACATATCGGCTCAACCCAATGTAACAACAGGGGTGGTTGCGGATATATTCAATGACAATGTTGGGAAGTGTTGACTCCATTTTGATATGGGGCTCAAAACCAGCTGCCAGGCAGGCATTGCGGCACAGCTCATGCAGCATAGATTCCAGAGAATTGAGAATCAGCGGGATGTCCTTCAGATCTGCCAGAGAGATGGTTTGCGAGGTAATCTCCCCCCAGAAAGGTTTGGCCATAATGGCGCAGAAATGTTCTGATGTTACAGGAAAACCCTGGTACGACTGTTGGTTGATCTTCAGGTCGGAGCAGAAGGCAATATCGCAGGCTGAGGTCTGCAGATCCAGTAGTACTTTGTCTTCCTCGGCTATTTTGATTAGCACATCAAAATCAGGATTGGCCTGAAGAAAAGCGCTGATAAGGGGTAGAATCCCATATAGGCTCATGGTAGGAACGCCTGTAAAACGAATGACTTTTCCGGAGACGGCAATGCTGTGCCGCAGGTCTGCTGCCTCCATCTCCATGCGGTCTACGGCGGCCAAAATATTGCAGCAGAAGGTTAACAGGCGCCGCCCCTCATGGGACAGTACTACGCTTTTGCCAAGTCGGTTGAACAGATTGAGCTGGAGTTCTTGTTCCAACTGAGTGATGTGCTTTGAGATGGCGGGCTGAGACATGTAGAGGTGCTCAGCGGCTTTAGAAAAACTGCCGATGGCGGCAATGGCCTGAAAGCACCGAAGCTGGGTTAGTGTCATGTGGTTCCCTCCTGTTGCGTGTCAAGTGAAACAGTGCAGAAATTTATTGAATTTATTATCCATCCAAAAGACAGGTGTGTCAACTAAGTGTTCGCAAGAGCAGACAGAAAGGTGGGATTAACTTCGATGAGAAGCATAGCTCGGTTTTCGGTAGACACGCATATGCATTTGACCACGCTGTATCAACCTGCCGGTGAAAGGTCCCATCAGGTTCGGAAGGAAGGGAAATGGACCGGACTAACGTGGGAAGTGGAGCCTTATGATAACTCTTCCCTGGCACTTTATGATATGGACCGCTACGGAATTGACATGGGCGTATTGCTTCCCAGCGTGGTGGGTACTACCAATGAGTCTCAGGTGAAACTGGTGGAGCGATATCCAGAAAAATTCAGGGCATGCTGTTCTGATCAGACCACTGCTATCCGCTTTTTTCGGGGAGAACTGCCAAACTGGAAGTTTCAGGACTCCTTGGATGAGGTAGATGCCGCATTGAAAACAGGACATTATGTTGGCATTGGAGAATTTGCTCCAGGACTGAATATCTACCGGCATGGGGTAAAACCAGCTCCATCGTTGGAAGAACGGCGGGAACAGTGGCGGGGTATCTGTGAACTGGCGGTTCGATATGATGTACCGGCACACTTTCATGATCACATCCTTTTGATGCGGGACCCAAGACAAAAATGGAATTATTTAGATTTGCTGAAGAAAGTGTGCCTGGACAATCCCAGGGCAAAAATTGTGCTAAATCATGGTTATAAAGATCCAGATGAGAACGGGCGGGATCCTGAGGTAAATATGCGGGAATTTTACGCTATGGCAGCAGGACTAAAAAATCTTTATCTGGAGACAGGCGGCTGGTGCGAACGAAATTTTGAGATCGCATTTGAACAGGGATGTAGTGCCTGCAGGATGATGTGGGGCCACGATTATGGAAATGTGCCCCAATATCTGCTGCGTAAAGGGATCGAGCGACGGCGGATCGATGGAAATGTGACGCTGATGACTGATGCCAAAGTATGGAGCTATCGCAGGACGGATTCCCAGTTCGGTGCCCAATATCATGGTTTTGCCGCTATTCCATCCTACCAGCCTGACTTTTACGGATGGGGCCTACGTACCATTGATCGGGTAGGAGATTGGCTGACTCAAGATGAGATCAATTTGATTATGGGTGGAACCGCGGCCCGGCTCTATAAACTACCAGTACCATTGTCTCGTATGTTCCCGGAGGGACGCCCTGATATCTTTGGTGAAGACTGGCGTGATGAGTGGTATCCATTTTTACCGGATGATCAGATCCAGAACCCGGAACCGTTCCGAATCCCACAGGACAAAATGTGGTTTGATCGTTAAGCTTGAAAGCAGATGAGTGAGAAGGAGATGCGACTATCGTTACGAAGGAGGTAAGCAAATGGCCATTACACTTACAATCTTGATTTTGTACGTCATAGTTATGTTGATTGTGACGTCTTATGCCCAGAAAAAGACAGCTAAAGGCAACTCAAACAGTTTCCTGTTCGCCACAGATTCGGTGCCCTGGCTTATGGTGGGGACTATGATCTTATGTACCAATGTGGGATCAGGAACAACGGTGGGCATTGCGGAAAATTCCTATGGACATGGGATTTCTTCGGCTTGGTATGCGGTGGCTCTGGCGGTGCAGGTAATCTTCTTCGGTATTGTGATGTCCCGCATGACAAAGCGCTACAATGTACCTACGGCCAGCGGCATGATTGTGCAGTTATTCTCTAAGTTTGACGGCATTGTGTGTGGTATTGCTCTGATTATTCTCCAGGTGGGCATCTTGTGCCTGCAAATTCTGGCGGCGGGCAGTGTGCTGGCGTCTATTCTGCCGTTCGGGAACGCCTGGTGTATGGTAATTAGCGCGGCGGTGTTCTTTATTATCGTCATGATTGGCGGATATATGGGAGCCACCCTGACAAATGTAATCAATGCTTTTGTAATTTACATTGGTCTGATTATCGGCCTGTTTGTGGCACTGTTCGTCCACTCCAACGGTAGTTTTGCTGAACTGTTTTCTTCCCTGGAAAGCACTGCGCCTGAAGTGGCATGGACGGATCCGGTGATGGGCATGGGGGTGAGTACAGTAGTGAGCTGGGTGCTGGTGCAGTTGTTTTGCGCACCTAGCGTGCAGAGTTTGTTTAGCACCACTAGCTCCGCCAAAGATACCAAAGCCGCGACCAAAGGCTTCATTTTCGGCGGTATCTTCACAATCCCCATTGGTATTATTTGCGCCCTCATTGGCATGATTGGGGCAAAAGCATTCCCCGGGTTGGAGACTTCTGCCATGGCGCTGCCCATGGTAATTGCCAGCTTGCCCCCTGTGATTTCCGGTATTATTTTAGCGGGGTTGTGGGCGGCCATTGTGTCCACTGCTACGGGGGTCATTATGGGAATGAGCGGAACAGTAACCCGGGATTTGTATGTGAAGTATATGCGTCCCAAAGCATCGGAAACAGATAAAATCCGACTGGGACGTGTTATTCTGGTGCTGGACATCGTAATTGCTACTCTGATTGCCTTGCGGGCTTCGGGTATTGTCAGTATCTTTATGCTGATCAATCTTCTTATCGTTCCCTATGGGATTTTGTTGGTATTTATCTTCTATGCGCCAAAGTTTTTGCGCAGGTCTTCCTGTACTTTTACCATGGCTGGAGGTGTTATCGGGCTGATCCTGTGGTATTGCGTGCCGGCAATTCAACCCGTGTTCCTAAATCAGAACGCCTATCTTGCTATACCATTGGCGCTAATTGCCATCGTGATTTCTCACTTCGTGGATAAACGCCCCTTAGATGTTTCATCCATGAAGGCGATGGAACGGCCGAAGAACAACTAAGCTTCTAAGTTGTGTAATTATACCGAAAAACAGGACCTGGCGCACAGTTGTGCGTCAGGTCCTGTTGACTTTTTGCAAAACGCTCACCCTTCCGCCGGGGCATCCATCCGCACCGGGCGGATGACCCGAGCGGGCACGCCGGCCACCACCGTGTTGGGGGGCACGTCCCGGGTGACCACCGCCCCGGCGGCCACAATGGCCCCGTCCCCGATGGTCACGCCGGCGGTGATGGTGGCGTGAGAGCCGATCCATGCGTTTTTCCCGATGACGATGGGGGCGCCGTACAGCTCACTGCGCCGGGCCGGGTCCTCCTGGTGGTTCAGGGTGGCCAGCACCACGCTGTGGCCCAGCAGGGCCCCGTCCCCGATGGTGATGCCGGCCTGGTCCTGGAAGTGGCAGCTGGCGTTGATGAATACGTTGGCCCCGATGGCGATGTTCTGCCCGTAATCGGTGTAGAAGGGGGGAAACAGGCAGAAGCCGGGGCCCACCGGCCCGCCGGTGAGTTCGGTGAAGAGACGGACCACCTCTTCCGGTTCGTGGTACGAGCCGTTGAGCCGGGCGGTGAGCTTCAGGGCCCGCTGAGAGGCCTGGCGCATGTACTGGTAGACGGGCAGGCCCAGCGCCCGGGCCCGCTGTTCAAAAACTTCATATCCCATCTGGGAAACCCCCTTTCAACGCCCTATTATAGCCCGCCGGAGGCCCGGTGGCAAGTGCCGGATGGTCCTGCCGGGGTGTGGCCGGGTCAGCCGTTCCAGCCGGCGATGGCGATGAGGGCGAGTTCGGGATAGCCGTACAGGCTGGCGGGGTAATTCTCCATGTCGTTGGTGTTGGAGTGGATGAGATAGTCCACGGTCTGTCCGGCCCCATCCCGCACCAGCTGCCGGATCACCACCGTGTGGGCCCACACCGTTGCGTCCCCCATCTGGATCAGATCTCCGGGCTGGCCGGCGTAATAGGGGGCGTCCACTTGGCTGACCAGGCCGAAGCCGGTGTTTTCCAGGGCGTAGGAGCGGAAGCTGCCCACCCCGGTCCAGGAGGCGGAGCGGCCCTGGGCCTCGGCGGTCTGGGAGGGGGTGGAGCCGTACCACTTCCACACGGCGCTCCCCTGGATGTCCATGGGGATGCCCCCGGCGTACAGGCACTGGGAGGCGAAATTCTGGCAGTTGCCCCCGTAGTCGCTGTAATCCGCCCACTCCGGATTGCGGGACATGGCGTAGGCGTCGGCGTAGTCCAGGGCCGCCTGGCGGTCATAGGGGTGATCCGCCTCCTGCAGGGCCAGGGCACGCCCCCGGTCGGCCTCCCGCCGGGCGTGGGCGGCCTGGAGCTGGGCCAGGCAGCTGGGGGCGGCGTCTATGTAGGCCTGGGCCAGCTCTTCGAAAGAGACGGTGTCCAGCAGCTGGGAGGCCAGGGTGTCGAAGGGGATGTGGGCCGCCAGCAGCCAGCCCTCCCCGCTGGGGGACAGGGAGAAGAAGTGGTAATTGCTCCCCCGCCGGGCATCCACCCCGGGGAACTGGGCGAAGTTCTGGGTGCTGGCCTCCTGGGCCAGCACAGACACCGTCCCGTCCTCCTCCTGGCCGGCCTCCAATACGGTGAGGGTGTAGGAATAGCCGGTGAGGGAGTAGTCCACCCCCGGCGTCATGGTGCGCAGTCCCACCTGGAGGGCCAGGGCGCTCTCGTTGAACCGGGCCTGGAGGGGGGCGGAGAACAGGGGGGAGAAGTCGGCCTCCTCCAGCCGGGCCAGGGCGGCGTACCAGGCGTCCAGATAGGCGAGCATGGCGTCCTCCTGCCCCTGGGACAGGGAGAGGGCATCCGCCCCGTAGTCCGGTGGGCCGCCCTCTTCCACGCAGCCGGAGCTGTGGATGGGGCCGAAGAAGGGCAGGGAGGGGAGGGCGGCACAGCCGCCCAGCAGCAGGGCCAGCAGAAGCAGCAGCGGGAGCAGAGGGCGCCTGCGCCGCCGGGCGGGGCGGGGGGACTGGGTTGACATGGGATGCGGCATAGGGGCCTCCTTCCCGGCCGGACATCCGGCCGCGTGGTATGGTTTGACTGGAATGGGACAAGGGTCTATTTAGATGGTAGCATCCGGCCCGGCGGGGTTCAAGAGAGGGAACCTTAAGATTTGTGGAAGAAAACGTTAGAATTTTTGGAAGACGGGCCGGGCAGAAAGGCGGCTTTTCCGCAGGCGTGAGACAGTTCCGAATGGGCTAAAACCTCTGCCGGAGGGGGAGAGAGAAAAACAGGCCTGCCGCGCTGGAAGCGCGGCAGGCCTGTTTTGAACCGGCACGGTCTATTTGGTGGTGCGGGGGGGAGAGGAGCCCTTCAGCCGGGAGAGAAGAAACTGGGCGCACAGCCCGGTGAACAGTCCGGTGAGGATGCCGGACACCAGCAGCACCGGCAGATAGGCGGCCACCGCCGGCGTGCGGGTGAGGGCCACCGCCACGGCGATCTGGCCGGCGTTGTGGGCCATGGCCCCCAGCACCGAGCACACCCAGATCTGCCGCCGGGTGAGCAGGCGGTGTACCGCCAGCATCACCAGATAGCAGCACACGCCGCCGCCCAGGGAATAGAACAGGGTCATCCCGCCGGCGAACAGGCTGCCCAGCAGCACCCGGGCCAGCAGGATCATCCCCGCCTGTCCCGGCCCCAGGGCAAAGAGGGCGTACACCGTGATGATGTTGGCCAGCCCCAGCTTGATGCCGGGGACAATGGGCACCAGCGGGGGCAGCTGGGCCTCGGCGATGAAAATGGCCAGGGCCACCGCGGTGAGCACCGCCATCCGGGTAATCTGACGCAGTGTAAAACCTTTCATCCCGTCACCCCATCCACCTGTTGGTTGTGGCTGTCACTCTGAATCTGGATCACCAGCTGATTGGGAAGGCAGACAATGGGGGCGATCCCGGTGGAGATCCACCCCTGATGGACGCACACCTGATCCGGGCAGTCCGCCGCCGCCACCCGGATGCGCCCCGGCTCCACCTGGACCAGGTTCTCCCCGGCGGGGCCCGACACGGTGAAGGTGTACCCCTCCTCCACCTGGGACAGGTCGACGGCGCGCAGCAGCTGGCCATTCTGGTAGACCCGGGCGACACAGCTGCCCGTGTTGCCCAGCATCACCGCGGCGGCCGCTGCCAGACAGACCACCAGCGCCGCGGCGATGAGAAGGATCCAGAACTTTGTGCTCCTCACCGGCGGATCACCTCCAGGCTGACGCTGCCTTGCTCACCGGCCAGGGAAAAGCTGCCCTCCAGCCCTTCGGAAATGGCGATGGAGCCGTCCTCTCCCATGAGCACGAATTCAAAGTCCTCCCGGCCGCGCCAGTACTGGGCCGCCCCGTCCCTGCCCATGACAAACAGGGCGGTGGACAGAGCGTCCGCCAGGGTGGCGTCCGGGGAGACCACGGTCACCGAGGCCAGGCCGTTGTCCACGGGATAGCCGGTATCCGGGTCGATGATGTGGCCGTAGCGCACCCCGTCCTGCTCAAAATACCGCTCGTACATGCCCGAGGTGACCACCGCCTGGTCGGTGACCCGGACCACGGCGGCATAGTCCTCCGGACTGTCGCTGCGGGGGTCGCGGATGCCCACGCTCCAGGGGTCGCCGTCCGGGCTGCTGCCTATGGCCTGGATGCTTCCCCCCAGGTCAATGAGGGCG
Source organism: uncultured Oscillospiraceae bacterium (assembly GCA_944385465.1). GTDB lineage: Bacteria > Bacillota > Clostridia > Oscillospirales > Oscillospiraceae > Enterenecus. The sequence goes on along the minus strand of CALWXH010000014.1, from coordinate 26,450 downwards.
CAGTCCACCCCCTCCTCCCGCAGCAGCTGGGCCACCTGCTGGGAGGCGTAACCCTTTGCCACGCCGCCCAGATCCAGCTCCACCCCCTGGGGGAGGGTGAGGGTGCCCCCCTGGGGTTCCACCTGGCGGTAATCCACCCGCGCCAGCAGGGCGGACAGCTCCTCCTGGGTGGGGACCTGGTGGCTGTCGGTGGTGAAGCCCCAGGCGCGTACCACCGGATAGATGGTGATGTCAAAGGCGCCGCCGGTGTCGGCGCACAGCGCGAGGGCCCGCTCCAGCAGCGCCTGGACAGGCTGGGCCAGGGCGACGGTCTCCCCCTGATTCAGCGCGTGGATCTGGCTGTCCTCGTCGGTGGTGGACAGCAGGCCGTCCAGCTCCTGTATGAGCTGCCGCGCTTCAGACAGGGTTTCTTCCCCGTGGTCACAGCCGTATACGCTCAGCTGGATCACGGTGTCCATGGCGGTGAAATGGACGGTGTCCTCCCGGGAGCCGGGAGCGCACCCTGCCAGCAGGGCAAGGGCCAGCAGCAGGGCGGACAGACGGGCAGTTCTCATCATGCAGATTCCTCCGATGAAGTCAACAGAAAAAGAAAATCGGAGTATCCATGTGGATACTCCGATTGGTCCGAGTGACAGGACTTGAACCTGCGGCCTCTTGACCCCCAGTCAAGCGCGATACCAAACTTCGCCACACCCGGATACAGGCCCCGTTTCAAGAGCCTTAGATATATTACCATAGGAGCGAGAGAAATGCAAGAGGGAAAATTGAAAAAATTCAAAATCATTTTTTCCCGCCCCGGATCGGCAGTCCCCCCTTGACACAGGGGGAAATTGGGGTATAATAATCTGAGCAAAAAGTTCAAAAACAAACTGTTTGCAATAGGAACAATCTGAGGTGACGGGGGATGGAGAGGACCACCCAGATGCTCACCAATCTGCGGCGGGTGATGCGCCTGTATGACGCCATGCTGCGCCCGATCTGCCGGCGCCACCAGCTCACGGTGATGGAGGCCAATATCATAAGCTTTCTCCACAACAACCCGGGGCGGGACACCGCGGCGGACATCGTGGAGCTGCGGATGCTGCCCAAGAGCAATGTGTCCCAGGCGGTGGACAGCCTGGCGGAGAAGGGGCTGCTGCTGCGCCGGCAGGACAGCCGGGACCGCCGCCGGCTGCATCTGGCCCTCACCCCGGCGGCCGGGCCCATTACCCGGGACGTGGATGAGGCCAGGGCGCGGTTTCGCCGGCAGCTGTTCCACAATTTTTCGCCGGAGGAGCGGGAGTGCTTTTTTCAGCTGAACCAGCGCCTGGCGGACAACGCGGAGACCCAGCGGGAGGAATGAGGCAACATGGAACAACGGGACAATGAATTTCTGGGCAGGGAACCAGTGGGCCGGCTGCTGCTCCGGCTGGCCCTGCCCACAGTGACCGCCCAGGTCATCAATATGCTCTACAACATCGTGGACCGCATTTACATCGGACATATTCCGGAGATCGGGGAGGACGCCCTCACCGGGGTGGGGCTGTGCATGCCGCTGATCCTCATCGTCTCCGCCTTCGCCGCCTTTGCGGGATATGGCGGGGCGCCCCGCGCCTCCATCTTCATGGGCAGGGGAGAGCGCGCGTCGGCGGAGTGCACCCTGGGCAACTGCTTTGTGGTTCAAATTATCATCTCTGCCGTGCTCACCGCGGTGCTGCTGGTGTGGAATGAGGACCTGCTCATGGCCTTCGGCGGCAGCCCGGACACCATCGGTTACGCCACGGATTATATGAATATCTATGCCCTGGGTACCCTCTTCGTTCAGCTGACCCTGGGGATGAACGCATTCATCACCGCCCAGGGCTTTGCCCGCACGGGGATGCTCTCAGTGCTCATCGGCGCGGTGGCCAACATTGTGCTGGACCCCATCTTCATCTTCGGCTTCGGCATGGGGGTGCGGGGGGCGGCCCTGGCCACCATCCTGTCCCAGGCCATGTCCTGCGCCTGGGTGCTGCTGTTCCTGGTGGGGCGGAAGACCCACCTGCGCCTGCGGGTGCGCAACTTCCGGCTGAGCCGGGCCATTGTGCTGCCCAGCCTGGCCCTGGGCCTGTCCACCTTTACCATGCAGGCCAGTGAGAGCATCATCTCCGTATGCTTCAACGCCTCTTTGCAGAAATACGGAGGGGACATTGCCGTGGGGGCCATGACCATCCTCACCAGCGTGATGCAGTTTGCCATGCTCCCCCTCCAGGGCCTGGGCCAGGGGGCGCAGCCCATCATCAGCTATAACTATGGCGCGGGCAACCCGGACCGGGTGCGGGGGGCGTTCCGGCTGCTGCTGAAGGTGAGCCTGACCTATTCCATCGCCCTGTGGGCCTGCGTCATGCTCTTCCCCCAGCTCTTTGCCGCCATGTTCACCGACTCCGAGGCCCTGCTGGCCTTCACCCCCCGGGCGCTGCGCATCTACATGGCCTGCCTGTTCCTCTTCGGCATCCAGATGGCCTGCCAGATGACCTTCACCGCCCTGGGCAACGCCAAGGCCTCCATTGTGGTGGCGGTGATGCGCAAGTTCGTGCTGCTCATCCCCCTGATCTATCTGCTGCCCGTCCTGCTCCCCGGGGACAGGACCACCGCCGTCTATCTGGCCGAGCCGGTGGCGGACGCCATCGCGGTCACCTTTACCGCCATCCTCTTTACCTTCCAGTTCCGGCACTGCCTGCGGGGGATGGCGCAGAAAACACAGTGAGCTGTGCCGCCGGAAGTGAGAGAAAAAAACACAAAAGCGCGGGGGTCTGCCGCCATGGCGGCAGACCCCCGCGCTTTTTTTCAGAATGATTTGCGCCCGACCCGTCCTCACTCCTGAGCGGCGGCGGGAGCCGTCACATTCAGGGCGACGATGCACTTGGAGGGGCAGACTTCCGCGCACTTGCCGCAGCCGGTGCACTTGTCGTAGTCCACGCTGGCCAGGTTGTCGGTGACGGTGATGGCCCCCTCGGGGCAGTTGCGCTCGCACAGCTTACAGCCGATACAGCCGGCGGTGCAGGCCTTGCGGGTGTCCGCGCCCTTCTGATGGCTGTTGCAGTCCACCACCACATGGGCGGCGGCGGGACGGATCTCGATGACGTGGTTGGGGCAGGTCTTGGCGCACAGGCCGCAGCCGATGCAGGCCTCGGTGTCCACCCGGGCCACGCCGCCCACCAGGTAGATGGCGTTTTCCGGACACACCTTGGCGCAGTCGCCCAGGCCGGCGCAGCCGTAGATGCAGGAGCCGCTGCCGCCGAAGAGCAGCTTGGCGGCGGAACAGCTCTCGATGCCCTGATAGTCCATCTTGGACTGGGTGGCGGCGCAGGTGCCGGAGCAGCGCACCTCGGCGACCTTTTTCACCACTTCGCCGGCCTCGCGGCCCAGCACGGCGCCGATCTGCTCCGCGGCGGAGGCGCCGCCGGGGACGCACAGGTTGACAGCCAGGTCGGGGTCCTCCACCAGGGCGGCGGCATATCCGTCACAGCCGGCGAAGCCGCAGGCGCCGCAGTTGGCGCCGGGCAGGCACTCCCGCACCTGGGGGATGCGCTCGTCCACTTCCACGGCCATGAACTTGGAGGCCACGGTGAGCATGACGCCGCAGATCAGGGCGATGACAGCCAGAACAACAACAGCAATGATCACAACTTCCATGTTTCACGCCCTCCTTAACCCAGCAGGTTCTCCACCAGTCCGGCAAAGCCCATGAAGGACACGGACAGGATGGAGGCGGAGATCAGGGTGATGGGCATGCCCTTGAAGCAGGCCGGGCAGTTGCACCGCTCCACCCGGGTGCGCACCCCGGCGAAGAGCACCATGGCCAGGAAGAAGCCCACGCCGCTGCCGAAGGAGTTGAACAGGGCGTGCACAAAGCTGGTGCCGAAGGCGGCGCCCTCCAGCAGATAGCTGTCCACGTTGCTGATACACACGCCCAGCACCGCGCAGTTGGTGGTGATCAGGGGCAGGTACACGCCCAGGGCCGCGTGGAGGGAGGGGATGTACTTCTTCAGGATGATCTCCACCAGCTGCACCAGGGCGGCGATCACCAGGATGAAGACGATGGTCTGGAGATAGCCCAGCCCGTTGGGGTTGAGGATAAAGAACTGGATGGGATAGGTCACGGCGGTGGACAGCACCATCACGAAGATGACGGCGATGGACATGCCGGTGGCCTGATCCAGCTTCTTGGACACGCCCAGGAAGGGGCAGATGCCCAGGAACTGGCTGAGTACGTAGTTGTTGACCAGAACGGCGGTCATGATAATGGCGATGATTTCTTTCATTTTCCGGCCGCCTCCTTCCCGTCAGCACCGGCACAGGCCAGCCCGCCGCCGCACACCGCGGCGCTGGGACAGCCGGCACAGCCGAAGTCTTTCTTTCTGGGGGCCTTGCCCTTGGTGGCCTTGTTGACGATGGCGATGAGCACGCCGAAGATGGCGAAGCCGCCGGGGGCCATGACCATGATGGAGATGTTGTTGTCGGACAGCACCGGCAGGGGCATGCCGAACCAGGTGCCGCTGCCCAGGATCTCCCGGATGCTGGCCATCACCAGCATGGCCAGGGTGTAGCCCACGCCCATGCCGATGGCGTCCAGGGCGGAGAGGAACACGCCGTTCTTGCTGGCGAACATCTCAGCCCGGCCCAGGATGATGCAGTTGACCACGATCAGGGGCAGGTAGAGACCCAGAGCGTCGTTCAGATCGGGCAGGAAGGCCTGCACGATCATCTGTACCAGGGTCACGAAAGAGGCGATGACCACGATGAAGCAGGGGATGCGCACCTTTTCCGAGATCACCTTGCGCAGGATGGAGATCAGGATGTTGGAGCACAGCAGCACGAAGGTGACCGCCGCGCCCATGCCAATGGCGTTGGACGCCTGGGTGGTGACCGCCAGGAAGGGGCAGGTGCCCAGCACCAGCACCAGGATGGGGTTCTCCCGGATGATGCCGTTGGTCAGGGTTCTCAATGCTTTCATCTCACGCACCCTCCTTTACCATGTCGTAGGCGGTGAAGGCGTCCCGGATGGCGCCGATGAAGTAGTTGGAGGAGAAGGTGGCGCCGCCGATGATGTCCACGCCCTCCAGGTTGGAGTCCTTGCCGGTGAACTGGCCCCGGAAGTCGTCCCCGGTGATCTTGGAGCCCAGGCCCACGGTCTCTTCGTGGCTGAGCACCTGGGTGTCGGTGATCTTGCCCTCGGAGTCGATGCCGCAGGTGATGCTCAGGGTGTCCCGGCCGCCGTAGCCGTCGGCGGTGAGCATGAACACGTAGCCCACGCCGTTGGTGGCCTCGTACACGCCGGTGACCGTCTCGGGCAGGCCGTCCACCTGGAGCTCCTCGAAGCCGTCAGCCTCGGGCATGACGGCGATGCGGGCCTGCTCCGCGGCCTCTTCCGCCGCCGCCTCAATGATGGGGGCGGTGATGCTGTTGGTGTAGGCCAGCAGGGCGGAGGCCACAATGCAGATGATCAGCAGCACGCCGATGGGAAGCACAAAATCGGAGATCGCGGAGTTTTTTGTCTTAGTCATTCCTTCACACCTCCCAGGGGTTTGGGCTGTGTCCACTTGCAGATGTAGGGGTTGAGGATGTTCATCAGCAGGATGGAGAAGGACACGCCCTCAGGATAGTTGCCCCAGACCCGGATGGCCACGGTGATGATGCCGCAGCCGATGCCGAAGATGGCCTTGCCGGCGGGGGTGGGGGGAGAGGTGGTGTAGTCGGTGGCCATGAAGAAGGCGCCGATGAACAGGCCGCCGGCCATCATCTGATACAGGGGCTGCTGGCCCAGCAGGGCGGAGAACACCAGCACGGTGCCGATGAAGGCCACGGGGGTGTGCCAGGTGATCACCTTGCGGGCGATGAGGTAGACCCCGCCGATGAGCAGGGCCAGGCAGCTGGTCTCACCCATGCTGCCGTCCCGGGCGCCCAGGAACATCTCCATCAGGGAGGGCAGCGTGCCCTCGCCCGTCTTGAGGATGGCCAGGGGGGTGGAGGAGGACACCGCGTCCACCAGGTTGGGCACCGCCCAGCTGGTCATGGTGCCGGAGAAGGCCACCAGCATGATGATCCGGGCGGTGATGGCGGGGTTGGCGAAGTTGTAGCCGATGCCGCCAAAGAGCTGCTTGACCATCACGATGGCCACGAAGGAGCCGAAGGCCGCCTGCCACAGGGGGATGCCCACGGGCAGGTTCAGGGCCAGCAGCAGGCCGGTGACGGCGGCGGACAGGTCGCTGACGGTGACGGGGCGCTTGCAGATCTTCTCAAAGGCCCACTCGCACAGGATGCACACCGCCACGCACAGAACCTCCACCAGCAGGGCCCGGAGGCCGAAGAACACCACGGAGGCCACCACGGCGGGGAGCAGGGCGATGAGCACATCCCGCATGATCACCTGGGTGGTGACGCCGGTGTGGAGGTGGGGGGAGACCGATACAGTGAGTTTCTCAGACATTTGCGGCCGCCTCCTTTGTCTCTTTTTCCTTCTGCTTTTCCAGCAGCGCCTTCTGCTGGGCGTTGTACTGGTTGAGCATGGCCTTGGCCAGCTTGTTCACCTGGACCAGGGGACGGTGGGCGGGGCAGCCGAAGGCACAGCAGCCGCACTCCATGCACAGATTGACCTTCAGCTCCTTGAGGACCTCCGGCTCGTTGTTGACGTAGGCCGTCTCAATGGAGGCGGGCATCAGGTTCAGGGGGCAGTGGGCCGCGCAGCGGCCGCAGCGGATGCAGGCGGTGGTGACGGGGGCCTGGGCCTCCTTTTCGGCGAAGGCCAGCACCGCGTTGGTGTTCTTCATCACCGGCGCCTCCAGGCTGGCCACGGAGATGCCCATCATGGGGCCGCCGTAGAGCACCTTCTTGGGCTCGCTCTTCACTCCGCAGAAGTCCAGCACGTCCTTCATGCTGGTGCCCACGGGGACGATGACGTTCTGGGGCTTGGCCACGGCGGAACCGTCCACGGTGACCACCTTCTCCACCAGGGGCATGCCGGTCTTGATGTACTTGGCGATCACCGCCAGGGTGGTGCAGTTGATGACAATGGCGCCCACGTCGATGGGCAGCTTGCCCTCGGGGACGATTTTGCCGGTGGTGTTGAAGATCAGCACCTTCTCACCGCCCTGGGGGTAGATGGCGGGCAGGGCGGCCACCTCATAGCCGGACAGATCCCGGCCGGCCTCCTTCATCTTCTGGACGCACTGGGGCTTGTTGTCCTCGATGCCCACGATGACCCGCTGGGGGGCGTAGTACTTCTGGAGCAGCCGGACGCCCTCGATGATGCTGTCCGCGTCGTCCAGCATGGTGCGGGTGTCCGAGGTGATATAGGGCTCGCACTCCGCGCCGTTGATGATGATTTCCTCCACCTGCTCCGGCTTTACCTTCAGCTTCACCGCGGTGGGGAACCCGGCGCCGCCCAGGCCGATGACGCCGCTCTGGCGCACCGCCTCCACAAAGCTGTCCAGGTCGGTGACCTGGGGGGGCGTGATCCCCTCATAGACTTCCTGCTGCCCGTCGCTCTCGATGACGATGGTGGTGTCATACCGCCCGTTGGAGCCCAGGAGCTGGTCAATTTTCTTGACCTTCCCGGAGACTCCGGAGTAGATGGGCGCGGACACGAAGCCGCCGGCCTCCGCGATGAGCTGGCCGACTTTCACCGTGTCCCCGGCCTTGACCACGGGCTTGGCCGGCGCGCCGATGTTCATGGACATGGGCACGGTGACCACGGCGGGAACCGGCATACGCACCGGCGTGCTGTCCACAGTGTTTTTCCTGTGGGGCACGTGTATGCCATGCAGTTTCACATTGCCTTCCTCCCTCATTGATGTTTTGAACCACTCCAGGCCGGACAAAAGGGGGGCGAGCCGCCCTTTTGCGGCCAGACACTCTATCTGGATAAAGCGCCTGTGAACTCAGTTGACATTATAGCATATCCACCGATAAACGCAAGGGCGATTTGATCCGGCTTTCGCAAAATGCAATAAAATTTTATTTCGGTGTCGGGGGCCGCGGGAGGAGGCTCCTACCTTATATATAAGGTGGAACCGAGGGGAGGGAGAGGTTTCCGGCGCAGGGAAACATTACGCCTTGCCCCGGCGGGGGAAATTCCGCTACAATCGACCTGTGCCCGAAGGGGCATCACATATATTATAAGGTAGGAGTGAAGTACATGAACTGCAAGCGACTGGCAGGGGTGGTGCTGGCACTGTTCTTGTCCGCCGCGGCCATTCTGCCCGGGGCGGCCAGCACACTGCGGGTGAATGGTCAGGATCTATGGCAGCAGTCCCTGGCCCGGATTGAGGACGGCACCACCTATGTGTCCCTGCGGGTGATTGCCAACGTGCTCTCCCCCCAGGCCGAGGTGAGCTGGGAGGGGGGCGCGGCCTGGGTGAAGGGGAGCGGTGTCACCCTGAAGGCGGTGCCCGGACAGCAGTATATCACCGTCAATGACCGCGCCCTGTTCGTGCCCGGAGAGGTCCGGCTGGAAAACGGGCGGGTGCTGGTGCCCATCCGGGTGCTGGCCAAGGCCCTGGGCGGCACGGTGGACTGGAGCCGGGCGGAGGGGATCACCCTCACCGTGGGCAGCGGCCTGCCGGGCCCGGCCCCCTATAGGGAGGATGAGCTGTACTGGATGTCCCGGATCATTTCCGCGGAGAGCCGGGGGGAGCCCCTGGCCGGCAAGCTGGCGGTGGGCACCGTGGTACTCAACCGGGTGGCCAGCAGCCAGTTTCCGGACACCATTTACGGGGTGATTTTTGATGACAAGTGGGGGGTCCAGTTCACCCCCACCGCCAATGGAACCATCTATCTGGAGCCCACGGCGGAGAGCGTGCTGGCCGCGAAATTGTGCCTGGACGGAGCCAGAATGGCCGGGGACAGCCTGTACTTTTTGGCCCCGGATATCGCCACAAATCACTGGGTGATGGAGAACCGTGAGTTCGTGGTAACCATCGGCAGACACTGGTTTTACCGCTGAAATTGTGTAAACGGCTGAATGACCGGACCTTCCCATCGGGGAGGTTCGGTCATTTCGCAGATAAAAAAGTCTTGCAAAACGGTATTAAATCGGTTACAATACGGTTACAATTTGACAACAAATTGTAGCAAGGAGAGTTAGAATGAAAATCAGAATGACCAGCCTGGCTCTGGCCGGGGTAATGGCGGGCACCCTGATCCTGCCCGCTTTTGCCGCCGAAGAGGCGAAGAATCCCGTGGAGGCGGTAAGCGGCCCCGGGATCTACCTGGAAGGAGAGCGGGCAGACACGTTGGAGTTCCAGCTCATAAACGGTGTCAACTATATCACCCTGGAATCCTTTATGGCCCTGATGGATGAAGAGGCCGTGCTGGAGTACAAAGAGAACGGCACGGTGGTGGCCACCTCCACGGTGGTGACCGGCCTGGAGGACGAGGACGTCCAGGAGGAGCAGCCCGAAGAGGCGGAGGATCAGGATCAGGAGGCGGAGGACGCCGCCGATGACCAGCAGACCGCCGAAGAGGGCGCCGGGGAAGAGGAGGCCCAGCCCGAGGAAGCGGGTGAGCAGCCTGCCCAGGAGACGGAGGATGAGACTCAGACTGCCGAAGAGGAGACCGAGGCCTCCGAAGAGGATGCCCAGGACGAGACCGAGGCCGCCCAGCCCACTGAGGAGGATGAGCAGCCTGCCGAGGAGGGCGAGCAGCCCGCTGAGGAAAACCAGGACGCCGCCGAGGGCGAGCAGCCCGCTGAGGAGGACCAGGATGCCGCCGAGGGTGAGCAGCCCGCTGAGGAAGAGCAGCCCGAGCAGGAGGATGAGATCCCGGCGGACGCCGTGGTGGAGACGCTGACCCTGAGCGCGGTGCCGGGCAGCCTGTATGTGCAGGCCAACGGCCGGTGCCTCTACGTGAAGGACGGCCTGAAGCAGGTCAACGGCAAGCTGGCCGTGCCCGTGCGGGTGCTGGCCAAGATCTACAACCTGGACGTGGGCTACGACGGGGCCACCGGCAACGTCACCCTCACCCACCAGGCGGGCACCGGCGCCTTCCTGCAGAACGGCGCTACCTACTACAACGGCGATACCCTGTACTGGCTGTCCCACATCATCTACGCCGAGAGCGGCAACCAGCCCATGCTGGGCAAGATTGCCGTGGGCAACGTGGTGATGAACCGGGTGGCCAGCCCCCTGTTCCCCAACAACATCTATGATGTGCTGTTCCAGCGCAATCAATTCAGCCCCGCCATCAGTGGTTCCATTTACCGGGACCCCAACGCGGATTCCGTGGTGGCGGCCAAGCTGGTGATGGACGGCGCTGTGGCCCTGGAGAACGTGCTGTTCTTCAACCGGGCCGGCCTGAACAGCTACGCCTCCCGCAACCGGCCCTATGTGGCCACCATCGGCGCGCACGCCTTCTATGCGTGATCTGGCAGGCGGGGCTCCCTGAGAGGGAGCCCCGCCTTTTCCCATCAAAATTTTCGGAGAATTTGAAAAAGCCCTTGACAAGCGGGAAAAACCTGCTATAATAACACATGCTCGTCTGACGGACGGGGATATCGATAGCGGATTAGTGTAATGGTAGCACACCAGACTCTGACTCTGTTCGTGAGGGTTCGAATCCTTCATCCGCTGCCAAAAGGAAAAGACATCTGCTCTGCAGGTGTCTTTCTTTTTTTCTCACCATCACAAGGGCGCCGGGCTGGCCGGCGCGGGGAGGTATACCGAGATGAACGAGCGGGAAGTGGCGGAGCTGCGCCGGCGTTTCAAGCCGGAGCGCAACAGCTTCGGCAAAATCCGGGGCTGCTATGTGAACGAGCTGGGGCATATCGCCGCTAAGTTTGAGCAGTCCCTGGCCATGATGAGCCAGGACGAGACGGAACTGCTGCTGGGGGTGCTGCGCAAGACGCTGTCCGGCACCCTGGGCAAGAATCTGGTGAACCTGAGCTTTGACACCGGGGAAGTGGCCTATGGGGAGGAGCACAAGCTGCTGCGCGCCCTCCGGGACAGCGCCCTGGAGGACCAGGGGGCGGTGGACGCCTTTTTCCAGAGGGTGTCCGACAGCGTGAAGGTGGAGGGCGGTTATCTCATCCTGCTGGTGAGCGACGCCTACGACGTGCCCCGGCGCTCCCGGGGGGAGGAGCCGGAGGACAGCGGTGAGGTGTACCGCTACATCCTGTGCAGCGTGTGCCCGGTGGCGGAGACCAAGCCGGCCCTGAGCTACTACATGCGGGAGAACGAGTTCCACAACCGGCAGATGAACCAGCTGGTGTCCGCCCCCGCCTTCGGCTTTCTCTATCCCGCCTTTGACGACCGGGCGGCCAACCTGTACGGGGCGCTGTGCTACACCAAGGACCCGGCCCAGGATCACGAGGACTTTGTCCAGGCGGTGTTCCATGCCCAGCCCCCCATGCCCGCCGCCGCCCAGAAGGAGAATTTCCAGGCCGCCCTGGGGGAGAGCCTGGAGGGGGAGAGCAGCTATGAGGTGGTGCAGGCGGTGCACGGCCAGCTGCGGGAGATGATCGCCGTCCACAAGGAAAACCATGAGCGGGAGCCCCTGGTCCTCACCAAGGGACAGATGGCGGGAGTGCTGCGCTCCTGCGGCGTGGACGCGGACCATGCCCAGGCCTTTGAGGCGCGGTTTGACGACACCTTCGGCGCGCAGGCCCAGGTGTCCCCCCGCAACCTCATCGACGCGGGGAAGGTGGAGGTGCGCACCCCGGACGTGGTGATCCAGGTGAACCCGGACCGGGGGGATCTGGTGCGCACGGAGATCCTACACGGCTGCAAGTACATCCTGGTCCGGGTGGAGGGGGATGTGCAGGTCAACGGGGTGGAGATCACCATTGCATGACCTGCCGCCGGCCCTTGTGCGCCGGAGAAATTGGTGATATAATAAACTGCCTATGCGGTTTGCCGCGCGGAGGTACAGTTCCGGCGCGGCCCGGCATATCCTGTGTGAGAAGGCCCGGATGATCCGGCGCAGGCCGGGGGACGGGCGGAATACTGTTTTGCGCCGCGCGCAGCGGCAGAATGGGTGGTATCTGTGAAAATTGTAGTTTTGGCCGGCGGCCTGAGCCCCGAGCGCAATGTGTCCCTGTCCAGCGGCGTGAAGATCTGCCAGACCCTGCGGGGCCGGGGGCACCAGGCGGCCTTTGTGGATCTGTACCTGGGCCTGCCTGAGGGGCAGGGGGACCCCTTTGAGGCGCCCCTGCCGGAGCAGTCGGCCCGGGTGGCCCGGCAGGAGCCGGATCTGGAGGCGGTGAAGGCGTCCCGGCCCGGGGACAGCGCCAGCCAGTTCGGCCCCGGGGTGCTGGAGCTGTGCGCCCGGGCGGATGTGGTGTTCCTGGCCCTGCACGGCGCCTGCGGAGAGGACGGCCGGGTACAGGCCGCCCTTGACCTGATGGGCATTCCCTATACCGGGTCCGGACATCTGGGCAGCGCCATTGCCATGGACAAGGATCTCACCAAGCGGGTGGTGGCTCCCCTGGGGGTGACCACCCCCAGCTGGGAGACGGTGCGCTATGGGGCGCAGGACATCCCCGGCCTGACGGACCGGCTGGAGCTGCCCTGCGTGGTGAAGCCGGTGGGGTCCGGTTCCTCCATCGGCGTGTCCATCGCCCATGACCGGGAGGAGCTGCGCCGGGCCCTGGAACTGGGGCTGGAGCAGGGGGGATGCTGCGTCATCGAGCAGTACATCGCCGGCCGGGAGATCCAGGTGGGCATTCTGGAGGATGCCGCCCTGCCCTCCATTGAGATCATCCCCAAGGTGGGCTTTTACGACTACGAGAACAAGTATCAGCCCGGGGCGGCGGAGGAAATCTGCCCCGCCCCCATTCCCCGGGAGTGGGAGGAGCGTCTGGGCCAGGCGGCCCTGACGGTGTTCCGGGCCCTGGGGCTGCAGGTGTACTCCCGGGCGGACTTCATTGTCACCCCGGACGGCACCCCCTGGTTCCTGGAGATCAACACCCTGCCCGGTATGACCCCCACCAGCCTGGTGCCCCAGGAGGCCGCCGCGGTGGGCATCGACTACGGAGAACTGTGTGAGCGGATCATCCGGGCGTCCCTGGACGCCCGGCGGGCCGGCAAGTAAGGGCCTGCCCCGGCGGACTGCCCGCCGGGGAGAACAGATGGGAGAGAGAAGATATGGAAGCTATGACACTGCGGCAGCTGCTCCAGGCGGTGGACGGCACCCTGCTGGGGGACTTTGCCGATCTGGACACCCGGTTTACCGACGTGTGTACCGACAGCCGGCAGATCACCCCCGGCAGCCTGTTCCTGCCCCTGGAGGGGGAGCGGTTTGACGGCCACGCCTTCATCAACGCCGCCTTGGAGGGAGGGGCCGCCGGCTGCCTCACCGCCCGGGAGCGGGAGAGCTACCTGCCCGGGAAGTTCTATGTGAAGGTGCGCTCCACCCAGCGGGCCCTGCGGGACCTGGCGCGGTACTACAAGAGCCAGTTCCCCATCCCCTTTGTGGCGGTCACCGGCTCGGTGGGCAAAACCACCGCCAAGGATATGATCGCCGCGGTGCTCAGCGTGCGCTATCGGGTGCTCAAGACCGAGGGCAACTACAACAACGCCATCGGACTGCCCCTGACCCTGCTGCGGCTGGACCACACCCACCAGATCTGCGTGGTGGAGATGGGGATGGACCACGCCGGGGAGATCGACTACCTCAGCGAGCTGGTGGAGCCCGATGTGGCGGTGATCACCAACATCGGGGACGCCCACATCGAGAACCTGGGCAGCCGGGAGACCATCTTTGAGGCCAAGTGTGAGATCTTCCACCACCTGAAGGGAAATGGCCTGGCCGTCCTCAACGGAGACGACCCCATGCTGGCCACCCTCCGGGGGGAGCTGGCCCAGACCACATTGTTTGTGGGCCGGGGGCCGGGCATGGACTACACCGCCCTGAATGTGGTGAGCGATGGCGCCACCCATCTGGAGTGTATGGTGCGCACGCCTGCCACCCAGTTTGAGGCGGAGATCCCCGCCCTGGGCACCCACATGGTGTACCCCACCCTCATCGCCTCCGCCCTGGCCGAGCATTTCGGCATGGGGGGGGACGAGATCACCCAGGGGATCCGGGGCTTCCTGCCCACCAAGATGCGCATGAACGTCATCCGCTGCGCCGGGGACATCGTCATTCTCAACGACGCCTACAATGCCAACCCCCAGTCCATGCGGGCCGCCGCCGCGGTGCTCAGCGACGCCCGGGGCCGCCGGAAGGTGGCCGTGGTGGGGGACATGAAGGAGCTGGGCCCCAGCAGCGAGGCCTTCCACCGGGCGGTGGGCGGCTACTTTGCCGCCGCGGGGATCGACCGGCTCATCGCCATCGGGGAGCTGGCCCGCTATATGGCGGAGGGCGCCAAGGCGGGCGGGCTGGACCAGGCGGACTACTACCCCGATATGGAGCAGGCCAAACAGGCCCTGCTGCGGGAGCTGCGCTCCGGAGTGACCATTCTGGTGAAGGCCTCCCGGTCCATGGCCTTTGAGAAGATCGTGGATTACCTGCAGGCCAATATCCCGGACTGACCGGGGACGCGCGGAAACGGAGCGAAACACATGATCGACATTCAGCTCACCGGCCTGGTGAAGGAGTTTGAGGTGGGCCGGAAAATTTTAGATGGCTTCTCGCTCCAGGTGGACGAGGGGGAGCGGGTGGGATTGCTGGGCAAGAACGGCGCCGGCAAGACCACCCTCTTCCGCATTCTCACCGGGCAGGTGGAGCCGGATGAGGGGACGGTGTCCATCGCCCCGGGCAAGCGGCTGGGACTCATCTCCCAGATCCCGGTGTATCCGGAGGGGTACACCGTCCGGGACGTGTTGGACACCGCCTTTGCGCCTCTCCACGCCATGGAGCGGGAGATGGAGACCCTGGCCGCCCGGATGGGGGAGAGCGCCTCGCCGGAGGTGCTCGCCCGCTATGACAAGCTGTCCGCCGCCTTTGAGGCGGGGGGCGGCTATGACACCGAGACCCGGCTGAACAAGGTGTGCAACGGCCTGACCATCGACGCCGACATGCGCCAGCGGCCCTTCGCCGCCCTGTCCGGCGGGGAGAAGACCCGCATCAACCTGGCCCGGCTCATTCTGGAGGATACGGACATCCTCCTGCTGGACGAGCCCACCAACCACCTGGACCTGAACGCCACCGAGTGGCTGGAGGGCTACCTGGAGCACTTCAAGGGCACGGTGCTGGCCATCTCCCACGACCGCTGGTTTCTGGACAAGGTGGTCAAACGGGTGGCGGAGGTCCACGACGGCAAGGCGGAGCTGTACGCCGGCAACTACTCCTTCTATGTGGAGGAGAAGGAGCGGCGGTATCAGGAGCGTTTGAAGCAGTACGAGAAGGAGCAGGCCAAGATCGCCCAGCTGGAAGAGGCGGCGGAAAATCTCCGCATGTGGGCCTTCAAGGGAATGGACAAGACCTACAGGCGGGCCAAGTCCATGGAAAAACGCATCGAGCGCATCCGCACCACCGACCGGCCCACCAGGGAGAAGAAGCTCACCACCCGCTTCGGGGAGCGGGAGTTCTTCGGGGACGAGGCCATGATCGTGGACCACCTGAGCAAATCCTTCGGGGCGCGCACCCTGTTCTCCGGCCTGGACCTGGAGGTGACAGGGGGGGAGCGCATCGCCCTGCTGGGGGACAACGGCACCGGAAAGTCCACCTTTCTGAAGATCGTCATGGGGGAGGAGGAGCCCGACCAGGGCTCGGTATACCTGGGTCCCTCCATCCGCATAGGATATCTGCCCCAGATCATCCACTTTGACCGGCCGGACCGGAATCTGGTGGACACCATGCTCTACGCCCAGAACTGCACCACCCAGGAGGCCCGGGACCGGCTGGCCGCCTTCCAGTTCCGGGGGGAGGACGTGTTCAAGCAGGTGTCCGCCTTGTCCGGCGGGGAGCAGTCCAGGCTGCGGCTGTGCATGCTCATGGACAGCAAGATCAACTTCCTCATCCTGGACGAGCCCACCAACCACCTGGACATCGACTCGAGGGAGTGGATCGAGGACGCGGTGGCCGACTTCGGCGGCAACCTGCTCTTTGTCTCCCACGACCGGTATTTCATTGAAAAATTCGCCCAGCGGATCTGGATGCTGGAGGATGGGAAGATCACCGACTTCCGGGGCAGCTACTCGGAGTTCCGGGCCTGGCGGGAGCGGCAGGCCCAGCTGAAGGCCGGGGCCAGGCAGCCTGCCCCCGAGCCGGCCAGGCCCAAGGAGGAAAAGCCAAAGCGCCCCGGCGGCACCAAGGAGCTGGAAAAGCAGGTGCGGGCCGCCGAGCGGGCGGTGGAGAAGGCGGAGGTCCGCCTGGACGAGCTGGCCCAGGAGATGGAGGCGGCGTCCTCCGACTACCTGAAGCTCCAGGACCTGTATGCCGAGCGGGAACAGCTGGAGGACGAGCTGGCTCACTTATATACGGAATGGGAGAAGCTCGCCGCCGAGCTGGAGGAAGCGAAGGGATAGCATGGATATCACGTTTCGGATGAGTGAGGGCACATTCAACTACCGGGTGTGCGCGGTGATGATCCAGGACGGGAAGCTACTGGTCATGCGGGACGAGCGTTCCCCTTATTCCTATCTGCCCGGCGGGCGGGTCAAACTCCATGAGGCGGTGGAGCAGGCGGTGCTGCGGGAAGTGAAGGAGGAACTGGGGGTTGACGCCAAGATTATCCGGCCGCTGTGGCTGGTCCAGAACTTTTTTGTGGAGGATGTGGACCAGGAGCGGTACCACGAGCTGTGCCTTTACTTCCTGGTTGACGTCTCCCACACGGGGCTGCTCTCCCTGGGGGAGTCCTTTTCCCTGGCGGAGGGCAGGCACGAGCACCAGTTCCAGTGGCTGGCCTTTGAGCGACTGGAAGGGGAGTACCTCTATCCGCTGTTTCTCAAAACGGCTATCTTCCACCTGCCGGACGCCCTGGAGCTGAGAACAGAATATGAATACGAGGAGACTTTTCAATCTGGTGACCAAGGATGAAACAGAAGCGAGAATACAAACCCTATCAGGGCAGGCGCCCCATGGCGGGGTGGAAGAAATGGCTCATCGCCCTGCTGGCCCTCATCGCGGCGGGGGTCCTGGCCTTTGCCGCCCTGCTGGGGGTGGTGCTGGCGGGCAGCCATACTGACCTGTACGGCGAGCCCTCCATCATGATCATCCTGGGCTGCCAGGTGCGCGCAGACGGCCCGTCGGTGCTGCTCCAGGACCGGCTGGACACCGCGCTGGACTATCTGGAGGACCACCCGGATATGACGGTGATCGCCTCCGGCGGCCAGGGGCCGGACGAGCACATCTCTGAGGCGGAGGCCATGGCGGACTATCTGGTGGAGCACGGCTTCCCGGAGGGGCAGATCCTGCTGGAGGACGAGTCCCACAACACCAGCCAGAATCTGATGTATACCCGCGAGCTCCTGGAGGAATCCGGGCTGGACTGGCAGGGGAATCTGCTGGTGGTGTCCAATGGGTTTCATCTGGCCCGGGTGCGGATGCTGGCCCAGCGCTATGGGCTGGGGGAGATCTCCACCCTGGCGGCCCCCTCCAGCCACGTCCCCTCCAGGCTGATGATGTATATCCGGGAGCCGCTGGCCCTGGTGAAATCTTTTTTGTTTGACTGAGGAAGTGTGAGCCTGTGACCGACAGACTGAAAAGCATAGAACTGCGCTATGCCCAGATCGAGGCCCAGCTGGCCGCCAACGAGACTTATGCCGACCCGGAGCTGGTGTCCCGCCTCAACCGGGAGCAAAAGGAGCTGGAGCCGCTGGCCACCGCCTGCCGGGCGCTGGAAAAGGCCAGGCAGGCCATGGCGGACGCCCAGGCCCTGCTGGCCGAGTCCGACCCGGAGCTGAAGGAGCTGGCCCGGGAGGAGCTGGAGCAGGCCAAAGAGGAGATCGGGGCGCTGGAACAGCGCATCAAGATCCTGCTGCTGCCCCGGGACCCCAACGACGGCAAGAACGTCATCGTGGAGATCCGGGCCGGCGTGGGCGGGGAGGAGTCCGCCCTGTTTGCCCACAGCCTGGTGCGCATGTACACCATGTACGCCGAGGGCCGGGGCTGGAGCGTGGAGGTGAACTCCCTGAGCGAAACGGAGCTGGGCGGAGTCAAGGAAATTTCCTTCACGGTCATTGGAGAGGGCGCCTGGTCCCGGCTGAAGTATGAGAGCGGGGTTCACCGGGTGCAGCGGGTGCCGGAGACCGAGTCCGGCGGCCGGGTGCACACCTCCACCGCCACGGTGGCGGTGCTGCCCGAGATGGAGGAGGTGGACGTGCACCTCAACCACGCCGACGTGGAGATGCAGGTCTACCGGGCCTCCGGCGCCGGGGGGCAGCACGTGAACAAGACCTCCTCCGCCGTGCGCCTCATCCACCGGCCCACCGGGACGGTGGTGGAGTGCCAGCAGGAGCGCAGCCAGTTCCAGAACCGGGAGAAGGCCATGCGCATCCTGGCCTCCATCCTGTACGAGCGGGAGCAGGAGCGCATCCAGTCGGAATACGGCCAGGAGCGGCGCAGCCAGATCGGCACCGGCATGCGCAACGAGCGCATCCGCACCTATAACTTTCCCCAGGGCCGGCTCACCGACCACCGGATCGGATTGACCCTTTATCGGCTGGACGCGGTGATGGACGGCGACCTGGACGAGATCATCGACGCCCTGGCCGCCGCCCGGCAGGCGGAGCAGCTATCGCAGCAGAAGGACTGAGGACACCATGTACACCCATGTGATTTTTGACTTGGACGGCACCCTCCTGAACACCATTGACGACCTGGCGGACGCGGGCAACCACGTGTGCGCCGCCCGGGGCTGGCCCACCCACACGGTGGACGCGTACAAGTATATGGTGGGCAACGGGATTCCCAACCTGGTGCGCCGGTTTGCCCCGGAGGGCACCGGGGAGGAGGAGCTGGCCGCCGCCCTGGCGGACTTCAACGCCTGGTACGGCCTCCACAAGGAGGATAGGACCGCCCCCTATCCCGGCGTCGCCCGGGCGGTGGCGGCGTTGAAGGCCGCCGGCGTGGCGGTGGCGGTGCTGTCCAACAAGGCCCACGAGCTGGCCGCCCCGGTGGTGGAGCACTATTTTCCGGGGCTGTTTCCCCGGGTGCAGGGGGCGCTGCCGGGGGTGCCGGTGAAGCCGGACCCCACGCTGCTCCACCGGATGATGGAAGAGATGGGGGCCCGGCCGGACACGACCCTGTTTGTGGGGGACTCCAACGTGGATATCCTCACGGGGAAAAACGGCGGGCTGGCCGCCTGCGGCGTGCTGTGGGGCTTCCGCACCCGGCAGGAGCTGGAGCAGGCCGGCGCAGACTTCCTCATCGACCGCCCCGCCCAGCTGGTGGAGCTGGTCACCGGCACGGCCCTGCTGGAGGCGGGGGAGACGGCCCGGGCCGCCGCCCTGCTGGCCCGGGGGGAGCTGGTGGCCCTCCCCACGGAGACGGTGTACGGCCTGGCCGCCGACGCCACCCAG
This sequence comes from uncultured Oscillospiraceae bacterium, assembly GCA_944385465.1. Taxonomy (GTDB): domain Bacteria; phylum Bacillota; class Clostridia; order Oscillospirales; family Oscillospiraceae; genus Enterenecus. The sequence goes on along the minus strand of CALWXH010000014.1, from coordinate 7,032 downwards.
GCCCAGGCCGTCCACGCCAACTACGAGGCCAAGGGCCGGCCGGACACCAAGCCCCTGAACGTGCTGGTGGACGGCATGGCCATGGTGGAACAGGTGTGTAAAGAGATCCCCCTTGACGCCTATCGGCTGGCGGAGGCCTTCTGGCCGGGGCCGCTGACCATGATTCTGAAGGGAAGTGGGACCCTCCCTGACATTGTGCCCGCCGGGGGCGTCACCCAGGGGGTGCGCTGCCCGGACCACCCCGCCACCCTGGCGGTCCTCCGGGCCCTGGGCAGGCCGCTGGCCTGCCCCTCCGCCAACCTGTCCGGCCATCCCAGCCCCAAGTCGGCGGACGACGTGCTGACCCAGCTCTCCGGCCGCATCGGGGCGGTGCTGGACGGGGGGGCGTGCAGCGTGGGGGTGGAGTCCACCATCCTGGATCTCACCGTCACCCCCCACCGCATCCTCCGCCAGGGCGGACTGAGCCGGGGGGACATTGAGGCGGTGGTGGGACCGGTGGAATGACCCCTCTGTACATTTGAAATCGGCTGTGGTACCATGAGCTGTAAGGCTCTGAGAGGGCCGCAACCGGAGGTTGCGCCGGAAGTGCTTTACATCGCCTGCTCTGTCCCGTACCATTTTGGTGAGGTGATCAAGCATGACGTTGGGAGAAAATCTCCAGAGGCTGCGGGCGGCCAAGGGCCTGTCCCAGGAGGAAGTGGCCCGGCAATTGTATGTGTCCCGCCAGTCTGTGTCCAAGTGGGAACATGACGCCGCCGAGCCGGGGGTGGAAAACCTGAAGACCCTGGCCAAACTCTACGGGGTGACCCTGGACCAGCTGCTGCTGGGGGAGGACCCGGCGCGGGAGGATAACCCGCCATGGGACGGAAGCTGCGAGGAAGTTGAGGAACCAAGACAGGCCCAGGACGACCGGATCTACCTGCTCTGGACGGGGGTGCGGCTGGCGGCCACGGTGCTGGTGATCCTGTCCTTTTTTGGACGCTATGGATGGATCATCGTTCCCGTGGTGGCTCCATTGACCATTTCCCTCATCACCATGGGAGTGGGGATCTGGGTGCGCTATCCTGTGATGCGCCGGGTGATCCTGTGTCTGTTGGTGCTGGACTGCCTGCTGAGCCTGGAGGCCCTGCGGCTGGAAAATTCCCTTCTGCTGCTGTGGCTGGCAGGGGATGGGGTCTACCTGTGGGGGATGACCCGCCCGTCCGTTCAGCGCAGATTTTCACGCAATTGTGTGAGGTGAGTGGATTGACTGTCATTGGCATTACCGGCCCCACTGGGGCGGGCAAGACCACAGTGCTGCGGGTGCTGGCCAGTTTGGGCGCGGTGATTTTGGACTGCGACGCGGTGTATCACGACCTGACCCTGACCTGCGTTCCCATGCGGGAGGAGCTGGCCGCCCGGTTTGGGGCGGACATCTTTGACGCCGGGGGGGAGCTGCGCCGGAAGGCCCTGGGGGCCATCGTCTTTGACGACCCTGCCGCCCTGGCGGACCTGAACGCCATCACCCACCGGTACATCCGCCAGGCCCTGGAGGAGGAGATCCGCCGGGCCCGGGAGGAGGACCGCCCCGCTGTGGCCCTGGATGCCATCGCCCTGCTGGAAAGCGGTCTGGGTGACCTGTGCCAGGAGACGGTGGCGGTGACGGCCGGGGAGGACACCCGGGTGAAGCGGATTATGGCCCGGGACGGCATCGGGGAGGAGTATGCCCGCCTGCGGGTGGCGGCCCAGAAGCCGTCCAGTTATTTCGAAGAACGCTGCGGCCATGTGCTGCGCAACGACGGGGACGATCCCACCCAGGTGGAGGAGCAGGCCCTGGCGCTGTTTCAACGTATTTTACCTTAAAGGAGGAACTATCATGGAAGAAATGAACGAGGCCCAGCAGCTGCGCCAGCGGCTGCTGAACCAGAAGAAGAACGGCTGGGATCTGGTGGACGAGACCACTGAGAAGGCCATCTTTGACTACTGCGAGGGCTATAAGACCTATCTGGACCGGGGCAAGACGGAGCGCACCTGTGTGGAGTACACCGTGGAGCTGGCCAAGGCCGCCGGGTTTGTGGAGCTGGAGCGGGGCATGGCCCTCACCCCCGGCATGAAGGTGTACCGGGTGAACCGGGGCCGGGCGATGAACCTGGCCGTCATCGGCTCCGCCCCCCTGGATCAGGGCGTGTCCATCGTGGCCGCCCACATCGACAGCCCTCGGCTGGACCTGAAGCCCACCCCCCTCTATGAGGACAGCGAGCTGGCCTTCTTCAAGACCCACTACTACGGCGGCATCCGCAAGTACCAGTGGGTGACCATCCCCCTGGAGCTCCGGGGCGTGGTGGCCATGAAGGACGGCTCCATCATCAACGTGTCCGTGGGCGGGCAGCCCGGGGACCCTCAGTTCACCATTGACGACCTGCTGCCCCACTTGGGAGCGGACCAGTCCAAGAAGCCCCTGGGGGAGGCCATCCCCGCTGAGAGCCTGAACCTGCTGGTGGGCAGCCGCCCCCTGAAGGGGGACGAGGGCACCGACCGGGTGAAGCTGGCGGTGCTCCAGCTGCTGAACCAGCGCTACGGCATCACCGAGGCCGACTTCATCTCCGCCGAGATCGAGGCCGTCCCCGCCTTCAACGCCGTGGACATCGGCTTTGACCGCACCCTCATCGGCTCCTACGGCCACGATGACCGGGTGTGCGGCTACGCCGGCTTCAAGGCCCTGCTGGACCTGAAGGATACCCCCTGCCGCACCGCCGTGTGCGTGCTGGCGGACAAGGAGGAGATCGGCTCCGAGGGCGTGTCCGGCATGCAGTCCGCCTTCTTTGACACCTTTGTGGACGATCTGTGCGCCAGCCAGAACGTCCCCCTGAAGGCCTGCCTGGAGAAGTCCTTCTGCCTGTCCTGCGACGTGGCTGCCGCCTACGACCCCAACTTCGCCGAGGTGTATGAGAAGAACAACTCCGCCCAGGTCAACCAGGGCGTGGGCCTGTGCAAGTACACCGGGTCCCGGGGCAAAGGCGGCTGCTCCGACGCCGGGGCGGAGGCGGTGGCCTATGTCCGCCGCCTGCTGGACGACCGGAAGGTGATCTGGCAGATGGCGGAGCTGGGCAAGGTGGACCAGGGCGGCGGCGGTACCGTGGCCTGCTACATGGCCAACCGCAACATCGACACCCTGGACGCCGGCGTGCCCGTGCTGTCCATGCACGCCCCCTTCGAGACCGTGTCCAAGCTGGACTGCTATATGACCTATGCCGCCTGTAAGGCGGTGTACGAGGGCTGACGGCAGTCTCTTCCGCCCCGGCTTCGTTGGGCGGGCTTGAAATAAACCTGTTATTCCTGCGCCCGCCCGCCTCGTCGGGACGAAAGATCCAAGCCGTCAGCAGGCAGCATGAAAGGGTGAGGTGGCCCGTTTGCGGGCCGGGAGGAGTTTTCGTCCAGGTACGCGCCCCGGCCGAAAACGGATTACATTGAATTCGCGCCTGCGGGCGCGAACTCTGCGAGGCTTTTTGGAAGGGACAGAGCCGGTTCAAGGACCGGACTGCAATCCATGGAATAAAGGCACCCCCTTTTGCGGACACTACCGCAAAAGGGGGTTTTTCCATGTGTGAAGAGACATTGCCCAACCAGGAGCAGGAGGGGCAGGGGGGAGAGCTGAACCACCGCCAGCAGCAGGTGGTGGACATGGGCTCGGCCACCATTGACACCGGGGACGGCACCATCCACACCCTGACCATCGTGGGCCAGATCGAGGGCCACCAGGAGGCGGCGGCGGGGGCCAAGACCACCAAGTACGAGCATGTGCTGCCCCTGCTCACCGCCGTGGAGGAGAGCGGGGAGGTGGACGGCCTGCTCATCCTGCTCAACACCATGGGGGGCGACATCGAGGCGGGGCTGGCCATTGCCGAGATGATTGCCGGCATGCGCAAGCCCACGGTGTCCCTGGTGCTGGGGGGCGGGCACTCCATCGGGGTGCCCCTGGCGGTGGCCGCCCAGGAGTCCTTCATCGTCCCCTCCGGGGCCATGACCATCCATCCCGTGCGGCTCAACGGCCTGGTCATCGGGGTGAGCCAGACCTTCCACTACTTCGAGCGCATCCAGGACCGCATCTGCGACTTCGTCACCCAGAACAGCCGGGTGAGCCGAGAGACCTTTGAGGGGCTGATGCTCAACACCGGGGAGATGGCCGCCGACGTGGGCAGCGTCATCTACGGCAAGGAGGCGGTGCGCCTGGGCCTCATCGACCACCTGGGCGGCCTGGGGGACGCCCTGGACTGCCTGCACCGGAAGATGCGGGCCTGGCGGGAAGAAAAAACGAAATAGCGCGCCCCTCAAGGGCCCCTGCGCCGGAAAGGCGCAGGGGCCCTTGAAATTGTAGTGGCATTTTTCATGGAAATGTGATAATATAATCAGTTGTACAGCTCCGCGCCGGGGCTGAAACTCCTGAATGAGGTGAGCGTTTTGACCTTTCTGATGGCGATTCTACTGGGCCTGGTCCAGGGCGTGGCGGAATTCCTGCCCATTTCCAGCTCGGGACATCTGACCCTGCTGCAGCACTTCTTCGGCATGGAAGAGGTGGATAACCTCTACAACATCCTGCTCCATTTTGCCACGCTGATCGCGGTGTGCATTGCCTACCGGAAGGATATCGCGGAGATGATCGTGGAGTTTTTCCGGGGCCTGGCCGCCCTGTTCTCCAGACGGGGGGCCCGGGAGACGGGCCGTCCCCCGGAGGGGCGGCGGCTGGTGCTGCTGGTGATCGTGGGCACCCTGCCCCTGTTTGTGATCCTGCCCATCGAGGGGCTGGTGGAGGGGCTGGGCGGCAGCCCGGCCTTTGTCTCGGTGATGCTGCTGGTCACCGGCTGCCTGCTGTTTTTCTCCGACCGCCTGGCCCGGGGCAGCAAGACGGTCCGCACCGCCACGGTGAAGGACGCGCTGCTGGTGGGGGTGGCCCAGGGCATCGCCACCGTGCCCGGCCTGTCCCGCTCCGGCACCACCATCTCCGCGGGGATGGTGCTGGGCTTTGACCGGAAGTTTGCCGTGCGCTATTCCTTCCTCCTCTCCCTGCCCGCGGTGCTGGGGGCCACCCTGCTGAAGGTGGTGGACGTGGCCACCGGCGAGGTGGAGGTGGACCTGGCCCTGCTGCCCAAGTACATCGTGGGCATGATCGTGGCCGGCGTGGTGGGCTACTTTGCCATCCAGCTGGTGAAACTGCTGGCGGACAAGGGCAAGTTCGGAAAATTCGCGTACTACTGCTGGATCGCGGGCGCTGTGGCGCTGGTGGCGTCCTTTGTGATCCGATGAGCAAGGGGGAGTAAGATGGCTTCCACACAAAAGAAAACCGCGGGCCGCTCTGCCCGGGGCGGGAAGAAGACCGGCGGGACAGCCGCCCAGGGCAAGCGGGCCCAGACCAAGTCCGCCGGCCAGCAGGGCAAAGCTGCCCCCGCCGCGCCGGAAAAACGCTCCATCCACCGGGAGGTCGCCGGCGTGGTGTGCCTGCTGCTGGCCTTTTTCGGGGCCATCGGCTACTTCGGGGTGGAGGCGGCCTTTATCGACCTGTTCCGGGGCCTGTTCCAGGGCCTGCTGGGGTACGGCTATTACCTGGTGCCCCCGGTGCTGGTGCTGGCGGCCTACATCCTGCTGTTCCACCGGGGGCGGCCGGTGCGCCTGCGCCTGACCTGCGCCCTGCTCACGCCGGTGCTGCTGGGGGCGGTGCTCCACCTGCTGCTCAGCCGGGAACAGTTTGCCTGGGACGGGAAGCTGCTGGGCCTGCTGTGGACCACGGGGCAGCAGAACGCCTCCGGCGGCGGGGTGAGCGGGCTCATCGCCCTGGCCTTCCAGGGGGCCTTCAGCAAGATCGGGGCCCTGGTGGTGCTGATCCTCGCGGCGGCCCTGGCCCTGCTGTTCGCCTTCAACCGCACGGTGATGGACCTGTTCCGGGCAGCCCGGGAGCGGCAGGAGAGCCGTGCCCTTCCCCAGGAGGAAGAGGAGGAGCTGGCGCCCCCCCGTCCGGTGGAGCAGCCCCATGCCCAGGCCGCCCATACCCGGCGCCCCGCCATTGACATCCCGGTGGACGACGCCCCGGTGACGGCCAAGGCCCCCACCAAGCCGGTGACCACCATCCGGAAGAAGAAGCTCTTTGACAAGGTGGCCGGAGTGGCCCCTCCCGACCAGGTGCTCACCGGGGCGGCCAGCGCCCCCCAGATGGAGCCAGAGCCGCCGGAATATGAGGACGTGCCCGAGCTGAAGCCTGTGGCCGAGCCCGCCCGGGGCGGCCAGACCCCGCCCCCGGTGGTGCGGGAGCCCGCCGTGGAGAAGGTGACCCGGCAGGAGGCCCAGCAGGCCCAGGAGGAGGTGGCCCGGGAGATCCAGGAGGGGATGGACCAGGAGTCCGTGGTCTACCGCTACCCGCCCATCTCCCTGCTGAACGAGGGGGGCGGCGGGCCCGGCTCCGCCGCCGCGGGGGAGCTGCAGGCCAATCAGCAGCGCCTGCAGGACACCCTGGTGTCCTTTGATGTGGACGCCCGGGTGGTCAACGTCACCCGGGGCCCCGCCGTCACCCGGTACGAGCTGGAGCTGGAGCAGGGGGTAAAGCTGAACAAGCTCACCAAGCTGTCGGACGACATCGCCCTGGCCCTGGGGGTGTCCGCGGTGCGGGTGGCCCCCATTCCGGACAAGATCTCCACCGTGGGCATCGAGGTGCCCAACCGGGCGGTGACCCCGGTGGCCGTCCGGGATGTCATCGGCTCCAAGACCTTCATCGAAAGCCCCTCCAAGGTGTCCTTCGCCGTGGGCAAGGACATTGCCGGCAACTGCGTGGTGGGCAACATCGCCAAGCTGCCCCACATGCTCATCGCCGGCACCACCGGCTCGGGCAAATCGGTGTGTACCAACTCCCTCATCATCTCCCTGCTGTACAAGGCCACCCCGGAAGAGGTGCGCCTGATCATGGTGGACCCCAAGATGGTGGAACTGGGGGTGTACAACGGCATCCCCCATCTGCTCATCCCGGTGGTCACCGACCCCAAGAAGGCCGCCGGCGCCCTGCAGTGGGCG
>CALWXH010000013.1 GCA_944385465.1 uncultured Oscillospiraceae bacterium | reverse complement strand
ACGGCCATCGCCTGCGGGGTGCCCATCATCCCCGGCTCCACCAAACCCCTGAAGGACGCGGACGAGGCGGTGGAGATGGCCCTGAGCTACGGTTTCCCCATCATTCTGAAGGCGGCTGCCGGCGGCGGCGGAAGAGGCATGCGCCGCTGCGACAGCGAAGAGGATGTGCGCCGGGAGTTCCAGCTGGTGAAGAACGAGGCCAAAAAGGCCTTCGGCAACGAGGACATCTTCATCGAGAAGTTCCTGGTGCAGCCCAAGCACATCGAGGTGCAGATCCTGGCCGACGAGCACGGCAACGTGATGCACCTGGGGGAGCGGGACTGCTCCCTCCAGCGCCGGTACCAGAAGGTGGTGGAGTACGCCCCCGCCTGGTCGGTGCCCAAGGCCACGGTGGACGCCCTGCGGGCGGACGCGGTGAAGATCGCCAAATACGTGGGCTACGTCAATGCCGGCACCGTGGAGTTCCTGGTGGACGGCAAGACCGGCCAGCACTATTTCATTGAGATGAACCCCCGCATCCAGGTGGAGCACACCGTCACCGAGATGGTCACCGGGGTGGACCTGGTGCGGGCCCAGATCCTCATCGCCGAGGGGCACCCCCTGTCCCACCCGGCCATCGGCCTGGCCCGGCAGGAGGATCTGAAGATGGACGGCTACGCCATCCAGTGCCGGGTGACCACCGAGGACCCGGCCAACAACTTCGCCCCCGACACCGGCAAGATCACCGCCTACCGCTCCGGCGGCGGCTTCGGCGTCCGGCTGGACGGCGGCAACGCCTTCACCGGCGCGGAGATCTCCCCCTACTACGACTCCCTGCTGGTGAAGGTCACCTCCTGGGACAACACCTTCGAGGGGGTGTGCCGCAAGGCCATGCGGGCCATCTCGGAGGAGCACGTCCGGGGCGTCAAGACCAACATCCCCTTCGTCACCAACATCCTGGCCCACCCCACCTTCCGGGCCGGGGCCTGCCACACCAAGTTTATCGACGAGACCCCCGAGCTCTTCGACATCGACACCGGCCGGGACCGGGCCACCAAGGTGCTCAAGTATATCGCCCAGATCCAGGTGGACAACCCCTCCGCCGAGCGGCCCCAGCACGACATCCCCCGCTTCCCGCCCTTTGAGCACACGCCCCCCCGGTGCACCGGCCTCAAGCAGCTGCTGGACGAGAAGGGGCCCGAGGCGGTGCGGGACTGGGTGCTGGGTCAGAAGAAGCTGCTCATCACCGACACCACCATGCGGGACGCCCACCAGTCCCTGCTGTCCACCCGCGTGCGCACCCGGGACATGGTGAAGGCCGCCGAGGGCACGGCGGAGATCCTCAACGACTGCTTCTCCCTGGAGATGTGGGGCGGCGCCACCTTCGACGTGGCCTACCGCTTCCTCCACGAGTCCCCCTGGGAGCGGCTGCGGCTGCTGCGGGAGAAGATCCCCAACATCCCCTTCCAGATGCTGCTGCGGGGCGCCAACGCCGTGGGCTACACCAACTACCCCGACAACCTCATCCGCGCCTTCATCCGGGAGGCGGCCAAGGGCGGCATCGACGTGTTCCGCATCTTTGACTCCCTGAACTGGATCCCCGGCATGGAGGTGGCCATGGACGAGGTGCTCAAGCAGGGCAAGCTGTGCGAGGCCACCGTGTGCTACACCGGCGACATCCTGGATCCCAAGCGGGACAAGTACACCCTGAAATACTACGTGGACATGGCCAAGGAGCTGGAGAAGCGGGGGGCCCACCTGCTGTGCATCAAGGACATGTCCGGCCTGCTGAAGCCCTACGCCGCCAAGAAGCTGGTGTCCGCCCTGAAGCAGGAGATCGGCATCCCCGTCCACCTGCACACCCACGACACCTCGGGCAACCAGGTGGCCGCCTATCTCATGGCCGCCGAGGCCGGCGTGGACATCGTGGACTGCGCCATCGACTCCATGTCCTCCACCACCAGCCAGCCCTCCATGAACGCGGTGGTCACCGCCCTCCAGGGCCAGGAGCGGGACACCGGCCTGGACCCCGACAAGCTGCAGAAGCTGTCCGACTACTGGGCCGACGTGCGCCTGCGCTACAGCCAGTTTGAGGCGGGCATCAAGAACCCCTCCACCGACATCTACCGCTACGAGATGCCTGGCGGCCAGTACACCAACCTGAAATCCCAGGTGGAGAGCCTGGGCCTGGGCCACCAGTTCGAGGACGTCAAGGAGATGTACGTCAAGGTCAACCACATGCTGGGGGACATTGTGAAGGTGACCCCCTCCTCCAAGATGGTGGGCGATCTGGCTATCTTCATGGTGCAGAACAGCCTGACCCCCGAGAACATCGTGGAGCGGGGCGAGGCCCTCACCTTCCCCGACAGCGTGGTGAGCTACTTCAAGGGCATGATGGGCCAGCCCGCCTGGGGCTTCCCGGAGGATCTCCAGAAGGTGGTGCTCAAGGGCGAGGAGCCCATCACCTGCCGCCCCGGTGAGCTGCTGGAGCCCATCGACTTTGACAAGGCCCGGGAGGAGGTACGCAAGTTCTACCCCGAGGCCGACGACCACAACGTGATCTCCTGGTGCCTGTATCCCAAGGTGGTGGAGGACTTCTACCGCCACCGGCAGGAGTACGGCTATATCATGCGCATGGGCAGCCATGTGTTCTTCAACGGCATGGCCCTGGGCGAGACCAACAAGATCAACATCGAGGACGGCAAGACCCTGGTCATCCGCTACCTGGGCCTGGGCGACCAGAACGAGGACGGCACCCGCACGGTGAACTTCGAGCTCAACGGTATGCGCCGGGAAGTGGCCGTGCCCGACAAGCACGCCGAGGTGAAGGGCAAAACCGTGGTGCTGGCCGACCCGGAGGACAAGAGCCAGGTGGGCTCCTCCATCCCCGGCATGGTGTCCAAGGTGAGCGTGAAGCCCGGCGACGAGGTGGCCGAGAACCAGGTGCTGGCGGTCATCGAGGCCATGAAGATGGAGACCAGCGTGGTGGCCCGCATGGCCGGCATCGTGGATCAGGTGCTGGTGAAGGAGGGCACCTCCGTCAAGGCCGGCGAGCTGCTGATGACCATCAAAGTGAAAAACTGAACTGTGCTGTTTGGCCCCGGGGGCATTGCGCCCCCGGGGCCTTTTGCCGGTTCCCGCACCGGCGGGCGGTAACGCACCACTGACGGTGCGTTCCAGGTTTCGCCTGAAGGCGAGTTCCTTTCGGCACCGCCCGAAAGGAACCAAAGGGCGGCTTAGGGGGTGCGCCTCCGGTTCGACATGGAGCCAAGGGCGCTCCATGCTCACAGTCGGCCCACCCCCTAAGAACCCCCGAAAGGACTACGGGGGCGTCAGTAGAGGTGCCTACTTTTCTTTCCGGCGTCCTTGGCTCGCGGTTGCACTGCTTCCATCGACGGCCTCCGGCCTCCTGCATCCTTACGCTTTGGTGCCTGCGGCCCAGGTGACGCGCCTGGAATGGCATGGCCCTCCGGTATGGCGCACCGTTAGAGGCACAGACTGAAGGCTTGAACACCTCACCAGGCGCCCATAGGCGGGGAACAAAGTGACAGGTCACCTGCGCAAAAGGCCGGAGGCCGTCTTGCGTCGCTGGGGGTGTCAGCAGGTGCGCGCCGGTCGATAGAGGCTGGCACCGATTTTGCTCCCCCGTAAAACGGGGGTACATAGGGGGATAAATCCTGGAGGACGCCCTTTGTCCGATGGATTTGTCCCCCTATGCGCGTCTTTGCCTACTTTCTGTGCGTGCAGAAAGTAGGTCGCCCCTCCGGGCGAAAACGGAAATCGCCCGCCGGTGCGAGAACCGGCAATCCAAAGGGCCTGCCGGCACTCTCCGGCGAAAGTTCCGGGGGGTGAGGGTGGAACCTTCAAGCGTACCTCCCCCGCCGGGCGGCACCTGACAAACCTGAAAAAACATAAAAAACTCCCGCCCCAACCGGGGCGGGAGTTTTATGTTTCTGTGTTTGCGGATTACTCTTCCTGCATGGCCTTGGCGGCGGCAATGGCCTTCTCCTGGGCCGCGGGGGGGCAGTCCTCGTAGCGCACAAAGTGGAAGGTGAAGGAGCCTCGGGACTGGGTCATGGCCCGCAGGTCGATGGCGTAGGTGGCCATCTCGGCCATGGGCACCTCGGCGGTGATCACCTGGCCGCCGCCGGACACGGGATCCATGCCCATGACGCGGCCCCGGCGCTTGTTCAGATCGCCGATGACGTCGCCCATGTAGTTGTCGGGGACGGTGACCTTCAGCTCGCCCACCGGCTCCAGCAGCACGGGGTTGGCCTCGGGCAGAGCGGCCTTGTAGGCCAGCTGGGCGGCGGTCTTGAAGGCGATTTCGGAGGAGTCCACCGGGTGGTAGGAGCCGTCATACAGCACGGCCTTCAGGTTGACCACCGGGTAGCCCGCCAGCACGCCGTGGAGGCAGGCCTCCTTGATGCCCTTTTCCACCGCGGGGAAGAAGTTCTTGGGCACGGAGCCGCCGAACACCTCCTCGGCGAAGACGGGCTCTTCGCTCTCGGGGTTGGGCTCGAAGCGGATCCACACGTCGCCGAACTGGCCGGAGCCGCCGGTCTGCTTCTTGTGGCGGCCCTGCTTGGACACGGTCTTGCGGATCTTTTCACGGTAGGGCACCCGGGGCTCGGACAGCTCCACGTCCACGCCGAAGCGGTTCTTCAGCTTGGACACCAGCACGTCCATCTGGATATCGCCGGCAGCGGTGACCACCATCTGGTGGGTCTCGGCGTTGTTGACCACGGTGAAGGTGGGATCCTCCTCGTTGAGGCGGGCCAGGCCGGCGGCCACCTTGTCGTCCTGTCCCCGGGTCTTGGGGGCGATGGCTTTGGAGAAGTTGGGCTCGGCGAAGGGGATGGGGTCGATCTTCATGAACTTGCGGGCGTCGCACAGGGTGTCCCCGGTTTTCACCCGGTCCATCTTGCCGATGGCGCCGATGTCGCCGCACAGCAGCTCCTTGACCTCGGTGCTCTTCTTGCCCTTCATCACATACAGACGGCCCAGCTTTTCATTCTGGCCGGTGGTGGAGTCCACCAGGGTCATATCCGGAGTGAGCCGGTCGGAGAGCACCTTGACAAAGGAGAACTTGCCGTACTGGTCGGCCACGGTCTTGAAGACAAAGGCGGCGGGGACGGCGCCCTGGGAGACGATGAACTCGGCCGGCTCGCCCTCCCGGTCGGTGCCGGAGTAGGGGATGCCCTCCAGGGGGTTGGGCAGCAGGTCGATGATGACGTCCAGCAGCAGGGGGGTGCCCAGGCCGGTGTAGGAGGAGCCGCACACCACGGGGATCATGGAGCAGTCCCGCACGCCGGCCTTCAGGCCCTGCATCACCTCGGCGTAGGTGAACTCCTCGCCGGAGAAGTACTTGTCCATGAACTCCTCGCTGGTCTCAGCCACGGACTCCATGAGCTTGTCGTAGATCTCGTTGATCACGTCCACCTTGTCCTCGGGCACGGGGATCTCCGTCTGCCCGTCGGCGGTGGGCTGGAAGGCGCGCTTGTGGAGCACGTCCACAATGCCGGTGACCTTCTTGTCCTCGTCCCAGATGGGGACCATCAGGGGGGCGATGTTCTTGCCGAAGTATTCCCGGAGGGTGTCGAAGGCGGAATTGAAGTCCACGTTGTCCTCGTCCATCTTGGAGATGTAGACGATGCGGGGCAGGTTGCGCTCGTTGAGCAGCTTCCAGGCCCGCTCCGTGCCCACGGACAGGCCGCCCTTGGCGGCGCACACCAGCACGCCGGCGTCGGCCACGCTCAGGCACTCGGCCACCTCGCCGGCAAAGTCGAAGTTGCCCGGGGTGTCCAGCACGTTGATCTTACAGCCTTTATATTCCACAGGCGCGACGGCGGCGGAGATGGAGATCTGGCGTTTGATCTCCTCCGGATCATAGTCGCACACGGTATTGCCTTCAGAGGTCTTGCCCAGGCGGTCCAGGGCGCCGGTCATGCGCAGCATGCTCTCAACCAGGGTGGTCTTGCCGTTGCCGCCGTGGCCCAGCAGGCAGATGTTGCGGATACTGTGGGGAGAATAGCTCATAGTTGTTTCCACTCCTTACGATTTACGGTGGGCTCTCCACGGGACTTGGGGACGTCCGGGCAAAAGAACCACTGTCAGCAATTATACAATAAAATCCACGGCTTGGCAACGGCCATTTGACGATTTTGACCAAAATATTTTTGGGCAAAAACAGACGCCCGCCCCGGACTGCTCTCCGGGGCGGGCGCGGGGCGGAAAAACTGGGAAAACAGGGGGGAGGTTCAGCCGGCGGGCTCCTCCGTCAGAATGAGCTGGCAGGTGCCGGACAGGGTGTCGTCCCCCTCCAGGGTGTAGGGGATGCCCTGCTCCTCCAGCAGGGCCAGAAGAGCCCGGGCCTGTTCCCCGGAGAGCAGGGCGTCGGGGCTGCCGGCCAGCGCCTGCCAGCCGTCGGGCAGCCGGGCGCAGAGGATACGGGTGCCGGCGGCCTCGGGGGCGTCGGGGGCGGGGCTCTCCAGGGTCCGGGTATCCCCGGGGGAGAGGGAGTACAGGGCGGCCTGGGCGCCGGAGTAGCCGGCGGGCTGGGCGGTGTTCCCGCCCCAGGGCAGGGCCGCGGCCAGGGCCACCACCAGGGCGGCGCAGGCGGCCAGGGCCCCCCAGCGGCGCAGGGAGACCAGCCTGCCTTTCCCTTTGGGCTGCTGCTGGGCGGGCAGCTGGTCCAGGATGCGCTGGTGCAGGCCCTCCGGGAAGGGGGCGTCCAGGGCGCGCAGGGCGGCGGACTGCTCCGCCAGCTCCCGGTACAAGGCGGCGCAGTGGGGACAGGTATTCAGATGGGCGGACAGCTCCGCCTGCTGGGCAGGGGAGAGGGGACCGTCCAGGGCCTGGCTCATCAGCTCCAGGCTGTGGTCGCAATTCATGGCTGCCGCCTCCCTTCTCTCAGTCAGATTCTATGGGGATAGACGCAGGGGATCCGAAAAAGTTCCCCAGGAGAAAAACTTTTTTGTTCCGGCGGGATCACAGCTGCTCCCGCAGCAGCTTGGCCAGGGCCAGCCGGGCCCGGGCCACCCGGGATTTCACCGTGCCGGGGGGCAGGTCCAGGGCCTGGCCGATCTCCTCGTAGGAGGCGCCGTTGAGCTCCCGGAGCACCAGCACCTGCCGGTGTTCCTCCGACAGCTGCCCCAGCCCCCGGAGCACCGCCTGGCGCAGTTCCTTCTGCTCCAGCGCCTGGCCCGGCGTGGCGGCGGGGTCGGTGAGCCGGCTGTCCCAGCAGCGGCCGGCGTCGTCCAGGGACAGGTCGCCCCGGCGCTTCTTTTCCCGGCGGAGGAAGTCAATGGCGGCGTTGCCGGTGAGCCGGTACAGCCAGGTGGAAAAGGAGCTGTCCCCATGAAAGGAGGGCAGTCCGCGCCAGGCCTTGAAAAAGACCTCCTGGGTGACGTCGGCGGCGTCCTCCGGGTGGCCCAGCAGGCCCAGGGCCTGACGGTAGACCTGCTTTTCATACCGCTCCATCAGCTGGCCGAAGGCCGCCTGATCGCCGCGCTTTGCCAGCGCCAGCAGCGTTTGCTCATCCACGCGGGACACCTCCTTTCCCGGGGCGTGATTTCAGGGGCTCAGCACAGGTCCCGGCGCACGCCCTTTGTCACCGCCGCGAAATCGGCGGCGGTCTCCATCTTGCAGATCTGTTCTTTCCAGTAGGCGGCGTAGGGGACGCCTTTCAGGTACCAGGCGTAGTGCTTGCGCATCTCCAGGCAGGCGATCTTCTCCCCCTTGTGCTCCAGGGCCAGGGCGAACTGCCGCTCCACGGTGTTCAGCCGCTGGGCCAGGGGGGGCAGGGGGGGAATGGGCCGGCCGGCCGCCGCCGCGGCGCACTGGACCAGCAGCCAGGGGTTGCCGAAGGCGCCCCGGCCCACCATGGCCATGTCCGCGCCGGTGTAGCGCAGGATGTGGGCGGCGTCCTCCCCGGAGAACACGTCCCCGTTGGCCACCACGGGGATGGACACCGCCTGCTTCACCGCCCGGATCTGGTCCCAGTCCGCCCGGCCGGAGTACATCTGGGTGCGGGTGCGGCCGTGGACGGCCACGGCGGCCACCCCGGCGTCCTCCATGCGCCGGGCGAAGTCCACACAGTTGATGGAGCCCTTGTCCCAGCCCAGGCGGAACTTCACCGTCACCGGCACCCCGGCGGCCCCCCGGATGACCGCGCGGATGACCTCCACCGCTTTGTCGGGGTCTTTCATCAGGGCGGAGCCGTCCCCGGCGTGCACCACCTTGGGCACCGGGCAGCCCATGTTCACATCCAGAATATCCGCCCCGGACCCCTCCAGGGCCAGGGCGGCCCCCCGCTCCATGCACGCCGGGTCAGAGCCGAAGATCTGCACCGCCGCCGGGTGCTCGCCGGGGCCCAGCCGCAGCAGGGTGGGGGTCTTTTTGTCGCCGTAGCACAGGGCTTTGGCGCTGACCATCTCGGAGACGGTATAGCACCCGGACAGCTCCCGGCACACGGCGCGGAAGGCCAGGTCGGTGACCCCCGCCATGGGGGCCAGGGCGATCCGGGATGGAATGTCCACAGTTCCGATTCTCACAAAAGCGCTCCTTCTACAAACTTCTTCCTGAATTTCTCCAGCGGCCCGCGCCGGCTCCGGCCGGAGAGGGCACGTGGGAACATAATACCATATTTTATGGAGCGGGGCAAGACAGGTTCCGACGGGCTTTTTTTCCCACAGAACGTATAATGGCCCAAGACGATGGGATGCGGAGGGAAACACCATGACTGCAAAAGACAAGCCCCGTGGGGAAAAGCAGGTCCGGCGGATGGGGAGGCTCCAGGTGCCGCTGGCGGCCCGCCTGTCTGACTGGGCCGTGCGGTTTCTGCTGGGGGCGGTGCTGGCCGGCGCCCAGTTTCAGGGCGGGTACGCGCCCTTCGGCCTGGCCCTGGTGGGGGCGTGCCAGCCGGGGGGCGAGGGGCTGTTTGCCCTGTTGGGGGCGGCCCTGGGCTATCTGTCCTTCCGGGGACTGGTCAACGGCTTGCGGTACATCGCCTCGGCCATGATGGTATACGCCGTGGCCCTGGCCCTGGGGGAGTTCCAGATTTACCGGCGGCGCTGGTTCGCGCCCCTGAGCGCGGCGGTGCTCAACGGCCTGGTGGGGTTTGTCTACCAGTCTGCCGCCGGATGGGATGTGAGCACCGCCGCCGGGCTGGCCGCCGAGGTGGCCGCGGCCGCGGGAGCGGTATACTGCTATCGCCTGAGCTTTGAGCTGTGGGACTGCCACCGCCCCGGGGAGCGGCTCACCACCCGCCAGATCGTGGGGGCGCTGGTGCTGGGTGCCACCCTGATGATGACCCTGGAGCGGGTGGCGGTGGCGGACAGCTATTCCCTGGGCCGGGTGCTGTGCGTGACGGCGGTGCTCATCGCCGCCTGGCGGGGCGGCGCGGGGGTGGGGGCCGCGGCGGGAGTGGCCGCGGGGCTGGCCATGGATCTGGCCGGGGGGACGCCGGCCTGGTTTACCGCCTGCTATGCCCTGCCCGGCCTCATCACCGGCCTATTTGCCGGCCAGAACCGGCTGCTGTGCGCCCTGGCCTATGTGCTGGCAGGGGGCGCGGCCCAGCTGTGGATGTGGAACGAGCCGCTGAGCGCGGCTAGAATCTTTGAGATCCTGGCCGGCGCGGCGGTGTTCCTCCTGCTGCCCCAGCGCCTGCTGCGGCGGTTCGCGGCGCTGAGCCAGCAGGAGGCGCCGGAGGGGGAGGGCGACCGGGGACGGGAGCTGGCCGCCCGCCATCTGCGCCAGACCGCCACGGCCTTCCGGGCGGTGGCGGGCAGCCTGCGGGGAGCCTTTCAGGAGCAGAGGGCCAACGACGCCGACGCCGCCCGTGTGTTCGACCGGGCGGCGGAGCGGGTGTGCGTCAAATGTCGGCAGCGGGAGCGGTGCTGGCAGCGGGAGTACCAGTCCACCCGCACCGCCCTGTCCGACGCCCTGGCCCCCATGCTGGACCGGGGAGAGGGGACCCGGGAGGATTTCCCGGCCTATTTCTCCGGGCGGTGCGTGCAGTTTGACGCCTTCCTGGGCCAGGCCAACCGGGAGCTCACCGCCCTGCTCCACCGCCGCCGGTATGACAGCCGGGTGCGGGAGAGCCGGGCGGCGGTGTGCGCCCAGTACGGCCAACTGGCCCAGGTGCTGGACCAGGCGGCGGCCCAGGCGAACCGGGAGCCGGTGGTGGACGGCCGGCGGCAGCGGCTGCTGAAACAGCATATGGCCGCCCTGGGGGTGGAAGGGCGGTGCACCGTGTACGAGGATGAATTCGGCCACCTGCGCCTGGAGGCGGAGGGGCCCGGGACGGAAAAGCTGGCCCAGGCCGGGGAGGTGGCCCGGCTGGGGGCTCTGCTGGGCTGCCCGCTGAAGGCCGAGACGACGGGAGAGCGGGGCCGGGCGGTGCTGAGCCAGCGGGAACCCCTGTCCGCGGTGGCGGGACTGGCCGCCGCCGGACGGGAGGGACAGGCGGTGAGCGGGGACACCGGGGCCTGGTTCAAGGATGAGCGGGGCCGGCTCAACATCATCCTGTGCGACGGCATGGGCAGCGGCCCCGCCGCCCGCTCAGACAGCGACTGCGCCCTGGGCCTGCTGGAGAAATTCCTCCGGGCGGGGCTGTCCCCCCAGGGGGCGCTGAAGACGGTGGGGGAGGCCCTGGCCCTGCGGGGAGAGGAGCAGGGGGGCTTCACCACGGTGGACCTGCTCCAGGTGGACCTGTACAGCGGCAAGAGCGCCATCTATAAGCTGGGGGCGGCCCCCACCTGGCTGCGCCGGGGCGGCGTGGTGGAGCGGCTGGAGGGCGGCTCGCTGCCGGCGGGGATGGAGAGCGGGGAACCGGATGCGTTTTCCCTCACCCTGGACGCCGGGGACTGTGTGGTGCTGGCCAGCGACGGGGTGGCCGGAGGAAAGGACGACGGCTGGCTGCGCCGGGCCTTGACGGAGTTTGACGGGCTGTCCCCCCAGGAGCTGGCCGGGCGCATCCTGGCCGAGAGCGGGGAGCGGACGGGGGCCGGGGACGACCGGACGGTGATGGTGCTGAAGCTGGATGTGAGAAAGGCATAAAAAGAGAGTGAAGAGTGGAGAGGGAAGAGTGGAGAGAAACAGCACAGGGCTCAGATGACATCGCATCTGAGCCCTGCGCTGTTTGAAAGTCCCACAGAGTTTCGCCGCGGGGGCGGCAAAAAGGCCCCGGATGCTCCACCATCCGGGGCCTTGTCCTATGTTTGTAACGCTGCGGCTCAGCTCCGGGCCGCCTGATGGGCCGCCGGCTTCAGGCCGGGCAGGACGGGCAGCACCTTCAGCAGCAGGGTGCCCAGCACATAGCACACCGCGGCCTCGCCGATGGCGAAGGTGAGGCAGTTCCAGGCCCAGGCCGCCCAGAACGCGCCGTTGATGGCGCCCACATAGGTCCAGGCCCAGATGGGGGGCAGGACGATCAGGTTTACCAGGATGGGGGGCAGGGGGGCCAGATACCACCGGGGCATCTTCATGGTCAGCCAGGCGGCCACAGCGGTGGCCAGGGTGCCGAAGACGATGTCCAGGGGGCCCACCGGGGAGGCCAGGTTGACGATGAGGCAGCCGATGGCCAGCCCCGGCCCGGTGGCCGGGTACAGGAAGGGCAGCACGGTGAGGGCCTCGGCAAACCGGAACTGGACAGACCCGAAGGTGAGCCCGAAAATGTTGCCGAAATACCCCATCACCACGTACAGCGCCGCCACAACGGCGGCCAGGGTCAGGTCGCGGACAGAACAATTGCGCATAAAAAATCCTCCAGTCGATATTTAGAGTGCCTGCGTGGGGCACAGCGGCGGGCGTTCCTTCCGGACAGCTTCACGCACAGGCTGTCCGCGGCTCTCTGCCCGCCGGTTGGACCGAAGTGGAGATCGGTCGGGAGGTATTGTATCACAGCAGGACGGGGTTGTAAACGGGAAGTTTGCCGTCCCCGGAAACGGCAAAAGGCCGCCCGGATGGGCGACCTTTGCTGACGGGGAAATCCCGCGGGGTTTACTTTTTATTCTTGGCAGCGGCCACGATGGAGATGCCCAGCAGCAGGGAGGCAAAGTCGAAGTAGTTGAAGCTGTCCAGGACGATCTGGTTGTAGATCACGCCGGCGGCGCCCACAATGGCCACGATGACGCCCAGCACCCGGGCGGCGGTCCGAGCACCGGCCAAGCACACGATGCCGGTGAGCACGTTCAGCACGGCGACGGCATAGGCCAGCACCACCACCAGGATCTCCTGGGTCTCGTGGCCGGGGAGCACGCCCTTCATGGTGCCCACCAGGGCCAGGGTGCCCACCACGGCGTAGACCAGGCCGAACAGGAGCAGCACGACGCCGAAGCCCTTCAGGGCGCCGGAAGACTGTTTGCTATTCATAATAAAACATTCCTCTCTATTTTTCTCTATGCTTTTTTACGCACGGGGCGCATTATACCACGGGCATACCGGGAACGCAAGAAAAAGTAAAAAGAATTCTTTTTGCGCGCCGGGCCGTCAGGCCCAGGCGGCGCGCAGGGCGGCGGCCGCCCCGTCCAGCTCCTCCTGGCTCAGCCCGGCAAAGCCCAGCACCACGGTGGAGGGGGGCGGGGGGACGGCGTGGCAGTACCGGCTCAGGGGGGTGACCCCCACCCCGGCCGCCGCCGCCCGCGCCACCAGCTCCCCCTCGGAGAGGCGGGGCAGGGTGAGCAGGAAGTGCAGCCCCGCTCCCTGTCCCGACAGGGACGCGCCGGGGATGGCCCCCAGGGCCTGGGTGAACAGGGCGCACTTGCGCCGGTACAGGCTGCCCATGCGCCGCAGGTGCCGGCTGTACAGCCCCTGGACCAGGAAGCGCCGCAGGGCCTCCTGCTCAAACCGGGAGACGGTGCAGGCAGTGTGGGCGAACACCTGCCGGTACCGCTCCAGCAGGGCGGGGGGCAGGATCATGTAGGCCACCCGGATGGAGGGGGCGATGGACCGGGAAAAGGTGCCCAGGTACACCACCCGCCCCTCCCGGTCCAGCCCCTGCATAGCGGGGATGGGGCGGGAGGAGTAGCGGAACTCGCTGTCGTAGTCGTCCTCAATGAGGTAGCGCCCCGGGGCGGCGTAGGCCCAGTGGAGCAGCCGGGTGCGCCGGCCCGCAGGCATGGTCACCCCCGAGGGGAACTGGTGGGAGGGGGTGACGTAGGCCAGGGCGGCGCCGCTGGCGGCCAGGGCCTCCGGGTCCATGCCCTGGCCGTCGATGGGAATGGGCAGCACGGTTTTTCCGCAGCGCCCGGCCACGGCGTAGCCCACCGGATAGCCCGGGTCCTCCAGGGCCACGGCGGGGTGCTCGGGCAGCATCTGGAACAGGGCGGAGAGCAGGTAGTCCACCCCCGCCCCCACCACCACCTGCTCCGGGGAGCAGTGGACCCCCCGCACCTGGCCCAGCAGGTCGGCCAGGGCCGCCCGGAAGGGGAGGTCCCCCTGGGGGTGGCCCCGCTGGAGCAGGTCGGGG
Source organism: uncultured Oscillospiraceae bacterium (assembly GCA_944385465.1). Lineage (GTDB taxonomy): Bacteria > Bacillota > Clostridia > Oscillospirales > Oscillospiraceae > Enterenecus. Next base: position 26,695 of record CALWXH010000013.1, on the reverse strand, counting down.
TTTTCGTACACCGCCTCCTTGGTGATCCTGGCCCAGGAGGAGAAGGGAAACAGGGAGGTGTCCACCGCCGAGGTGGAGCAGTCGTACCGCCACCGGGAGGGGGGAGGGGCGGGCTTGGCCACGTCGGCGGCGGGCCGGGGGGTGAGGGGCAGCAGGTCGGCCACCACATAGCCGCTGCGGGGCCGGGAGAGGAGATAGCCCTCGGCGGTGAGCATGGAGTAGGCGGTGTCCACCGTGCTCATGCTCACCCCCAGCAGGGCGCACAGCTGCCGCTTGGAGGGCATTTTGCCCCCGGGGGCGGGGCGGCCCCGGCGCAGCTCCTCCACCAGATGGCGGTAGAGCTGCTCATACAGGGGTTCTCCGGGGTGAAAGACGGGGAGGGAGATGGACTGTTCCATGGGATACCTCCAAACTGACCACATAAAAAAGTTGGAAACTGAGCATTTCTATCATATCAGTTGTGAGTATAATAGCAGGTAATCACCGGGCCGTCAAGGGACGGCCGGGAAGGAGTGAGCTCCATGAATCTCACCAGACAGCACCACCATGTGCTGAGATTATGCGTGACCGCGGTGATGGCCGCCCTGGTGCTGGTGGCCTCTGACCTGCAGATCCAGATCCCCTCCATCCTGGGGATGAACCGGTTCCACCTGGGCAACAGCATGTGCGCCCTGTCCGGCATCCTGCTGGGGCCCTGGTGGGGCGCTCTGGCGTCGGGCATCGGGTCGGCCCTGTTTGACCTGACCAACCCGGCCTATGTGTCCTCCGCCCCCATCACCCTGATCACCAAGGGCGTGTATGGCCTGGTGGCGGGGGCCATGTTCCAGTACGCCTTCCGCCGGAAGAGCAACTATGCCGCCGAGGTGGCCTCCACCGCCGTGGCGGCGGCGGCCTATATGGCGCTGTACCTGGGCAAGAAGTTTTTCCTGGACGGGCTGCTGGTGGCCGGGCTGAACACCACCACCGCCTGGGCCGCCGTGGTGGAGGCCGCCCCCTCCTCGGTGTTCAACGGCGTGGTGGCGGTGGTCATCGCCCCCATCCTGGGGGTGGCCGTCCAGCGGGCGCTGAAGGCGGCACACCTGGAACGGGTGCTGGCGTAATAAAGAAGCGCCCGAGCCGTCGTGAGCAGCCCGGATGGACCGGAGCGAGGGGCGGTGCTTGCCAGTGGCAAGCGCCACCGCACGACCGAGCCGACAGGCGAGACAGCGCAGGGCCGCAAGGCGGCCCGCAGACCAGCCCGAGTCGGAGGGAAGCCGGGCGTCGCGAACAGGTGAGGCGTGACAACAAAGAAGCAGGCGCTTTTGCGCCTGCTTCTTTTGCGTCATGCAGACTGCGCGCCGGAAAGTTCCGGCAAGCCCTGTGGATTGCTGGGTCTCGTCCCGGCAGACGGATGACGCACCACGGATGGTGCGTCTCAGGCGAAACTGAGGATGCACCATCAGCGGTGCGCACCCCGCCCGCCGGTGCGGGAACTGGCAGAAAAGAAACCGCCCGCGCACGTTTGTGCGCGGGCGGTTGTCACAGGGGCAGCAGCACCCGGTAGACCATGAGGAAGTGGGCGATGGAGCCCAGCAGGATGAACACGTGGAACACCTCGTGGCAGCCGAAGCGGGGGTTGTCCCGGCCGGGCCACTTCAGGGCGTAGAGCACCCCGCCGATGGTGTACAGCACCCCGCCGGCCAGCAGCCAGAGAATGCCGTGCAGGCCCAGGGTGACGATCAGAGGATAGACCGCGATGACCGCCAGCCAGCCCATGGCGATATAGATGGTGGAGGTGACCTTTCTGGGGCAGTTGATCCAGGTGAGGCTCATCACCAGCCCGGCGATGGCCAGGGCCCAGATCACCCCCAGCATGGACCAGCCCCAGGGGCCCCGCAGGGCGGTGAGGCATACGGGGGTATAGGTGCCGGCGATGAGAAAGTAGATGGCGCTGTGGTCGTATTTCCGCAGGGCGATGCGCCCCCGCACCGAGGTGTTTACACAGTGGTACAGGGTGGAGGCGGTGTACAGCACGGTCATGGCCAGCCCGTAGATGGAGAAGGACACCAGCTTCCACAGGTCGCCGCCGGTCAGCACCGTGCGGATCAGCAGCAGCGCCGTCCCCACCACGGCCAGCGCCGCGCCGATGCCGTGGGTGATGGCGGACCAGGGGCGCAGCCCGTCATAAGGATTCCGGCCCTGCTCCTGGGGACGGACGCGTTTGCGGGGGGCCGGCAGATTGTCAAAGGGGGTTTGGGTGAGAACGTGCTCCATGGCGGACGCCTTCCTTTCTGTGAGGATGGGTATAGTATAACACGGCCATTCTGAAATATCAATAGAAAAATGACGAAATATGATTATTAAAATTATATTAAATTATTCTGAAGAAAATGTCCTCATCGCAGCCGACCGCCGGAACGGCTCCGGAGAAGGATTGAAAATTCCGTCGAAAAGAGGTATACTGTCTGGCATAGTGTGAACATCGGTCCCGGACCGGGAAACGGAGGGTGCCTATGGGCGAGACATTGGGGCTGTATCTGCACATTCCTTTTTGCCGCAGCAAGTGCGACTACTGCGATTTCTACTCCCTGGCGGGGCGGGAGGACCGGATGGACGATTACCAGAAGGCCCTGCTGCGCCATATCGCGGAGAGCGCGCCCCTGACCAGGAAAAGCGTGGTGAACAGCGTCTACATCGGCGGAGGCACCCCCAGCTGGTACGGAGAAAAACGGCTGTGCGAGCTGCTCAAGGCCGTGAGGAAAAAGTTTTCCCTGGCCAAGAACACGGAGATCACCCTGGAGGTGAACCCGGACAGCGCCGACGGCAGAATGCTGCGCCGCCTGCGCCGGCTGGGGGTGAACCGGGTGTCCATGGGGATGCAGTCGGCCTGCGACGCCGAGCTGCGCAGCGTCCACCGGCCCCATAATTTCCAGCAGGTGATGGACGCGGTGGCCGCCGTGCGGGAGGCGAAGATCCGGGCGCTGAATCTGGACCTGATCTACGGCCTTCCCGGCCAGAGCATGGACAGCTGGAAGGACTCGGTGGAGAAGGCCCTGGCCCTGGCGCCGGAGCATCTGTCCTGCTATGGGCTGACCCTGGAGCCGGGCACCCCCCTGGCCCAGCGGGTGGAGCGGGGGGAGCGCCTGCCCGACGACGATGAACAGGCCGAGCGGTATCTCTGGACGGTGGAGCGGCTGGCCCGGGCGGGCTATGAGCAGTACGAGATCTCCAACTTTGCCCGCACCGGCTTCCAGTCCCGGCACAATCTGAAATACTGGATGGGGCGGCCCTACCTGGGCCTGGGGGCGGCGGCCCACTCCGACTTCGGCGGCTGCCGCTTCGCCTTTATCCGGGACCTGGAGCGGTACATCCAGGGCGTGCTGGAGGGGGAGGAAATCCTGGCGGAGTCCCAGCGCATCCCCCTGCGGGAGCGGGGCAGCGAGTATCTCATGCTCCGCCTGCGCACCACCCACGGCATTGAGGAGTGGGAGTACCGGCGGCAGTTCTACATGAATTTCGACCCCATCGCCGTCAAGCTGTCGGACTATGAGCAGCGGGGCTGGGTGGAGCGGTCGGGCCGCCGGTGGCATTTTACCCCGGAGGGCTTCCTGCTATCCAACCGGCTCATCGGTGAACTGCTGGAGGCCCAGGAGGCGGCCACTTTGTCCGACACCCTGGAGAAGATCCGGGAGGGCGGACTGCCCGGCAGATGAGGGCCGGAATACCCTGGAAGATCGCCTTTGGAGGTACCCATGAGAAAACAGTGGAAAAAATTGTGCGCCGCGGCCCTGGCCGCGGTGCTGATGGCGTCCATGTCCCTGGGGCAGACGGCGTTTGCCTCGCTGGCCCTGGGCAGCGAGCTGGTGGAGGAGAAGACCTGGCTGGCCCCCGGCCTGGAGCTGGTGGAGGGCAGCCTGTGGTCGGCCACCTACTCCGACCTGCGCACCGAGCACTACCTTACATATACCCCGGGCAGCGGGGTGTCGCCCATGGTGTTCAGCGGCACCTATGTGGCCAGCACCAACAGCCTGGTCTCCGCCGCCGGCCAGATGGAGGCGGCGGGCTGGCGGGTGGCCGCCGGCGTGAACGGGGGCTTTTTCAACTACGACGGCACCATCGTGGGCCTGCTGCTCACGCAGGGCGTGCTGCGCTCGGTGGACGTGGGCAACGCCACGATGCTGGGCATCCGTGGGGATGGCAGCTTCTTTGTGGATGAGAGTCCGCTGACCAAAACGGTGTCCTGGAACGGGGAGCAGCTGAGCTTTCAGGGCTTCAACGCCTATCGCACCGCTGCCGGGCTGTACCTTTATAATGAGGACTTCTCCTCCAAAGTAAACACCAGCGGCCCCTGCGTGTACGCCATCCTGCGGCCCCAGGGGGACGGGGCGCTGACCATGAATGGCAGCGTGACCATGACGGTGGAGTCCGTGACGGACACCTTCCAGGAGGGGGTGGCCTTCAACGGGTATCTTCCCTCCGGGAGCTATATGCTCTATGCCGCGCAAGACGCGGGGCAGGAGCTGCTGGACAAGCTGCGCGCCCTTCAGCCGGGGACGCAGGTTACGGTGTCTGTCACCGGGGGCCGGGGGGACTGGTCGGACGCGCAGTACGGCATCACCGGACTGGAGACCCTGGTGCGTGACGGGCAGGTGGTGTCCGGCCTGCCCGGCGGGGCGGCGCCCCGCACCGCCGTGGGCCTGAAGGCGGACGGCAGCGTGATTGTCTACACCATCGACGGCCGGCAGTCTGGGTACTCGGTGGGGGCCACCTACACCCAGGTGGCCCAGCGCCTGGTGGAGCTGGGATGCGTCACCGCCGTGGGGCTGGACGGGGGCGGATCCACCGCCCTGGGGGCCACCCTGCCCGGAGAGGACAGCTTCGGGATTGTCAGCCGCCCCTCCCAGAGCAACCGGCGGCTGAACAACTGCATCCTCTTCCTGACCTCCAGCCAGCCCACCGGAGTGCAGGCGGGCTATGCTGTGGAGCCGGACAGCCAGGTGGTGCTGACGGGGGGGAGCATCTCCCTGACCGCGGCGGCCTATGACACGGCGGGCTATGCCATGCAGGGGGAGCAGCCGGTGTGGAGCGCCGCCGGGGGGACGATCCAGAGCAGCGGCGGAACCGGCGCGGTGTACACCGCCGGGGACACGCCGGGGACCTATGAGATCCAGGCCTCCGGCGCGGGCACGCAGGGCAGCTGCACCGTGCGGGTGGTGGACAGCCTGTCCTCCATCTCGGTGACCCGGGCCAGCAATGGCGCGCAGGTGAGCCGCCTGACCCTGAAGGCGGGGGAGAGCGTCCAGCTGTCCATTTCCGGCAAGTGGTACAATCTCCCCGCCGCCGTGTCGGGGGGCGCCCGCTGGAGCGCGGACAGCGCCATCGGCACCGTGGACAGCAGCGGCAGGTTTACCGCCGGCAGCGGCAATGCCCAGGGCTCCATCCTGGTGTCGGCCGGCGGGCGGACGGTGAATATCACCGTGACAGTGAGCCGGGGCGACCCCTTTACCGACATGGGCGGGCACTGGGCGTCGGACTATGTGACAAAGCTCTATCAGCTGGGGATCACCCAGGGCTTTGGCGAGGAGGACGGCACCTATACCTTCCGCCCCAACGCCCAGATGAGCAGGGGGGAGCTGCTGGTGTTCCTGGCCCGGCTGCTGGATGTGGACACCGGCGCCTATGAGGGGGTGGAGCTGCCCTTTGCCGACAGCGCCTCCATTGCCGGGTGGATGCTGCCCTCGGTCAAGGCGCTGTATGCCCTCGGGGTGTTCCAGGGCTCCGGGGAAGACGGGGCGCTGTATGCCCGGGTGGACCAGCCGGTGACCCGGGAGGCGGCCATGACCATGATGGGCCGGGTGCTGGCGGGGACGGAGAGCTGCGATCTGTCCGCCTTTGCGGACGCAGACCAGGTGAGCCCCTGGGCGGCCCCCTATGTCCAGACCCTGGTGGCCCGGGGTGTGGTACAGGGTAGCGACGGCAGGCTCAATCCCCAGGAGAACATCGACCGGGGCAGCGCCGCCAAGCTGCTGGTGATGATCTACGATATGGAAAAGGCACCCCTCTCCCACGCCTGAGAGGGGACGCGGAAGCGAAAGACGCCGCAGGACGGCGTCTTTCCTTTTCCACCGGGGCGGGGCGGGCCCCGCCGGGCTTATGGAGTTGCGTGGAGAAAGCCGGGGAAACCGGCAGAAAAAGTTGGAGAAATCCCCTCTTGTTTTTGCGCAGGAGATATCATATAATAGCGTAGTTTCAAATGCGGCGGTATGCCGGAGAGGAGGGGACGTGATGGACAACCGGCCCATCGGGGTATTTGACTCCGGACTGGGGGGGCTCACCGCAGTGCGGGAGCTGGCCCGGATTCTGCCGGAGGAGGATCTGGTCTACTTCGGGGACACCGGCCGGGTGCCCTACGGCGGCCGCTCCCGGGACACCATCATCCGTTACGCCCGGCAGGACGTGGCCTTCCTGGGCACCTTCCAGCCCAAGGCCATTGTGGTGGCCTGCGGCACCGTGTCCACCACCGCCCTGGACACCCTGCGCAGCGAGTGGGCCACCCCCATCTATGGGGTGGTGGAGCCCGCCGCCCGGGCGGCGGCCCGGCTCACCCAAAGTGGAAAGGTGGGCCTCATCGGCACCAAGGCCACCATCCGCTCCGGCGCCTATGAGCGGGCTTTGGCCGCCCTGCGCCCGGGCACCCAGGTGACCGCGCGCTCCTGCCCGCTGCTGGTTCCCCTGGTGGAAAACGGCCGGTACCAGCCCGGGGACATTGTGGCCGAGACGGTGGTGGCCGAATACCTGGCCCCCCTGAAGGATGCCGGGGTGGACACCCTCATGCTGGGGTGTACCCACTACCCCCTGCTCAAGCCGCTGATCTCCGCCTTTATGGGCCCCCAGGTGGCCCTGGTGGATGTGGGCGAGCAGTGCGCCCAGTGGGTGGCCGGCCAGCTGGCCGGCCAGGGGCTGCGTGCCGGCCGGGACCGGCCGGGCCGCCACCGCTTTTTCGTCAGCGACGACTCCGGCGACTTCGCCGCCCTGGCCTCCGCCTTTTTGGGGGAGGACGTGGGAGACGAGGTGGCGGAAATCGATATTACGGTCTATTGACCGGCAAATGGAGCGAACTGTTATGCTGGATAACGTGATTATATCCATAAAGGGCAGCCAGATGACCCCGGAGAACGGCAGCGAGGAGATGGAGCTGGTCACCGCCGGCCGCCTGGTGCGGGAGGGCGGGGACCGCTACACCATCTCCTACGAGGAGAGCGAGCTCACCGGCATGGAGGGCACCACCACCGTGGTACGGGTGGAGGGCCCCCGGGTGACCCTGCTGCGGGAGGGGACGGTGAACTCCCAGATGGTGTTTGAGGAGGGCTACCGCCACCTGTCCATGTACGACACCCCCTACGGGGCGATGTCCGTGGGCATCAACACCCGGCGGATGCGGAGCACCCTGGGGGAGAGCGGCGGCGATCTGGAGATCGACTTCGCCGTGGACATCGACAACCTGATCACCGGGCGCAACATCTTCCGCATGAACTTCAAAACGGCGGAGCCCAAGCTGAAACAGTAAACCGCGCTGGACTCCCCGCCGCGGGCGGGGAAAACCAGCCCCTTATCACACACGAAGGATGGGATGACCAATGAATATGATCCAGGCCGCCCGGGACCAGGTGGCACAGCTCACCCAGGCCGCCTATGAGCGCGCCGCCGCCCAGGGGCTGCTCCCGGCGGGGCAGGCCATTGCCGGCAGCGTGGAGGTGCCCAAGGACAGCAAGAACGGCGACTTCGCCTCCTCCTTCGCCATGGCGGGGGCCAAGGCCCTGCGCATGGCCCCCCGGGCCATCGCCCAGATCATTCTGGACCACCTGGAGCTGGAGGGCAGCTACTTCCAGCGCTCGGAGATCGCCGGGCCGGGCTTCCTCAACTTCTTCTATGACCACAGCTGGTACGGCGGGGTGCTCTCCGCCGTGGAGGCCGACCCGGCGGGGTACGGCGGCAGCGACGAGGGCCGGGGGGAGAAGGTGATGGTGGAGTTTGTCTCCGCCAACCCCACGGGGCCCATGCACATGGGCAACGCCCGGGGGGGCGTGCTGGGGGACACCCTGGCCAACGTCCTGCGCCGGGAGGGGTATGACACCTGGAAGGAGTTCTACGTCAACGACGCCGGCAACCAGATCCACAAGTTTGCCCAGTCCATCCACGCCCGGTATATGCAGCTGCTGCTGGGGGAGGACAACTACCCCTTCCCCGAGGAGGGCTACCACGGGGACGACATCCGGGAGCTGGCCCAGGGCTTCTACGACCTGCATGGGGACGCCTACCGGGACGCCCCGGAGGAGAAGTGGGAGGCGGACATGGCCGCCTTCGGCCTGGAGCGCAACATCCCCAAGATGAAGGAGGATCTGCGCAAGTACCGCATCGAGTACGACGAGTGGTTCTTCGAGTCCACCCTCCACAACAGCGGCTATGTGGCCGAGACGGTGGAGCTGCTGGGCCGGAAGGGCTGGACCTATGAGAAGGAGGGGGCGCTGTGGCTGGACACCACGGGCCTGCTCAAGGAGAAGTACCTGCGGGAGGGCAAGAGCCAGGAGCAGGTGGACAAGCTGGATCTGAAGGACGACGTGCTGCGCCGGGCCAACGGCTTCTACACCTACTTTGCCGCCGACATCGCCTACCACCGCAACAAGTTTGAAAAGCGGGGCTTTGACAAGGTTATCAACGTGTGGGGCGCCGACCACCACGGCCACGTGGCCCGGCTCCAGGCCGCCCTGGACGGACTGGGGCTGGACGGCTCCAACCGGCTGGTCATCGTGCTCATGCAGCTGGTGAACCTGCTCCAGGACGGCAAGCCGGTGCGCATGTCCAAGCGCACGGGCAAGGCCATCGCCCTGCACGACCTGCTGGACGAGATCAGCGTGGACGCCGCCCGGTATTACTTCAACAACCGCTCCGCCACCAGCCCCCTGGACTTCGACCTGGACCTGGCGGTGCGGCAGGATTCGGACAACCCGGTGTACTATGTGCAGTACGCCCACGCCCGGATCTGCTCCCTGCTGGCCAACCTGGCCCAGGACGGGGACGCCGTGCCCGCCGCCGCGGCGGTGGACGCCGCCCTGCTGTGCGCCGGGGAGGAGCGGGAGCTCATCAAGACCCTGGCCCAGTACCCCCAGGAGCTGCGCCTGGCCGCCCGGGACTACGACCCCAGCCGCATCAACCGCTATCTGACGGTGCTGGCGGGGGACTTCCACCGGTTCTACAACGCCTGCCGCATCCGGGGGGAGGAGCGGGAAGTGCGCCTGGCCCGGCTGAAGCTGGCGGACACGGTGCGCCTGGTGCTGGCCAACGGCCTGGGTCTGCTGGGTGTGTCCGCCCCGGAAAAAATGTGAAAAATCGGTCCGTCGGCAACTTGAGCTCCCCGGTCTTCCCGGGGAGCTCAAGCGGCGCAGAGCGGAAGTTTTAAGATTTTCTGAAGGTTTGGTAAAGTGGGTTGAACCGTACCAAGGTTTTTAGTACAATCAGGCTGTAAACATGGGCGCGTGTCCCGCCAGGGCGCCTGGCGGGGGACACGGCCCCACCAAAACGTGCGATAGGGGTGCGTTTTTATGATGCTGATGCTCCAGAGGGTTTGCGGAGTCCTGGCGCTGCTGCTGATGGTGCTCTATCTGTATCAGGGAGTCTACGCGGTGATCGGCCTGTTCCTGCGCCGCAGGCAGGTGTGTCCGCCGGCCAGAACGCTCCACCGCTACGCGGCGGTGATCTGTGCCCGGAACGAGTCGGCGGTGATCGGCGAGCTCATCGACTGCCTGCGGGGGCAGGACTATCCCCGGGAACTGCTGGATATCTATGTGGTGGCGGACAACTGCACCGACGACACCGCCGCGGTGGCCGCCGCCCACGGCGCCCAGGTCTATGAGCGGTTCAACACTGCTCAGGTGGGCAAGGGCTGGGCCATGGACTGGCTGTTCCGCCGCCTGGCCGACGAGGGCATGGCGGAGCGGTACGAGGCCTATCTCATCTTTGACGCGGACAATCTGGTGGACCGGAACTTCGTGAAAGAGATGAACGCCGCCTACGACACCGGAAAGTACGACGCCATCACCAGCTACCGCAATTCCAAGAATTACGGCTCCAACTGGATCTCCGCGGGCTACTCCCTGTGGTTCATCCGGGAGGCCCGGCTGCTCAACCTGCCCCGGATGCTGCTGGGCACCGCCTGCTCGGTGACGGGCACCGGGTATCTGGTGTCCGCCAAGGTGATCCGGGAGGAGGGCGGCTGGCCCTTCCACATGATCACCGAGGACACGGAGTTCTCCGTGGACTGCGCGGTGAAGGGCCGCCGGGTGGGCTACTGCGACAAGGCCATCATCTACGATGAACAGCCCACCGGCTTCCGCCAGTCCTGGCGGCAGCGGATGCGCTGGGCCAAGGGCACCTACCAGGTGGGCTGGAAGTACTGGTGGCCGCTGCTGAAGGGCTGCTTCACCCGGAAGGGGTGGCGGCTGGCCTGCTTTGACATGCTGATGATCGTGGCCCCCGGGATGGTGCTGAGCTTCCTGGTCTTCAGCCTCCAGCTGGTTCTCCTGCTCTCCGGCCTGACCCAGCCCCTGGCGGTGTCCGCCCAGGTGCTCAAGGGCATCGCGATGTTCTGGGTGCAGGGCCTGCTGGGGTTCTATGGCGGCCTGCTGCTCTATGGCGCGGCCACCCTGCTGGCGGAGTGGAAGCAGATTGACGCCCCGGCGAAGCGCAAGGTGGCCTTCTGGCTGGTGTTCCCGCTGTTCATGTGCACCTACATACCCATCTCGCTCCAGGCGCTGTTCTGCCGGGTGGAGTGGAAGCCCATCCAGCACCACTCCGCCGCCGCCCTGGGAGGGCGGAGAAAGATGCCTGTGGCGGTGTCCAGCCGGATCCAGGAGAGCAAGCGGTAAAAAAAGCTTGCATTCCCAAGCACAATGTGATATAGTACCATCGTTAGTATGGTAGGAAAGAAAGAGTGAGGCAGCCGCCTCACTCTTTCTTCATGAGGGGCGGGTAACGCACCACGGATGGTGCGTCCCAGGTTTCGCCCGGAAGGGCGAGTTCCTTTCGGCACCGCCCGAAAGGAACCAAAGGGCGGCTTAGGGGCGCAATCCCGGCTTAACTCGGGACAAAGGGCGTCCCTCGTACGCAGGGCTTGCCCCCTAAGAACCCCCGGTTTTACGGGGAAGCAGAATGGGTGCGGTGTTCTCTTTCCGGCGTGCGTCTGCTGACACTCCCTGCCACGCCCGGCGGCCCCCGGCCTTTTGCGCGGTTGACTTGCCGCACTTCTACCACGCCTATGGGCGCCTACCCTCGGTGTTCAAGCCTGCAGGTCTGCACCTCTAACGGTGCGCCATACCGGAGGGCCATGCCATTCCAGGCGTGTCACCTGGGCCGCAGGCACCGAAGCCTAAGCAGATAGGAGGCCGCAGGCCGTCGGGGGAAGCTGCGCAGCCGCGAGTCACACACGCCGGAAAGAGAGGAACGCAGTGCAACTGAGCGGGGGGATACCCAAGGGGGCGCTCCCCCTTGGGCGCACTTTTGGTGACTTTTCTTGCGTGAGAAAAGTCACCCCAGCGGAGCGTCCCGCCGCCCGCAGGCGGCGGAATCCCTTACCCTTTGGTTTCTTTCTGCACGAGCAGAAAGAAACTCGCCCTTCCGGGCGAACCCGGAAACCACCCGCCGGTGCGTCAACCGGCAGACAGAGAAAAAAGGAGGAATCCCCATGCCAAAGGTGACCGATGTGGTGGCCCAGCTGGCTGCCCCGGTGGTGGAGGGGTGCGGCTGCACCCTGTGGGACGTGGAATATGTGAAAGAGGCGGGGGAGTGGTACCTCCGGCTGTATATCGACAAAGAGGGCGGCGTGTCCATCAACGACTGCGAGGCGGTGTCCCGCCCGGTGTCCGACCTGCTGGACGAGGCCGACCCCATTCCGGACAGCTACCTGTTTGAGGTGTCCTCCGCCGGTCTGGACCGGGCGCTGAAAAAGCCCGAGCACTTTGAAAAGTGCATGGGACAGCAGGTGGATGTGCGCCTGTACCGCCCCCAGGACGGGCAGAAGGAATTCACCGGCGCGCTGACCGGGTACCAGGACGGAGATGTGCTGGTGGACGGCAGGCGCTTTGAGAAGAAAGACGTGGCGCAGGTACGCCTGCATGTCACATTTTGAAGGAGTAATGGTCATGGCTAAGAAGAAAGTCGCCGCCAAGAGCACAGAGCTGGACGCCAAGGAATTTTTCTCCGCCATCTCTGACATCGAGCGGGAGAAGGGCATCCCCAAGGCATATATGATCGAGAAGATCACCCAGGCGCTGGTGGCCGCCTACAAGCGGGACCACGAGGGGATCACCGACAATGTGGTGGTGGACGCCAACGAGGAAAAGTGCGAAGTGCGCATGTACGTCAAGAAGGACGTGGTGGAGGTCGTGGACAATCCCCAGACCGAGATCAGCCTGGAGGACGCCCAGAAGGCCCTGCCCCGGGCCCAGCTGGGAGATGTGCTGCGCATTGAGATCAAGCCCAAGAACTTCGGCCGCATCGCCGCCCAGACCGCCCGCCAGGTGATCATCCAGGGCATGCGGGAGGCGGAGCGGGGCATGGTGTTTGACGAGTTCTCCTCCAAGGAGCACGAGATCCTCACCGGCACCGTCACCCGGGTGGATGAGCGCACCGGCTCGGTGGCCATCCGGCTGACCTCCGGCGGGGAGTACACCGACGCCTTCCTGTCCGCCAACGAGCAGGTGAAGGGCGAGGTCGTCCGGGAGGGCGACCGGGTCCGGGTGTATGTGGTGGAGGTGCGCCGCTCCACCCGGGGCCCCCAGGTGCTCATCTCCCGCACCCACCCGGGGCTGGTCAAGCGCCTGTTCGAGCTGGAGGTGCCCGAGATCTACGACGGCACCGTGGAGGTCATGTCCATCGCCCGGGAGGCGGGCAGCCGCACTAAGATCGCCGTCTGGTCCGAGGACCCCAATGTGGACGCCATCGGTGCCTGCGTGGGCCCCAGAGGCCAGCGGGTGAACGCCGTGGTGGAGGAGTTGCGGGGCGAGAAGGTGGACATCATCAAGTGGTCCGACGACCCCGCCCAGTACGTGGCCGCCGCCCTGGCCCCCGCCGACGTGCTCAGCGTCACCGAGCTGGAGGAGGGCAAGAGCTGTCGTGTGGTGGTGCCCGACGACCAGCTGTCCCTGGCCATCGGCAAGGAGGGGCAGAACGCCCGCCTGGCCGCCCGGCTCACCGGGTATAAGATCGACATCCGGCCCGCCAGCGCCCCCGAGCCCCCGGAGGAGGATCCGGTGGAAGAGGAGCCGGAGGAGAACGCCGGGACGGAGGCCCCCGGGGAGGAGCCGGCCGAGCCGGAGAATACGGAAGAGTGAAGAGCTTCTGAAAAAGCCTCGCAGAGTTCGCGCCCGCAGGCGCGAAGAAATTTAAATCTGTTTTCGGCCGCGACATGTGCGTGGACGAAAACACTTCTCGGCCCGCAAACGTGCGAGTCGGCGCCCGTTCTGCCGACGAGTGCGCTGCGGCGGGCCGCAGCCTACCCGTCGGAAAAGGCTGTGCCTTTTTCGACGGAATGAGTAAGGTGGTGTCCGTCATGCCAAAAAAGATCCCCATGCGCCAGTGCCTGGGCTGCCGGGAGCATAAGCCCAAGAGCGAGCTGATCCGGGTGGTGCGCTCCCCGGAGGGGGAGATCTCCCTGGACTTCCGGGGGAAGAAGCCCGGCCGGGGGGCCTACCTGTGCCCCAGGGCGGACTGCCTGGCCAGGGTCAGGAAGAGCCGGGGGCTGGAGCGGGCCTTCTCCTGCCAGGTGGCCCCGGAGGTATACGAGGCCCTGGAGGAGCAGATGAAGGCGGGTGAGCGCGGTGATGGATAACGCCATGAACCTGCTGGGGCTGGCTCTGCGCGGCGGGAATCTGGCCGTGGGTGAGGAGCCGGTGGCGGAGGCCTGCCGGGCCCACCGGGCCAGAGTGGTGCTGCTGGCGCAGGACGCCGGACCATCCACCGCCCGGCGGGGGGAGAAGTTTGCCGGAGAGGGCGGCGTCCCCCTGGTGCGGCTGCCCTGTTCCAAGGCGGATCTGGGCTGGAGCCTGGGCCGGGCCAGCTGCGCCCTTGCCGCGGTGACCGAGGCCGGGCTGGCATCGGCGGTGATGAAAAAACTGGCTGCGGAGGACGAGAGCCTGACGGCGCTCGCCCAGGAGCTGGAGGAACGAGCGCGGCGCGGACAGAAGCGCCGGCGCGACAGCAACAAGACGGCGCGGGCTGGCAAAAAGCCCGCGGATGTGGAAGCGTAATAGGAGGTGGCCTGTTTGAGCCTTGCGAAATACAACGCCAGGGACGTGGCGAAGGACTTCGGCATGCAAGCCAAAGTCATTACCGGCATTCTGGCCGAGCACAGTGTGGAGAACACTTCTCCCACCAAGGTCCTCACTGACCGGGAACTGAACATTATTTTTGAGCACCTGACCCAGCACAACCAGGTGGAGTCCATTGAGTCCATCTACGCCGATGTGTACCATGAGCCCAAGAAGGAGGCCCCCGCCCCCAAGGCGGAGGCGGCCCAGGCTCAGGACAAGGGCGGCCAGCAGGGCAAGGCCCAGCAGGAGAACGCCGGGCAGCAGCCGGCGGCCCACGGCGAGCAGAAGCCCGCTCAGGTCAAGAGCGACGCGCCCGTCAGCCGCACCCCCGCCAAAAAGGTGGTGGACACCCGCAAGGGCGGCCAGGTGAACCTGGAGAAGTATGACCAGCGGCTGGAGGATCTGGCCCCCGACAAGGCCAACCGGATGCAGACCGGCAAGCAGAAGTTCCAAAACCGCAACAGCCGCAACCGGGGCCAGAACTTCGGCAACAAGCGCCGGCAGGAAGAGCAGGACCGGATGCGCCGCCTCCAGCTGGAGATCGCCAAGAAGACCCCCCTGACGGTGAAGATCCCCGACGAGATCGGGGTGGGCGAGCTGGCCAGCCGGATGAAGAAGACCGGCGCCGAGGTGGTCAAGTGCCTGATCAAGAACGGGGTCATGGCCTCCCTCAGCGACATCATCGACTACGACACCGCCGCCCTCATCGCCATGGAGCTGGGGTGCAAGGTGGAGAAGGAAGTCATCGTCACCATCGAGGAGCGGCTCATCGACACCGCCGAGGATAAGCCCGAGGACCTGGTGCCCCGGGCCCCGGTGGTGGTGGTCATGGGCCACGTGGACCACGGCAAGACCTCTCTGCTGGACTATATCCGCCACGCCAACGTGGTGTCCGGCGAGGCCGGCGGTATCACCCAGCACATCGGCGCCTACCAGGTGGAGGTGAACGGCAAGCCCATCACCTTCCTGGACACCCCCGGCCACGAGGCGTTCACCGCCATGCGCGCCCGGGGCGCCATGGTCACCGACATCGCCATCCTGGTGGTGGCCGCCGACGACGGCATCATGCCCCAGACGGTGGAGTCCATCAACCACGCCAAGGCGGCCAACATCCCCATCATCGTGGCCATCAACAAGATGGATAAGCCGGAGGCCAACCCCGAGCGCATCAAGCAGCAGCTCACCGAGTATGAGCTGGTGCCCGAGGAGTGGGGCGGCGAGACCATCATCTGCCCCATCTCCGCCAAGACCGGCATGGGCATTGAAAACCTGCTGGAGATGGTCACCCTCACCGCCGAGATGCGGGAGCTGAAGGCCAACCCCAACCGGGCGGCCCACGGCGCCGTCATCGAGGCCCGGCTGGACAAGGCCCGGGGTCCGGTGGCCACCCTGCTGGTACAGAACGGCACCCTGCGTCAGGGGGATATCATCATCGCCGGCACGGCGGTGGGCCGTGTCCGTGCCATGACCGACTACAAGGGCAACAAGGTCACCGAGGCCGGCCCCTCCGTCCCCGTGGAGATCATCGGCATGGGCGAGGTGCCCGGCGCCGGCGACGACTTCCACGCCGTGGCCGATGAGCGCATGGCCCGGGAGCTGGTGGAGCAGCGCAAGGCGGATCTGAAGAACGCCACCACCGGCTCGGCCAAGACCAAGGTGTCCCTGGAGGAGCTGTTCAGCCAGATCCAGGCCGGCGAGATGAAGGAGCTCAACATCATCGTCAAGGCCGACGTCCAGGGCTCCGCCGAGGCGGTGAAGGCCAGCCTGGAGAAGATCTCCAACGAAGAGGTGCGGGTGCGGGTCATCCACTGCGCCGTGGGCGCCATCAACGAGTCGGACGTGATGCTGGCCACCACCTCCAACGCCATCATCGTGGGCTTCAATGTCCGCCCGGACAAGAACGCCGCCGAGATCGCCGCCCGGAACAAGGTGGACATGCGCATGTACCGGGTGATCTACGACGCCATCAACGAGATCGAGGCCGCCATGAAGGGCATGCTTGCGCCCAAGTTCCGGGAGGTGGCCCTGGGCGAGGCCGAAGTGCGCCAGGTGTACAAGATCACCGGCGTGGGCATCGTGGCCGGCTGCTATGTCACCGAGGGCAAGGTGGTGCGCAATGCCCAGATCCGCCTGGTGCGGGACGGCATCGTCATCCACGAGGGCGTCATGAGCTCCCTGCAACGCTTCAAGGACAGCGTGAAGGAGGTCGCCCGGGGGTACGAGTGCGGCATCACCATTGAGAAATATCAGGACATCAAGGAGGGCGACGTCATCGAGGCCTTCCAGATGGAGCAGATTGAAGTCTGATGCCGCACGAGTACCCCGCGAAGCGGGGCGCGCCTTATGGCGCGTAAAATCGGAGCCGCAGGCGGAGATTTGCGCAGGACGAATTCAGTTCGTCCGAGCATGAAAAATCAAAGGGGCCCCGCGGGATGAAATCCCGTGGGGAGGTGCGGCATCACCATTGAGAAATATCAGGACATCAAGGAGGGCGACGTCATCGAGGCCTTCCAGATGGAGCAGATTGAGGTCTGATCGTTTTTCCGCAGGGCGGGCGTTTTCGCCCGCCCTGCTGGCGTTTTTTCGTCCCTGCGGGCGAGGCGCGTTTGGGGGTTCCACCCCCAAACCCCCGGGACACTCTGCTGACGCGTTCTTTTTGCCGGAGAGTTCCGGCAAGCCCTATGGATTGCCGGTTCTCGCACCGGCGGGCATTCGGGGCCCCCGCCGAAACCCAGCGTCAGCGGATAATTGGGGCCCCCACAAAAGTTTTGCTTTTGTGGGGAAAGGAGTCACAGCGGAATGGATGAGCTTTCGCCAGAGGCGGAAGCGAAGGATATGGAGCTTGTGGCGACGCGGGGAGAGGACGAGCAAGGGAGCGGGCGAAGTTTTCGCCGCCCTTGGGCGGAAACGAAGCCAAGCGGACTTTGCGACGACGAGTTTCGCCCGGAAGGGCGAGTTCCTTTCGGCACCGCCCGAAAGGAACCAAAGGGCGGCATAGGGGGTGTGCCTCCGATTCGCAAGGAGCCAAGGGCGCTCCATGCTCATAGTCGGCCACCCCCTATGTACCCCCGTTTTATGGGGGCGCAAAATCGGTGCGCCACTCTAACGACCGGCGCACACCTGCTGACACCCTCAGCGACGCAAGGCGGCCCCCGGCCTTTTGCGCAGCAAACTTGTCGCACTTCTACCACGTCTATGGGCGCCTAAATTTGGTGTTCAAGCCTGCGGGTCTGCACCTCTAACGGCGCACACGCCGAAGTGCATCACGATTCCAGGCGTGTTGCCTGGGCCGCAGGCACCAAAGCATAAGTATGCACAAGCCCGGAGGGCGTCGTGGGAATTGGCGCAACCGCGGGTTCAGGACGCCGGAAAGAGAAGGGCGCAGTGTAACTGAGCGGGGGGTATCCAGGGGGCCCTCCCCTTGGACACGCTCTTTGGGTACTTTCTCTGGTGTAAGAGAAAGTACCCCGCCTGTCGGGGCGGGACCCGACAATCCATAGTGCTTGCCGGAACTCTCCGGCAAAAGAGCGGGCTTTTGCCTACTTTTCTCACGGGAGAAAAGTAGGTCGCCCTGGGGGCGAAACCCCAAAATCCAAAGGATTTGCCGGAACCCTCCGGCGGAAGAAATGGGTTCCAGGGCTCTGCCCTGGGGGATTTGGGGGCCATCGCCCCCGCCAGAAAGGAGCCCTCTCATGGAGATCAGACAGCTGGACAGCGCCTACCGGGGAAAAGAGCTGGTATTTCGCTACCGCACAGGGTATTATTATGACATCCGAAGGGCGGAGGGGGAGGACGGCGTCACCTTCACCCTGACGCGGCGGCCCTTTCCGGCCCCGGTGGACAAGCAGTTCACAGCCCAGTTGCTGGAGCCCTGGCTGGAAAGCCCCCGGCTCTTCGCCGCCGTGGAGGCGGGGGAGGAGATCGGCTACCTGGAGCTGAGCCACGAGAGCTGGAACAACCGCATGCGGGTGAGCAACCTGTGGGTGGCGGAGGGCCGCCGCCGCGCCGGCGTGGGCGCCGCCCTCATGGAGCAGGCGGTGGAGGCGGCCCGGGCCGCCGGGGCCCGGGCCCTGGTGCTGGAGACCCAGAGCTGCAACCACCCGGCCATCTGCTTTTACCGGAAACAGGGCTTTGCCCTCATCGGATTCGACCTCACCGCGTACTCCCAGACGGATGTGGAGAAGCGGGAGGTGCGGCTGGAGTTTGCCCGGCCAGTGTAACAGAAACGTGAAGAGGAAAACGTTCCGCCGGGGTCGGCCCCGGTGAGTCAGGAGGAATCAACTATGCCAAGCAATCGAATCGGGCGCATCAACGAGGAGATCCAGCGGGAGCTGGCCGCCCTCATCCCCACGGTAAAAGACCCCCGGGTGACGGGGATGATCTCCATCACCGCGGTGGAGACCACCTCCGATCTGCGCTGGGCCAAGGTCCACGTGTCCATGCTGGACAAGTCCTCCGCCGCCCAGGTGGTGAAGGGGCTGAAATCCGCCGCGGGCTACCTCCGGCGGGAGCTGGGGCGGCGGCTGAACCTGCGCTACACCCCGGAGCTGGTCTTTGAGGAGGACGACTCCATCAGCCATGGCGCCCACATCCTGGAGCTGCTCCGGGACCCCAACGTGGTGAAGCCGGCCAATCCGGCCAACGAGCACATTGTGCTGGACGGCGGGGAGGAGGACGACGAGCTGTGAACTGCCAGGACACCGCCCGCTTTCTGCGGGAGCACGACAACTACCTGATCCTCACCCACAAGCGCCCCGACGGGGACACCATCGGCTGCGCCGTGGCGCTGGCGGAGCTGCTGCGGGGGCTGGGCAAGACCGCCTGGCTGCTGGAGAGCCGGGACGCCACCCGGATCTTTCAGGAATACCTGGCGGGACAGTATGCCCCGGAGGGCTATGCGCCGGACACGGTGGTGAGCGTGGACGTGGCCACCGAGAACCTGCTGCCCCCCAACGCGGAGGGGTACAGGGGGCGGATTGACCTGGCCATCGACCACCATCCCAGCCAGGAGTTCTTCGCCCAAAACACCTGGGTGGAGCCGGACAAGGCCGCCTGCGGCGAGCTGATCTGCGCCCTGGCCCAGGAGCTGGGGGGGCTGAATGAGAAGGTGGCCACGGCGCTGTATGTGGCGGTGTCCACCGACACGGGGTGCTTTGCCTACTCCAACACCAGCGCCAACGCCCACCGGGTGGCCGCCGCCCTCATGGAGGCGGGGGCGCCGGTCCAGCGGCTGAACAAGAAGCACTTCCGCACCAAGACCATGGCCCGGATGGCGCTGGAGAGCCTCATCATCCAGAATATGAAGCTCTATCAGGGGGGCAGCGTGGCCATCGCCCCCATCTCCCTGGACATGATGGCCAGGGCCGGGGCCACTGATGACGACACAGAGGACATCGCCGCCTTTGTGGGCCAGGTGGAGGGGGTGCGCCACTCCGCCACCATCCGGGAGCTGAGGGCGGGGGAGTGCAAGATCTCCCTGCGCACCGACCCCAACCTGCTGGACGCCTGCGCCGTGTGCGCCCGCCTGGGGGGCGGGGGGCACAAGGCCGCCTCCGGCTGCACGGTGTACGGCACCATGGAGGAGGCCTGGCGGGCCATTGTGGGGGCCATTGAGGAAGAACTGAAAGTTGGAAATTAGGAATTAGGAATTAGGAATTAGGAATTAGGAATTCCCCTTACCCCTCGTTTCAGATAGAAGTGAGGAGATAAGAGATAGGAGAGATTCCGTTGCTGGAACTCTTCTTTCTCCCCCGGGGGTGCCCGGAGCCCTTTGGTTTGCCGGGTCCCGCCCCGGCGGGCCTATGGGGCCCCGCCGAAACCCGGCGAAGCGGACATCTTGGGCCCCACAAAAGCTGTGCTTTTGTGGGGAAAGGAGCCGCAGGGAAATGGATGAGCTTTCACCAAAGGCGGAAGCGAAGAATATGGAGCTTGTGGCGACGCGGGGAGAGGAGGAGCAAGGAAGCGAAGCGCAGTTTTCGCCGTCCTTGGGCGGAAACGAAGCAAAGCGGACTTTGCGACGACGAGTTTCGCCTGAAGGGCGACCTACTTTTCTCACGGGAGAAAAGTAGGCAAAAGCCCGCATAGGGGGACAAATCCATCGGACAAAGGACGTCCTCCAGGATTTGACCCCCTATGTACCCCCGTTTTTACGGGGGCGCGGAATCGGTGCAGCGTCCTATGTCCGGCGTGCGTCATTGACACGTATCCCACGCAAGGCGGCCCCCGGCCTTTTGCCGTTTTGCCCTGTAATCTTCTGCGCCGCCTATGGGCGCCTACCCATGGTGTTCAAGCCTGCGGGCCTGCGCCTCTATCGCAGTGGCCGGAGGGCCCTGCCCGGCCAGGCGCCCCGGTGGGGCGGGATAGCCGAAGCATACGCCATGCAGGAGCCCGGAGGGCGTCGGTGGAAGCTGCGCAGCCGCGGGTCAAGGACGCCGGAAAGAGAAGAACGCAGTACAACTGAGCGGGGGGGATACCCAAGGGGGGTCCGCCCCCCTTTGGGCGCACTTTTGGTGACTTTTCTTGCGTGAGAAAAGTCACCCCAGCGGAGCGTCGTCCCCGCCGCCTGCAGGCGGCGGAATCTCTAAAAAAACATAACGGGCTTGCCGGCAACCCCGGCGAACGCAATACGCAATAGAAATCCCCACACAGAAGGAGGAACCACAATGCCCAGCGGAATATTGATCATCGACAAGCCCCAGGGCTGGACCTCCATGGACGTGTGCGCCAAGCTGCGGGGGCTGTTCCACGAGCGGCGGGTGGGCCACGCCGGCACCCTGGACCCCATGGCCACCGGGGTGCTGCCGGTGTTTTTGGGCCGGGCCACCCGGGCGGTGGAGTTCGCCGCCGGGGGGGACAAGGAGTATGTGGCCGGGCTGCGCCTGGGCCTGGTCACCGACACCCAGGACATCACCGGCACCGTGCTGGACGCCCGTCCGGCCCGCGTCACCCGGGAGGAGCTGGAGGGGGCGCTACCCGCCTTCCGGGGAGAGATCCAGCAGCTGCCCCCCATGTATTCCGCGGTGAAGGTGGCGGGGAAAAAGCTCTACGAGCTGGCCCGGAAGGGCCGGGAGGTGGAGCGGACGCCCCGGCCCGTCACCATCCGCGCCCTGGAGGTGGAGGGGCAGGGGGGAGAAGGGGAGTTCACCCTCCGGGTGGTGTGCTCCAAGGGCACCTATGTGCGCACCCTGTGCCATGATATCGGCCAGGCATTGGGCTGCGGCGGGTGCATGGCGTCCCTGCGGCGCACCATGGCCGCGGGGTATACCCTGGCCGACGCCCACCCCCTGGAGGAGGTGCTCTCCGCCCCCGACCCCGGGGCGCTGCTGCTGCCGGTGGACAGCTGCTTCCGCCACCTGCCGGCCCTCACCCTCACCGCCGCCCAGGAGAAGCGGGTGCGCAACGGGGCGGCCTTCTCCTTTGACCGGGAGGGCAGCTGGCGGGCGTACAGCCAGTCGGGGGAGTTTCTGGCCGTCTGCCGGGGGGCGGAGGGCCAGCTGCGGACCGTCAAGAGTTTTTTCGAGGTGTAAGCACGTGGAGAACTATAGCGACAAGACAGTCATCGCCCTGGGCTTTTTCGACGGGGTGCACCTGGGCCACGGGGCCCTGCTGAGCCTGGTGGGGCGCCGGGCCAAGGAGCTGGGGGCTACCCCCGCCGCCCTCACCTTCGCCCGCCATCCCCGGGAGCTGGTGGGGGGACAGAAGGTCCCCCTGCTCAACACTCCGGAGGACCGGGCCTGGCTCATGGAGCGGTACTACGGCGTCGGCCGGGTGGAGGTGCTCCCCTTTGACCGGGCCATGATGGAAATGCCCTGGGACCGGTTCATCACCGACGTGGTGGTGGGGCGGTTCCACGCCGTCCACATTGTGGTGGGCCATGACCACCGCTTTGGCTACCGGGGCCAGGGCACGCCGGAGCGGCTGTCCGCCCTGTGCCGGCAGCTGGGCCTGGGGTGCGACGTGGTGCCCCAGGTGGAGCTGGACGGGGTGACGGTGTCCTCCACCTATATCCGGGGGCTGCTGGAGGCGGGGGAGCTGGAGCGGGCCAACCGCTTCCTGGGTCACCCCCATACCCTGTCCGGGCCGGTGGTCCACGGCAAACAGCTGGGCCGGCGGCTGGGCATCCCCACCGCCAACCTCTTCCTGCCGGAGGGCATCCTGCCCCCCGCCTTCGGGGTGTACGCCACCCGGATCCTCACGGAGCGGGGGACCTACATGGCAGTGACCAACGTGGGGGTGCGGCCCACGGTGGATCAGGACGGACGGATCACGGTGGAGCCGTGGCTGCTGGACTACGACGGGGACCTGTACGGCAGGGAGATCCGGGTGGAGTTCTGCGCCCGGCTGCGGCCGGAGAAAAAGTTTGCCGGGATTGAGGCGCTGAAGGCGGAGATCCTGCGCAACGCGGAGCAGACCAGGGCCTGGTTTGCCGACCACCATGACTGAGGGGAGAGAGGACCATGCTGGCCACAATCATCAATGTGGTGCTGGTGCTGGTGGGCAGCGCTGTGGGGCTGCTCTTCCGGGGGCTGATCTCCCAGCGGCTCATGTCCATTCTCACCCACGCCCTGGGGCTGTGCGTGCTGGGCATCGGCATCAGCAATATGCTGTCCACCCAGAATACCCTGTGTGTCATCGTGTGTATGGTGATGGGGGCCATCCTGGGCAATGCCATCGACATTGAGCGCCGCCTGGAAGGGGCGGGAGATCTGATCCGGAGCCGGCTGGTGAAAGAGGCGGGAAGCGGCCGGTTTACCGAGGGATTTGTCAATGCCGCGCTGTTGTTCTGCGTGGGGGCCATGGCCATCACCGGTTCCATTGAGGCGGGGCTGAACCACAATTACAGCATCATCATCTCCAAGGGGGTCATCGACGGGGTGACGGCCATTTCCTTTGCCGCCACCATGGGTATTGGTGTGGCATTTTCCGTGCTTCCCCTGCTGGTCTACCAGGGGGGGATCACCCTGCTGGCGGGGTGGATCGGCCCCTATCTTCCGGATGCGGTCATCACGGAGATGACCGCGGTGGGCGGCACGCTCATTGTGGCCATCGCCATCAACATGCTGGAGCTGGGCAAGACCAAAATCAAGGTGGGCAATTTACTTCTCGCTATGTTTCTGCCCATTGCCTACATTCCCCTGGCCCAGTGGCTAGGGAGCCTGGTGTGACACAAAAGCGCCGCCTGCGGGCGGCGCTTTTCTTTGGCTTTTGCAAGGATTGCCGGTTCTCGCACCGGCGGGCGAGGTACTTTCTCTTGCACCAGAGAAAGTACCCAAAGAGCGTGTCCAGGGGGAGGGCCC
This sequence comes from uncultured Oscillospiraceae bacterium, assembly GCA_944385465.1. Classification (GTDB taxonomy): domain Bacteria; phylum Bacillota; class Clostridia; order Oscillospirales; family Oscillospiraceae; genus Enterenecus. Next base: position 3,057 of record CALWXH010000013.1, on the reverse strand, counting down.
CCTGGACACCCCCCGCTCAGTTGCACTGCGTCCGTCTCTTTCCGGCGTCCTTGACCCGCGGTTGCGCAGCTTCCCCCGACGGCCTCCGGCCTCCTGCGTTCTTACGCTTGGGTGCCTGCGGCCCAGGGTACCCGCCTGGAATGGCGATGCACTTCGGCGTATGCACCGTTAGAGGAACAGGCCCGCAGGCTTGAACACCAAGATTAGGCGCCCATAGGCGGCGCAGAAGATTGCAGGGCAAGACGGCAAAAGGCCGGGGGCCGCCGGGCGTGGCAGGGAGTGTCAGCAGGCGCACGCCGGTCAATAGAGACTGGCACCAATTTTGCTCTCCCGCAAAACGGGGGTTCTTAGGGGGCAAATCCTGGAGGACGACCTTTGTCCGATGGATTTGTCCCCCTATGCGCGTCTTTGCCTACTTTCTGCGCGTGCAGAAAGTAGGTCGCCCTCAGGCGAAACTGAGAACGCGTCTGCCGGGACGAGACCCGGCAAGCCCAAGTGCTTGCCGGCACCCGCCGGAAAAGGGATCAGTTCAAGGGAGCGGAGCGTCAGGGGCGGAGCCCCGAAAGTCAAAAACCACAAAAAAAGCGGGGGGTATTCCCGGAAAAACGTCAAACTTTTCACACAAATATTCCTTGCAATCTGACAGAGGGGGAAGTATACTGAACATAGCCAAGGGAGATTGGTTTTTTTACGGCCTGTATTCGTTAAAAAAATAACAAAATTGCCATTCCGGATGCGCCCTCCCCCGTGGTGCGGGGCGCCGGGGCAAGGTAGTTCGCTGCTGACGGGTCAGGCCTTTCCCCTTGGAGAAGCACCCCACATTTTGTGCCGATGTGTCCACCGGGCGGTATGGGACCGCCCGCCAACATCAGAAGGAGGCTGTATCCATGTCATTTGTCAAGTTTGAACAGAAAGGCCCTGTAGCGATCCTCACCATCGACCGGCAGGAGGCACTCAACGCCCTGAATACTCAGGTGCTGTGCGACCTGGACGAGGCGATCACCAAGGTGGAGCAGACGGACGACGTCCATGCCGTCGTCATCACCGGCGCGGGCCGCTCCTTTGTGGCCGGTGCCGACATCGGCGAAATGAAGGGCTTCTCCGCCATTGACGGCAAGAAGTTCGGTGTCCATGGCGGCGGTATTTTCCTGCGCCTGGAGAACCTGTCCAAGCCCGTCATCGCCGCGGTGAACGGCTTTGCCCTGGGCGGCGGCTGCGAGCTGTCCATGGCCTGCGACATCCGTCTGGCCTCTGAAAAGGCCAAGTTCGGCCAGCCCGAGGTGGGCCTGGGCATCACCCCCGGCTTCGGCGGTACCCAGCGCCTGCCCCGCATCGTGGGCGTGTCCAAGGCCATGGAGCTGATCCTCACCGCCAAGACCATCGGCGCCCAGGAGGCCAAGGAGATCGGCCTGGTGAGCGAGGTCTATCCCCCCGAGGAGCTGATGGACAAGGCCATGGAGCTGGCCAACGCCATCTGCGCCAACGCCCCCATCGCCGTGGCCGAGTCCAAGCGGTGCATCCGCATGGGCATGCAGACCGACATCGCCACCGGCGCCGCCTTTGAGGCCGAGGCCTTCGGCGTCACCTGCGGCACCGAGGACAAGAACGAGGGCATGGGCGCCTTCCTGGAGAAGCGGAAGGAGAAGAACTTCCAGAACAAGTAAGATTCCCTCGAGGGCGTGTCTCAGGTTTCGGCCTGAGGGCCGACCTACTTTTCCCGCGGGGGAAAAGTAGGCAAAAGCCCGCTTAGGGGCGCAATCCCGGCTTAACTTCGGGACAAAGGGCGTCCCTCGTACGCAGGGTTTGCCCCCTAAGAACCCTCATTTTACGGGGGCGTAAAACAGGTGCAGCGTTCTCTTTCCGGCGCACATCTGCTGACACCCTCGGCGACGCACGGCGGCCCCCGGCCTTTTGCGCAGGTGACCTGTGAATCTCCTACCACGCCTACGGGCGCCTGATCTCGGTGTTCAAGCCTGCGGGCCTGCACCCCTAACGGCGTAGGCACCGAAGCGCCCTGCCATTTCAGGCGGGTAACCTGGGCCGCAGGCACCAAAGCGTAAGGACGCAGGAGGCCGCAGGCCGTCGGGGGAACTGGCGCAACCGCGGGCCCAGGACGCCGGAAAGAGAGGAGCGCACCCCAACTGAGCGGGGGGTATCCAGGGGGTCCTCCCCCTGGACACGCTCTTTGGGTACTTTCTCTGGTGCAAGAGAAAGTACCTCGCCCGCCGGTGCGAGAACCGGCAAAAGCCATAGGGCTTGCCGGCACCCGCCGGCAAAGAAAAATGCCAATTCACTCAAATATAGAATTTCAATCACCTACAAGGAGGAACCTATCATGAAGAAGATTATGGTAATCGGCGCCGGCACCATGGGTCTGGACATCGCCCAGGTCTTTGCCAAGAAGGGCTACGATGTGGTGGTCCGGGACATCAACGACGAGATCATCCAGAAGGCCGAGGCCCGGCTGAACAAGAGCCTGGACAAGCTGGTGTCCAAGGGCAAGCTGGACGAGGCCGGCAAGGCCGCCATCGTGGGCAAGATGACCTTTACCACCGACCTGAACCTGGCCGCGGACGCCGACCTGGTGGTGGAGGCCGCCATTGAGAACCTGGACATCAAGAAGAGCATCTTCGCCGATCTGGACAAGATCTGCAAGCCGGAGACCATCCTGGCGTCCAACACCTCCTCCATCTCCATCACCGCCATCGCCGCCGCCACCAAGCGCCCCGACAAGTTCATCGGCATGCACTTCTTCAACCCCGCCACCGTCATGAAGCTGGTGGAGGTCATCCGCGGCGCTCACACCTCCGACGAGACCTACAACACCATCGCCGAGCTGGCGAAGGCCATCGGCAAGGAGCCCGTTGAGGTCAACGAGGCCCCCGGCTTTGTGGTGAACAAGATTCTGATCCCCATGATCAACGAGGCCTGCGACCTGGTGTACACCGGCGTGGCCAGCGTGGAGGGCGTGGACACCGCCATGAAGCTGGGCGCCAACCACCCCATGGGCCCCCTGGCCCTGGGCGACCTGGTGGGCCTGGACGTGTGCCTGGCCAT
>CALWXH010000012.1 GCA_944385465.1 uncultured Oscillospiraceae bacterium | reverse complement strand
GGCGAGGCCAACGTGCCCTTCTTCTCCATCTCCGGCTCCGACTTCGTGGAGATGTTCGTGGGCGTGGGCGCCAGCCGCGTCCGGGACCTCTTTAAGGAGGCCAGCAAGGTGGCCCCCTGCATCGTGTTCATCGACGAGATCGATACCATCGGCAAATCCCGCGACAACCGCATGGGCGGCAACGACGAGCGGGAGCAGACATTGAACCAGCTGCTGGCGGAGATGGACGGCTTCGACCCCACTAAGGGCATCATCCTGCTGGCCGCCACCAACCGGCCCGAGGTGCTGGACCAGGCGCTGCTGCGGCCCGGCCGGTTCGACCGGCGCATCACCATCGACCGGCCCAATCTGGCGGGGCGCATCGCAACGCTGCAGGTCCACACCCGCAACATCAAGCTGGCGGAGGACGTGGATCTGAAAAAGGTGGCCCTGGCCACCGCCGGCTGCGTGGGCGCGGACCTTGCCAACCTGGTGAACGAGGCGGCCCTGCGGGCCGTGCGGAAGGGCCGCAGGCTGGTGACCCAGGAGGACCTGCTGGCCGCCTTCGAGCTGGTCATCGCCGGCACGGAGAAGAAGGGCAGCGTCCTCACCGAGTTTGAGAAAAAGCTGGTGGCCTACCACGAGGTGGGCCACGCCATGGTGGCCTACAAGCAGAAGAACACCGAGCCGGTGCAGAAGATCACCATCGTCCCCCACACCCAGGGCTCCCTGGGCTACACCCTGCTCATGCCCGAGGAGGACAAGACCGAGCTGCGCACCAAGGACGAGCTCATGGCCAAGATCTGCGTGTCCATGGGCGGCCGGGCCGCCGAGGAAGTGGTGATGAACACCATGACCAACGGCGCCAGCCAGGACATCCAGGACGCCACCAACATCGCCCGGAACATGGTGGCCATGTTCGGCATGAGCGACGAGTTCGGCATGATGGCCCTGGCCTCCCGCCGCAACCAGTACCTGGACGGCGGGTACGGCATGGACTGCGCCCAGGACACCGCCGCCCGCATGGACCAGGCGGTGAAGGAGATCCTGGACGAGTGCTACCGCACGGCGGTGGAGACCATCCGGGACAACCGGGAGGACATGGACAAGGTGGTGGCCTACCTGCTCCAGAAGGAGACCATCACCGGCGGCGAGATGGTGGCCATCATCGAGGGCCGGGACCCCGCCACGGCGGACGACCCCTACGCCTCCACCGAGACGGTCACCCGGGACCGGGACATCGAGCCCCCAGCCCGGTCCATCCACATGACCAGCGAGCCCATCCCCATGCCCCCGGTCCAGCCGGAGGAGGGGCCCCAGCCCCCCGCCGGGGACGGCCCTGCCCCGGAGAACAAGCCCCAGCCGGAGGACAATGCCTCCGCCCCGGAGGCTCCTCAGGACCAGTCCGAAGAAGCCAAGGACCAGCCCTCCGAGCCGGAGACCAAAGCGTAACACGCACCCCAAAGCGCCGCCCGCCGGGCGGCGCTTTTCTTTTTGTTGGAGGGTGCCGGCAAACCCTACGGATTGCCGGTTCCCGCACCGGCGAGTGCGTCTCAGGTTTCGGCCTGAGGGCCGAGTTCCTTTTGGCACGGGCCAAAAGGAACCAAAAGCCCGCTTAGGGGGTGTGCCTCCAGTTCGACTTCGGCCCCCAAGGGCGGGGCCTTGCTCACAGTCGGCCCACCCCCTAAGAACCCCCGGTTTACGGGAGAGCAAAACTGGTGCCAGTTCCTATTGACCGGCGTCCTCCTGCTGACACTCCCAGCGACGCACGGCGGCCTCCGGCCTTTTGCGTAGATGACCTGTCACCCTGTTCCCCGCCTGTGGGCGCCTACCCTTGGTGTTTGAGCCTGCGGGCCTGCACCTCTAACGGCGCACCATGCCGGAGGGCCTAACCCAGCCAGGCGCCCCGATGGGGTGTGGATACCGAAGCATACGGATGCACAAGCCCGGAGGGCGCCGGGGGAACCGGCGCAACTACGGGTTCAGGACGCCGGAAAGAGAGGAGCGCAGTCCAACTGAGCGGGGGGATACCCAAGGGGGCGCTCCCCCTTGGGTGCACTTTTGGTGACTTTTCTTGCGTGAGAAAAGTCACCCCAGCGGAGCGTCCCGCCGCCCGCAGGCGGCGGAATTCTTTGCCCTTTGGTTCCTTTCGGGCGGCGCCGAAAGGAACTCGGCCCGGGGGCCGAAACCGCTTCGCTGGGCTTCGGCGGAGGCCCCAAATGCCCGCCGGGGCGGGACCCGACAAACTGTAGGGCTTGCCGGAACTTTCCGGCGAGAGTCCCAGGAGTTTGGGGGAAGAACTCCCAAGCGCCCCGCCGCCCGCAGGCGGCGGAATCCCTTGCCCTTTGGCAGAAACAGAAAGAAACTCGCCCTTCCGGGCGAAACCCGGAATCAAAATTTTTTAGAAAAATCCCATAAAAAGTACTGGACAAATCCCGAAGATTATAGTATGATATAGCCAGAAAGGAGAAGGTGATTCCAATGTACTAAGGTACGGAAACATCCCAATGCTTTCACTGTGGGAAGCGCGGATGGAGAGAATGCCTCAGCCTGTTCCAAACACACTTGTAAAGAAACGGACACATGACAGGGACCTGAACAACACAAGCGGAACAACAAGAAAATACGCAGGTAGAGATCAGAAACCGAATGTCAGCGATGCTCCAAACGTTTGAAGAAACAGTGAGTCAGTCAATCCAAGCCAACCGCAGTTACACCAGAGAAAGGTAAGGTATCAGCCATTGGACAACCCGAAGCAGCAGTGAGCCCCCAGCCGCGATGTAGGACGGCTGGGGGCTTGGTGTTTTTCTCCGGGGTCAGAGCTGATCCAGATATCCCTCCACGTCAAAGGGCTCCAGCACGCTGTCCTTCCGCAGGTACAGGGGGTGGTGGGGGTGCCCTTTTTTGGAGCGCCGGCCGGCGGTGTACCACCGGGCGCCCCGGGCCTTGCCCAGCTGGATCATGTCCCGGACGCAGCCGGGCAGATAGGGGCGCTTCTCGATGATGGTGCCCCAGGCGGCCCACACCGCCGGGCTGCCCGTCCGGTCCAGGGAGAGGGCGTAGTCGAAGGCGGCCATATTCTCCCGGTGGAGGGCGGGGTTGTACGTCTGCTCCATGTCGTCGGGGTTGGTGGCCCGCTGGGCGTAGACATTGAACATGAGGAAGCTGTCAAAGCCGTTGTGCAGGGCCACCCGCTCCACCGATTTCAGGGTGTTGTCCAGGTCGTCCGGGGCGGCGGTGGACGGGTTGATGCCCACGCAGATCAGGGGGCTGTGCCCCCGGGTGCCCAGAATGTACCGGTACTCCCCGTAGGTGTTGGGGACGTACAGCCAGCGGGCGCAGTCGTAGTCCGGGCTGGGCCGGAGGGCGGCGGCCAGGGCGGTTTCAAAGGGGACCAGCTCCAGCTGGCTGGTGGGCGCTTCCGGAATGTGCATGGGGGATGACCTCCTTCAGGGTGTGTCCGATACCCCATTATGACAGACTTCGCCGGAAAAGGCAAAGAAAATTTCCCCTTGCCAAGGGGGACGGGGCGGGATATAGTGGTACGTGCAAATCAGACTGACGGAGATGATCCCCATGGAGTACCGCGCTGTCCGCCCCGCCCGCTTCCTGGCCCGCCCCAACCGGTTTATCGCCCGGGTGGAGCTGGACGGGCGGGAGGAGACCGTCCACGTGAAGAATACCGGCCGGTGCCGGGAGCTGCTGCTGCCCGGCCGCAGGGTCTACCTGGAGGAGAGCGCAAACCCCGCCCGCAAGACCCGGTTTGACCTCATCGCCGTGGACAAGGACGGGCTGCTCATCAACATGGACGCCCAGGCCCCCAACCGGGTGTTTGAAGAGTGGGCCCGGGCGGGGGGCTTCCGGGAGGGGCTCACCCTGCTGCGGCCGGAGAAAACCTGGGGCGCCTCCCGCTTCGACTTCTATTGGGAGGACGCCGCCGGGGAGAAGGGCTTTGTGGAGGTGAAGGGCTGCACCCTGGAGGAGGACGGGCTGGCCCTCTTCCCCGACGCCCCCACCCTCCGGGGGGTGAAGCACCTGCGGGAGCTGGCCGCCGCCCAGGGGGAGGGCTACCGGAACACGGTGTGCATCGTGCTCCAGATGAAGGGCTGCCGCCTGTTTGCCCCCAACGAGCGCACCCACCCGGACTTCGGCGCCGCCCTGCGGGAGGCGGCCCGGGCGGGGGTGCGGGTGCTGGCCCTGGACTGCCGGGTGGAGCCGGGGCGGCTGGAGATCGACGGGCTGGTGCCCGTGGCCCTGGAGGATCCCCGCGGGACGCTTGGGGGCTGCACCCCCAGAGATTAGGGACGCACCACGGATGGTGCGTCCCTGTTGCCGGCAGGTTCCGGCAAATCTTTCGACTTGTCGGGTCCCGCACCGACAGTGCGTCCTAGGTTTCGACCGGAAGGGCGACCTACTTTTCTCGCGGGAGAAAAGTAGGCAAAAGCCCGCATAGGGGGACAAATCCATCGGACTAAGGGCGTCCTCCAGGATTTGTCCCCCTAAGAACCCCCGGTTTACGGGGGAGTAAAACAGGTGCAGTGTTCTATTTCCGGCGTGCGCCTGCTGACACTCCCAGCGACGTACGGCGGCCTCTGGCCTTTTGCGCAGCTGACTTGCCGCACTTCTACGCCGCCTACGGGCACCTGGTCTTGGTGTTCAAGCTTGCGGGCCTGCGCCTCTATCGCAGCGGCCGTAGGGCCCTGCCGTACCAGGCGCCCCGGTGGGGTGCGGCAGCCCAAGCATACGAATGCACGAGCCCGGAGGGCGTCGAGGGAACCGGCGCAACCGCGGGTTTCGCCACGCCGGAAAGAGAACGCTGCACTTCTACTGACGCCCCCGTAGCCCTTTTGGGGGGTCTTAGGGGGTGGGGCGACTGTGAGCAAGGCCCCGCCTCTTGGGGGCCGCAGCCGAACCGGAGGCTCACCCCCTAAGCGCGTCTTTGCCTACTTTCTGCGCGTGCAGAAAGTAGGTCGCCCTTCCGGGCGAAACCTCGCCGTCGCAAAGTCCGTTTTACTTCGTTTCCGCCCAAGGGCGGCGAAAACTGCTCTTCACTCCCTTGCGCCTCCTCTCCCCGCGTCGCCACAAGCTCCATATCCTTCGCTTCCGCCTCTGGCGAAAGCTCATCCATTTCGCTGCGGCTCCTTTCCCCACAAAAGCTCTGCTTTTGTGGGGGCCCCCAATTATCCGCTGACGCTGGGTTTCGGCGGGGACCCCAAATGCCCGCCGGGATGAGACCTGGCACCCGCCGGCGAAAGAAACTCGCCCTTCCTGAGCCGCGCCGGAACGTCTGCGCTTAGAAGGGGACGTTGTCCTCCTCGTCCTCCCTGGAAGGCGTGGTCAGCCCTCCGGTGGTCAGGGCGTCCCGGCCGTATTTGTGGCGGATGGCGTCCATGGCCCGCTCCAGCTTCTCCACCTTGTCCCGGCGGCGGGGCGCCTGGAGGTCAAACAGGGTCTGCTGCTCAGCGCACTCCGCTTCCGGGATCAGATTGTGAGCGGTGACGGTGAGGGCTCGGATGGGGGCGTTGGGGCGCCAGGCCCGCGCCACAATGCCCACCGCCGCCCGGTGGAGTTCCCGAGCGGTGCAGGTGGGGGCGTCCAGAGGCTGCTGCCGGCAGATGTCCTTGAACTCCGGGTCCCGGATGGTGAGCTGCACCGTGCCCGCCTTCAGGTGGTGACGGCGCAGGCGCACCGCCACCTGGTCGCACAGCAGAGCCAGGCCCTGCCGCACCTCCTCCCGGGTGGTGAGGTTGCGGGGGAAGGTGAGGCCGTTGCCCACGGATTTGGGGGGCGTGTACTGCCCCGCGGGGGCCACCGGGTCGTTTTCCAGGCCGTTGGCATAGTTCCACAGCTGCCCGCCCGTTTTGCCCAGCAGCCGGACCAGCGCGTCCCGGTCAAAGGCGGCCAGCTGGCCGATGGTATGAATGCCGTATTGCTCCATCACCCTGGCGGCCGCCCGCCCCACAAAGAGCAGGTCGGTGACGGGGAGGGGCCAGACAATGTGCCGGAAATTTTCCGTGGTGATGAGGGTGGTGGCGTCCGGCTTCTTGTAGTCGCTGCCCAGTTTGGCAAAGACCTTGTTGAAGGAGACTCCCACCGACACGGTGAGGCCCAGCTCCGAGCGCATCGTGTCCCGGATCCGGTCGGCCAGGGCGACGGCGTCCGAGCCGAAGAGATGGAGGGTGCCGGTGACGTCCAGCCAGCTCTCGTCAATGCCGAAGGGCTCCACCAGGTCGGTGAACCGCTCATAGATGGCGTTTACCCGCCGGGAATACTCCCGGTACAGGTGGTGGTGGGCGGGGAGCAGAATCAGATCCGGACACTTGCGCCGGGCCTGCCAGATGGTTTCGGCGGTTTTGACCCCGCAGGCTTTGGCCGGTTCGTTCTTGGCCAGAATGATGCCGTGGCGGCTCTGGGGATCGCCGCACACCGCCACCGGCTTTGCCCGCAGGTCCGGGTGGGAGAGCAGTTCCACCGAGGCGTAGAAGCTGTTGCAGTCACAGTGAAAAATAACCCGGTCCATACCCGCACCTCCTTGCCCACAGTATATCCTAATCCGGGCAAGAAGTCAAACAAATGTTCTAAACCAGAGGGCCCAGCGATGCCGGGCCCTCTGGTTTTGGGGGAAGCGTGATGTCAGCCCAGGAACTGCACCTTGGCCGCGCACACGAAGTAGATGCGCTGGTCGCTGTCGTTGGCCAGTACCAGCACGTTGCCCAGGGTGCCCAACAGGGTGACCCCCTGGAGGATGAGCTGGCCTGCGGCCAGGGTGACCTTCCGGCTCAGGTTGTTGTCGGACAGCAGGGACAGAATGCCGGCGGTGCAGCAGCAGTCGTCGCAGTTGCACTTGCAGGAGCACTCCCCACACCGGCTGTTGCAGGGGCTGAGCCGTTGGCTGAGCAGCTGCTTCAGGCAGCGGTAGTTCCGGGTGGTGGCCTCGGGGGCGGTGATGTCACCCTCGGCGGTGCCCGGGGCCACCTGGAGGGCGATGCCGGCCAGCTCGCACAGGGAGACCTGGGTAGCGGTCACCCCGGTGGAGGTAGTGGGAGGATAGTACAGGGCGGCGGAGATGTCCAGCAGGTCGCAGTTGCAGCTGGACAGCCGCAGGAAGCTGCCGCTCAGGGTGGAGAGGTTGTCGGCGGGGGTAGTCTCCGGGGCGGCGGTGGTGAGGGGGGCGCCGGCGGTATAGGTAGCGGTGATGAAGGCCGCCCCGTCAAAGTCCACCAGGGAGGCGATCTGGCTGTCGCACAGCAGCTGGAGGGCGGCCCGGTAGCTGGCCTTACAGCAGCAGCCCTCGTCCAGCTGAGGAACTTCCGGCTTGGGGCAGGCGGGCCGGCACCAGCAGATCATGGGGGCGCCGGGCGGGCAGGTGGATTTCTCACAGCCGCAGGCGCTCTGGCTCCCGCAGCCGCAGGCGGAAGTGCCGCCGGGGCAGGAAACGGAACCCGCCCCGCAGGCGGCGGCAAACTCCTCCGCGGAGATGGCGCCGCCGCAGCCGGGGCAGTCCCAATTGGCGTAGTTCATGAAGCACACTCCTTTCATAGTGCGGCCCGGCCAGGGAACCCGGCAGGGCCGCCTTGGTGCATTCCAGTCTATGCCGTCCCGGCCCCCCGCGTCCCTGCCTCACGGGGGAAAACGTTGGAAGAACAGGATGAGAAGTGACACAAGATATAGTGCCGCAACAAAAAATGCAGGAAAATCATCACAACATTTTGGAAAGTTTCTGTGGACAAGCAGCACCTGCCTGTGGTATGATGGGTGGGCACGTGAGCCGGCCCCGGGCCGGCAGTCAGATACAGAAAAGATATCCCATACGCGAGGAGGAAGCCCCCATGAAAGTGATCAAACGGGACGGGACCACCGTTGACTTTGACCGCTCCAAGATCGTCATTGCCATCCAGAAGGCCAATGAGGCCGTGGAGGAAAGCTACCGGATCGATGAGGCCTCCATCGACGCCATCGCCGACGCCGTGGCCGCCAAGGACCGCCAGCGCCTGCTGGTGGAGGACATCCAGGACATGGTGGAGACCAAGCTCATGGCCGCCGGCAAGTACGAGCTGGCCAAGGCCTACATCATCTACCGGTACAGCCGGGCCCTGGTGCGCAAGGCCAACACCACCGACGAGTCCATCCTCTCCCTGCTGCGCAACGACAACAAGGAGCTGGCGGAGGAGAACTCCAACAAGAACACCGTCATCGCCTCCACCCAGCGGGACTACATCGCCGGGGAGGTGAGCCGGGATCTCACCCGGCGCCTGCTGCTGCCCGAGAAGATCTCCAAGGCTCACGACGAGGGGGTGCTCCACTTCCACGACGCGGACTACTTTGTGCAGCACATCTTCAACTGCTGCCTGGTGAACATCGGGGATATGCTGGACAACGGCACCATGATCAACGGCAAGCTCATCGAGTCCCCCAAGAGTTTCCAGGTGGCCTGCACCATCGTCACCCAGATCATCGCCTGCGTGGCCTCCAACCAGTACGGCGGGCAGAGCGTGGAGATGAGCCACCTGGGCAAGTACCTGCGCCTGACCTATGAAAAGTACCTGCGCAAGACCCGGGAGGCCGCCCCGGAGCTGGATGATTCCACCGTGGAGAAGATCGCCGCCGCCCGCACCAAGGACGAGCTGAAGAGCGGCGTGCAGACCATCCAGTACCAGATCAACACCCTCATGACCACCAACGGCCAGTCCCCCTTCGTCACCCTGTTCCTGGTGCTACGGGAGGACGACCCCTATATCAAGGAAAACGCCGCCATCATCCAGGAGATCCTGGAGCAGCGGCTGGAGGGCATCAAGAACGAGAAGGGGGTGTATATCACCCCCGCCTTCCCCAAGCTGGTGTATGTGCTGGATGAGTGCAACTGCCTGCAGGGAGGGGAGTATGACTATCTCACCCGGCTGGCCGTCAAGTGCTCCGCCAAGCGGATGTACCCCGACTATATCTCCGCCAAGAAGATGCGGGAAAACTATGAGGGCAACGTGTTCTCCCCCATGGGCTGCCGCTCCTTCCTCTCCCCCTGGAAGGACGAGGAGGGCAACTACAAGTTTGAGGGGCGGTTCAACCAGGGGGTGGTGTCCATCAACCTGCCCCAGGTGGGCATCCTCTCCGGCCGGGACGAGGACAAGTTCTGGTCCCTGCTGGACGAGCGGCTGGAGCTGTGCTTCGAGGCCCTCATGTGCCGGCACAACGCCCTGAAGGGGGTGCGCTCCGACGTGTCCCCCATCCACTGGCAGTACGGCGCCATCGCCCGGCTGCAGAAGGGGGAGACCATTGACAAGCTGCTCTACGGCGGCTATTCCTCCATCTCCCTGGGCTATATCGGCCTGTATGAGGTGACCAAGCTGGTGAAGGGCTGCTCCCACACCCAGCCCGAGGGGGAGGACTTCGCCCGCCGGCTGATGAACCACCTGCGGGAGACCACCGACCGCTGGCGCAAAGAGACCAACATCGGCTTCGCCCTGTACGGCACCCCCGCCGAGAGCCTGTGCTACCGCTTCGCCCGCATCGACAAGGAGCGCTTCGGCACCATCCCCGACGTCACCGACAAGGGCTACTACACCAACAGCTACCACGTGGACGTGCGGGAGCACATCGACGCCTTCGACAAGTTCACCTTTGAGAGCCAGTTCCAGAAGATCTCCACCGGCGGGTGCATCTCCTATGTGGAGATCCCCAACATGCGCCACAACCTGGAGGCCATGGAGGACGTGGTGCGCTTCATCTACGACAACATCCAGTACGCCGAGTTCAACACCAAGAGCGACTACTGTCAGGTGTGCGGCTACGATGGGGAGATCCTGGTCAACGACGACAACGAGTGGGAGTGCCCCAACTGCGGCAACAAGGACCACGCCAAGATGAACGTCACGAGGCGCACCTGCGGTTACCTAGGTGAGAACTTCTGGAACGTGGGCAAGACCAAGGAGATCAAGGCCAGAGTGCTCCACCTCTGAGTCCAATTTTAATTAGAAATTAGGAATGAGGAATTTCCCTTTCAGAGGGACCCTCAATTCCTAATTTCTCATTCCTAACTCCTAATTTTAAAAACACGGAGTGTTTTTATGAACTATGCCACCATCAAGTGGGCCGACGTGGCCAACGGCCCCGGGGTGCGGGTGTCCCTGTTCGTGTCCGGCTGCACCCACCGCTGTCCCGGCTGCTTCAACCAGGAGGCCTGGGACTTCGGCTACGGCCAGCCCTTCACCCGGGGGGAGGAGGACCGGATCCTGGCCGCCCTGGCCCCGGCCCACATCAAGGGACTGTCCTTGCTGGGGGGCGAGCCCTTCGAGCCGGCCAACCAGCGCGCCCTGCTGCCCCTGCTGCGCCGGGTGCGGGCGCAGCTGCCGGACAAGACGGTGTGGTGCTACTCCGGCTACACCCTGGACGGGGAGCTGTGGCAGCCCAGCCGGGCCCGGTGCGAGTGTACCGACGAGATGCTCTCCCTGATGGACGTGCTGGTGGACGGGGAGTTCATCCAGGCCCGGAAGGACCTGTCCCTGCGCTTCCGGGGCAGCGCCAACCAGCGCATCATCGACCTGCCCCGCTCCCTGGCCGCCCGCAGCGTGGTGTTGTGGGACGGGGCCATGACCATCGAGGCCATCACGAAATAGGGGGCGCCATGATCTATCTCATTTCCGGCGGCACCCACGCGGGCAAGACCCTGTGGACCCAGCGGCTGATGGAACAGCGGGGCTGGCCCTATCTCTCCATGGATCACGTGAAAATGGGACTCATCCGCACCGGGCTGTGCCCGCTGTCGCCCCAGTCCCCTGATGAGGAGATGACCGCCTTTCTCTGGCCGGTGATCCGGGAGATGATCAAGACCGCCGTGGAAAACGGGCAGAACCTCATTGTGGAGGGGTGCTACCTTCCCTTTTCCTGGCGGGAGGACTTCCCGCCGGAGTATCTGGCGCAGATCCGGGCGGTGTGGCTGATTTTCAGCCGGGACTATATTTTGAACCGGTTTTCAGACATCCTGGCCCACGCCCATGACATCGAGCGGCGGCTGAACGACACCTGTACCCGGGAGGAGCTGCTCCGGGACAACGGGCGGCTGCTGGCCGGCTGCCAGGCCCATGCCTGCCCCTATCTGCTGATGGAACAACACTATCCCACATCTGTCCTTGAACTGGAGGAATTGCTATGCTCACCGCACCAGTGTCCGTAAAACAGCTGGACCCCCGGGCCAAGCTGCCCGCCTACGGCTCCGCCGACGCCGCCGGCGCCGACCTGTACGCCCTCACCGACGGCCCGGTGGCCATTGCCCCCGGCCAGACCGTCCTCATCCACACCGGCCTGGCCCTGGCCATTCCCAGGGGCTATGTGGGGCTGGTGTACGCCCGCTCGGGCCTGGCCACCAAGCAGGGGCTGGCCCCCGCCAACAAGGTGGGGGTCATCGACGCGGACTACCGGGGGGAGCTGATGGTGTCCCTGCACAACCACAGCGGCGAGGTGCGCACCGTGGAGTGCGGTGACCGCATCGCCCAGCTGGTGATCGCCCCCTACCTCACCGCCCAGTTCCAGGCGGTGGAGGAGCTGGATGACACCGACCGGGGCGCCGGCGGCTTCGGCTCCACCGGGACCCGGTAAATCCGCTTTGCGGGAATGAAAACACCGGCCCTGACAGCACTGTCAGGGCCGGTGTTTTTCTGCGTTTTTACCCTCAGATCCGGGCCACGCCGGTCTTCCGGGCGGCCTCGGAGACCGCCTTGGCCACCGCCGGGCAAACCCGGGGATCGAAGGCGGCGGGGATGATATAGCCGGGATTCAGCTCCTCGTCGCTCACCAGATCCGCCAGGGCGTGGGCGGCGGCGATCTTCATCTCCTCGTTGATGTCGCTGGCGCGCACATCAAAGGTGCCGCGGAACACGCCGGGGAAGGCCAGCACGTTGTTGATCTGGTTGGGGAAGTCACTGCGGCCGGTGCCCACCACCGCTGCGCCGGCCTCTTTGGCCAGGTCGGGCATGATTTCCGGCACGGGATTGGCCATGGGGAAGAGGATGGGCTTGTCCGCCATGCTCTTCACCATCTCGGGGGTGACCACGCCGGGAGAGGACACGCCGATGAACACGTCGGCGCCCTTCATCACGTCAGCCAGGGAGCCGGATTTGTCCGCCGCGTTGGAGATGGCCAGCAGGGCCTGTTTCTCCTCGTTCAGATCCGTGCGGCTGGAGCAGATGGCGCCCTTGCGGTCGCAGATGACCGCGTCCTTCAGCCCCATGGATTTCAGCAGCTTGAAAATGGCGGTGCCCGCCGCGCCGGCGCCGGAGAAAACGGCGGTGATGGCTTCCATCTTCTTGTTCACGATCTTCAGCGCGTTGATCAGGGCGGCGGCCACAATGATGGCGGTGCCGTGCTGGTCGTCGTGGAAGATGGGGATGTCGCAGCGCTCCTTCAGCTTGCGCTCGATCTCAAAACACCGGGGGGCGGAAATGTCCTCCAGGTTCACACCGCCAAAGGAGCCGGCCAGCAGGGCCACGGTGTTGACGATCTCGTCCACATCCTTGGAACGGACACAGAGGGGGACCGCGTCCACACCGCCAAAGGCCTTGAACAGGACGCACTTGCCCTCCATGACGGGCATACCGGCTTCGGGGCCGATGTCACCCAGACCCAGAACCGCGGTGCCGTCGGTGACCACCGCCACCGTGTTCCAGCGGCCGGTGAGCTCATAGCTCTTGTTGATGTCCTTCTGGATCTCCAGGCAGGGTTGGGCAACTCCTGGCGTGTAGGCCAGGGAGAGAGACTCCCGGTCTTTGACCTCCATCTTGGGGACCGTTTCCAGTTTGCCATGCCACTGATAGTGCAGTTTCAGGGATTCCGCTGCGTAATCCATGTCTGTCAGCTCCTTTTGAAAGGTAAGTTTATCAATTGACAGGATTATTATAGTACAGATTTTTGCCGGTGAAAAGACCTGACGGACTTGTATTTTTTTATATTCTCCGATATAATGATGAGCCTGAGAAAGTTTACACGACGAAAGGACGTCTTTTCATGAAATTGGGTATCGTGGGACTTCCGAATGTGGGGAAGTCCACTCTGTTCAACGCCATCACCAACGCCGGCGCGGAGAGCGCCAACTACCCCTTCTGCACCATCGACCCCAACGTGGGCGTGGTGGCCGTGCCCGACAGCCGGCTGGACTGGCTCAGCGACTTCTACAAGCCCAAGAAGACCACCCCCGCCGTGGTGGAGTTCGTAGACATCGCCGGCCTGGTGAAGGGGGCCAGCCACGGGGAGGGCCTGGGCAACAAGTTTTTGGCCAACATCCGGGAGTGCGCCGCCATCGTCCACGTGGTGCGCTGCTTTGACGACGAGAATGTCATCCACGTGGAGGGGTCCACCGACCCCATCCGGGACATGGACATCATCGACCTGGAGCTGATCATGGCCGACGTGGAGATGGTGGACCGGCGCATCGACAAGGCCCAGAAGGCCGCCAAGGCGGACAAGAAATTCCTCCACGAGGCGCAGGTGTTTGAGGGGCTCAAGGCCTGGCTCAACGACGGCCAGTCCGCCCGCACCTATCTGGACCAGGTGGACGAGGAGGACGCCGCCCTCATCGCCACCAGCGAGCTGTTGTCCCTCAAGCCGGTGATCTACGCCGCCAACCTGGACGAGGACGGCTTTGCCGACCCCGCCGGGGTGGAGTACTACAACCAGGTGGCCGGCCGGGCCGCCGCCGAGGGGGCCCAGGTCATTCCGGTGTGCGCCAAGTTAGAGGCGGAGATCGCCGAGCTGCCCGCCGACGAGAAGGCCCTGTTCCTGGAGGATCTGGGCATTGCCCAGTCCGGCCTGGACCGGCTGATCCAGGCCAGCTACACCCTGCTGGGGCTCATCTCCTTCCTCACCGCCGGGGAGGACGAGTGCCGGGCCTGGACCATTACCCGGGGCACCAAGGCCCCCCAGGCCGCGGGCAAGATCCACTCCGACTTCGAGCGGGGCTTCATCCGGGCGGAGACGGTGGCCTTTGACGACCTGAAGGCTTGCGGCTCCATGGCCGCCGCCCGGGAGAAGGGCCTCATCCGCTCCGAGGGCAAGGACTACACCGTCCAGGACGGCGATATTATTCTTTTCCGGTTCAACGTGTGAGTTCCGCGCCGTCCTGGACGGTGGGGGCGCACAAGCGCCTTCGCGCCTCCGGCGCGTGCAAGCGTTTTTGCCACGGGCAAAAACCTTGGGCCGGGGCGGATTCACTTCGCCCCGGCCTGGATGAATCCGGGGCCCCCGGCGGGCCCGCCCGACGGGGAACACAGGACGGGGACATTATCCTCTTCCGGTTCAACGTGTGAGTTTCACGCCGTCCTGGACGGTGGGGCGCGCAAGCGCCTTCGCACCTCCGGCGCGTCCAGAGGAAACGACGCATTTCTGGGGACAACCCGCTGAAGGTTTCAACAGCCGGCCGCAGATTCCCCCTGCGGCCGGCTGTTGCTTTTGCTTGCAAAATTTCCCCCGGTAGGTTATAATTTTTGATATATTCCCGCATAAAACTGCCGCGGTCCGGAGAGCCCGGCCTGGATGGAGGAGGTGCCTGCGTGCGGCTGCGTGTACTTGTCCTTGCCCTGTGTGCGTGCTTGCTGACCGGGTGTACCCAGCCGGCGGCGTCGGTGACGCCCTCGGGGCAGGATGCCCAGGGCAACTGGATTTTTGACGACACCGTGCTGGTGGGCCGTGTCGTCCCCATGACCGGGACGCTGTCCTCCTTCGGGAGCGGCACCCCTTACGTGGAGCAGACCGCGATTGACGCCATCAACAGCCAGGGCGGGGTGGTGCTGGATGGCCGCCGGTGCCGGATGGAGCTGATCTACCGGGACTCCGGCTCCACGGTCACCGGGGCGGAAGAGGCCGCCCAGGAGCTGATTCAGGCCGGGATCGACGTCATGATCGTCTCCCACACCGCCGACACGGTCTCGCCGGTCTCCGCCGCCTGTGAGCGGGCCCAGATCCCCTGTATCTCTGTGGACGCCCCCGCCTCCGCCTGGGCCATGGGCGGGCCCTATCAGAGCTCCTGGCACACCTTTTTCGACAACGAGCGGGAGATGCTCTGCTTCCTGGACGCCTGGGAGAAGGTGGACACCAACAAGACCATCGGCCTGCTCACCGCCAACGACTCCGAGGGGGTGGAGATCACCACCTTCATCACCGATTTTGCCGAGGCCAAGGGCTACACCGTTGTGGACCCGGGGCGGTACTCCCTGGACATGGACGACTACAGCGCCATCATCGACACCTTTGCCCAGGCCCAGTGCGATATCATCCTGGGCGTGATGAAGACCAATGATTTCTCCACGTTCTGGCGGCAGTGTACCGCCACCCAGTACCGGCCCAAGATGTGTACCGTGGCCAAGTCCTGCCTGTTCTCCTCCGATGTGGCGGCGTTGGGCGAGCTGGCCGACGGCCTCATCACCGAGGTGTGGTGGAGCGCCGAGTTCCCCTACTCCTCCTCCATCACCGGCTGGAGCAGCGCCCAGCTGGCCCAGGACTATCTGGAGCAGTACCCCGGGCTGTCCATGGTGCCCCCCACGGTGGGGTACAAGCACGCCAATGTGGAAATCCTCTGGGACATTCTGAAGCGGGCGGGCTCCCTGGAGCTGGACGCCGTCAATCAGGCTGCCGCCGCCACCGACCTGGACACCGTGGTGGGGCACGTGGCCTTCAACGACGAGCATGTGGCCCTCATGTCCTGCGTGGCCGGGCAGTGGGTGCGGGAGGAAGACGGCACCTTCCGGCAGGAAATCGTGGGCAACTATCTCATCCCCGCAATGGAGATCACCGCGGATATCATTCTGCTTCCGGGATCGGACGCAGGCACAGGAGGCGGCTCATGAAGGCATTGATTATTGAGGACGACAAGATCCTTTCCAACAACATCTGCGAGAGCCTGAAGCACCGGTTTGACATGACCCAGGCCTTTGACGGGGAAGAGGGGCTGCGCCGCCTGTTCCGGGAGAGTTTTGACGTGGTCATCCTGGATGTGATGATGCCCAAGCTCAACGGCTACGAGGTGCTGGAACAGCTGCGGGCGGCGGGAAACGCCACCCCGGTGCTCATGCTCACCGCCCTGGGGCAGTCGGCGGACCAGGTCAAGGCCCTGCGCACCGGGGCGGACGACTACCTGGCCAAGCCCTTTGACCTGGATATTTTCCAGGCCCGGCTGGAGGCCCTGGTGCGCAGGGCCCGGCGGGACCTGGCCCCGCCGGAATCCTCCTTTACCTTCCTGGACCTGGTGATGAACACCAACACCCGCACCGCCCGGATCGGGGAGGGGAAGCTGGACCTGCACGGCAAGCAGTTCGACTTTCTCCTGTGCCTGGTGGAAAACCAGAACGTCATCGTCCACAAGGAGCGGCTGTTTCAGCGGGTGTGGGGCTTTTACTCCACCACAGAGTTCTCCGTGGTGGAGGTGTACGCCAGCCAGATCCGCAAGGCCTTGCGCCAGTACGATTATGAGAAGTACCTGAAGACCGTGCGGGGGATCGGCTACATCCTCACCGACGACAGCGAACTGTATGGATAGAAAGAATTTTCTGCTGAAGCGGCGGCTGCAGTACATGGGCATCCTCTTTGTGGTGTTCCTGCTGCTGTTCTCCATCTTCGACCTGATCGTGTACTCCATCTCCGCCAGCGCCTTGTATGAGGAGATGGACGGGCAGATGGACGAGGCGGAGGAGATGATCGACCGGGACCCCGACGGCGCGCTGGCCAACTTCCTGGAAGGGCGCAACATCGTCTACCACGAGGGGGGCGCCTACGTCATCACCTACCGCATCTTCCTGCTGGTGCGGGACGAGGGGGGGAACATCCTCAACTCCCAGTACCTGGCCTCCTTCGACTACATGCTCAACATCGATTTTTCCCCCCGGGACAGCGGCCGCACCCGCACCGAGCGGGTGCAGCGCAACGGCGCCACCCTCTTTTACCGCACCCACACCATGCGGGTAACCGACGCCTCCGGCGGGGACTACTATGTCCAGCTGGCCTCTGACGCCACCGATGTGGAGGCCTCCCTGGCCATCATCCGGGACGTGCTGCTCATGTGCACCGCGGCGGCCATGCTGCTGGTGCTGGTGGCGGGGTGGTATCTGAGCAAATCCCTGGTGCGGGGCGTCACGGAGGCCTGGTCCCAGCAGGATGAGTTCATCAGCTACGCCTCCCATGAGCTGCGCTCCCCTCTGGCCGTCATCCACAGCTCCCTGGAGCTGCTGCTGGAGACGCCGGGGAAGAAGATCATCGAGCGCAGCGACCTGATCATGAACTCCCTGTCCGAGAGCAGCCGCCTGCGGAAGATGACCTCCAACCTGCTGGAGATGGTGCAGCTGCAGGCCTCGGAAATGCACCTGCGGCTGGAGCAGGTGGACCTGGAAGAGCTGGTGAACGACTTCATCGAGCCCTTCCGCTACCAGGCGGAGGCCATGGGCACCACCCTGGAGACCCGCCTCCAGCCCCGCCTCACCCTCACCGCCGACCGGCAGCTGCTCACCGAGCTGCTGGCCATCCTGCTGGAAAACGCCATCAAGTACACCGAGCCCGGCGGCATGATCCGGGTGAGTGCCCGGGCGGAGGACAACCGGGCGGTGCTGGCCGTGTCCGACTCGGGCATCGGCATCAGCGACGAGGCCATGGACAAGATCTTCACCCGGTTCTACCGGGAGGAGCGCCACCAGGGCAAGGCCGACGGCAGCGGCCTGGGGCTGTACATCGCCAGCCTCATCACCCAGCGCCACGGCGGGCGCATCACCGCCGAGCACAACCGGCCCAAGGGCACGGTGTTCACCGTCTCCCTGCCCCTGCGGCAGCGGGGGGCGCCGTCGGACCATTGATAGCCAAATGTCAGGCCCGTCTATGCCATTGCGGCATGGACGGGCCGTTTGATTGTGCGGACTGCCCAAAAACAGGGGCTGATTTTCTCCACTCTACACGCAACATTCCCGGTGACTTTAAGGTTAGGTAAGGGGGAAGTTAAGGATTCTTTAAGGTTGTTTTGGTAAAATGCCCTTGACCCCGACAAACCCGGGGTTTTTTACTGAGCCGCCCCTGGGAAACGGGGCGGAAAACAGGAATTTTTGAAAGGAGAAGAAAAGATGAAGAAGAAAGGCATCCTTGCTCTGGCGCTGGCCGGCGTCATGTGCCTGGGCCTGCTGGCTGGCTGTAACAACAACAGCGGCAACGGCGGCAACGGCGGCAACGGCGGCAACGGCGGCGGCGGTTCCACCGGCGAGACCATCAAGATCGGCTACGTCAACCCCGAGACCGGCGCTCTGGCCGGCAACGGCGAAGGCGCCAAGTGGGTCATCGAGCAGATCGAGACCTATGTGAACGAGACCATGGGCGGCATTGAGGTGGACGGCGCCACCAAGAACATCCAGGTCGTCTACTATGACTCCGGTTCTGACTCCGGCACCTGCACCGAGATGGCGCAGAAGCTGGTGCAGCAGGACCAGGTGGACATGCTCATCGCCATCCAGACCCCCGAGACCGTCATCCCCGTGGTGAACACCGCTGAGGCCTTCGGCGTGCCCTGCATCGCCATCCAGGCCCCCGTGGACGCCGTGGCCGGCGCCCTGACTGCGGACGCCCAGTGGACCGTCCACGCCTTCTGGACCATCGAGAAGGTGTATGAGCAGTACCGCGCTCTGTGGACTGCCGCCGGCTATCCCCCCTCCAAGGACACCAAGGTGGGCCTGGCCTTCGCCAACGACGCTGACGGCACCGCCTGGCACACTGTGTTCGCCAAGCGGGTGGACGAGGACTACACCCTGGTGGATCCCGAGCAGTATCCCCCCGACACCACCGACTTCACCAACATCGTGAACAAGTTCAAGAGCGAGGGCATCGACATCCTGGCCGGCACCAACACCCCCCCCAACTTCAGCGACCTGTTCACCCAGGTGATCTCCGCCGGCGTGGAAGTGGGCTGCATCACCATGGGTAAGTGCTGCCTGCTGCCCGGCGACATCGCCGCCCTGGGCGACAACGTGGAAGGCATCATGACCGAGGTGTGGTGGGATTCCACCTATCCCTGGGTGTCCGCCCTGACCGGCGTGAACTGCGCTGATCTGGGCGCCGCCTACTCCGAGGGCAACGACGGGCGCAGCATGCCCCAGCCCGCCGGCTATGCCTACGCCGCTCTGGAGCTGGCTGTCCACGCATTCAAGACCGCCGGCACCACCGACAAGGCCGCCGTGGTGGAGGCCATGAAGTCCCTGGACGTGGAGACCATCGTCGGCCCCATCAAGTACGATCAGGAGATGAACGGCCTGACCTACTCCGACACCGTGATTTCCGGCGGCCAGTGGCAGTCTGACGGTGAGGGCGGCTACAAGCTGGTCATCATCGACAACACTGTGTACGATCAGATTTCCACCACCGGTTCTTACGTGGAAGGCAACGCCACTCAGAAGTAAAACACAGACCATCTGCGACCAAGACTTGACCTGAACACCGGGCGGGGCGCCCACGGCGCCCCGCCCGGAAACAGGTTCCTCAGATATGGGAGGGAATCATGGAAACCATACTGTCTTTTCAGAATGTGAACGCCGGCTACGGCCGGGTACAGATCCTCAACGACCTGACCTTTGAGGTCAAGAAGGGCGAAGTCTATGGCGTCATCGGCCCCAACGGCTGCGGCAAGACCACCATGTTCAACGCCCTCATCGGACTGATCATCCCCACCCAGGGCACGATCACCTTCGATGGACACAATGTGACGAAAGTAAACGCCAGCACCCGCTGCCGCATGGGCATCGGCCGCACCTACCAGGTGCCCCGGCCCTTTGAGGGGATGAGCGTTTTTGAAAACGTGCTGGTGGCCGCCGTCCACGGCGCCGGCCACAGCGAGAAGGACGGCGCCCGGATCGCCC
Organism: uncultured Oscillospiraceae bacterium; assembly: GCA_944385465.1. Lineage (GTDB taxonomy): Bacteria > Bacillota > Clostridia > Oscillospirales > Oscillospiraceae > Enterenecus. Next base: position 20,802 of record CALWXH010000012.1, on the reverse strand, counting down.
TGGACGCCCTGAAGCTCACCGAGCTGTACGACAAGCGGGAGATCCGCGCCGGCGAGCTCACCCTGCTGGACCGCAAGCGCATGGAGATCGCCCGGGCCCTGGGCACCGAGCCCAAGCTGCTGCTGCTGGACGAGGTGGCCGCCGGCCTGACCGAGGCCGAGGTCCAGGACGTGATGAAGATGGTGGCCAACCTGAAGGCCGCCGGCTACTCCATCATCTGGATCGAGCACGTCATCCAGACCATGGTGGAATCCACCGACACCCTGATGTGCATGGCCGAGGGCCACAACCTCATCGTGGGCAACCCTGTGGAGGTCATGAACTCCAAGCTGGTGGAAGACGTTTATCTGGGGGTGGAAGAAGATGAGTGAACCGATCCTGAAGGTAGAAGGCGTCCAGGCCAAATACGGCGACTTTATCGCCGTGGAGTCCGCCACCCTGGATGTGCCCCAGGGTATGATCGTCTCCGTCATCGGCGCCAACGGCGCCGGCAAGTCCACCCTGATGGACACCATCGCCGGGGTGCACAAGCCCACCGCCGGCAAGGTGTACTTCAAGGGTGAGGACATCACCGGCATGCCCGCGGAAAAGCTGGTCACCCGGGGCTTGTCCCTGGTGCCCCAGGGCAGCCGCTGCTTCATCCGCATGACGGTGGAAGACAACCTCATTATGGGCAGCTATCCCAAGTCCGCCCGGGGCAAGCTGAAGGAGTCCCTGGAGCGGGTGTACGAGCTCTTCCCCGTGCTCAAGCAGAAGCGCAACGACCTGTCCGGCAGCCTGTCCGGCGGCCAGCGCCAGATGGTGGCCATCGGCCGGGCGCTGATGACCAATCCGGACTGCGTCCTCTTTGACGAGATCTCCCTGGGCCTGGCCCCCACCATCATCAAGGACATCTATGCCCGGATCAAGGAGATCAGCGCCGGCGGCATGACCGTGGTGCTGGTGGAGCAAGATACCCAGCGGGCCATCCGCACCGCCCAGCTGTGCCACATCATGCTCAAGGGCAAGGTGGTCCTCTCCGGCAGCTCCAAGGAGCTGACGGATGAAGAGATCAAGAAAGCCTATTTCGGCCTGTAAAGGAGGGGGAGAGACATGATTCAAACCATTATCAACGGCATTATGCTGGGCGGCATCTTCGCCATCCTGGGCGTGGGCATGACCATCATCTTCGGTATCGTCAAGCTCACCAACCTGGCCCACGGCGAGTTCGTCATCATCGGCGCCTACGCCTCCACCCTGTTGGCCAATGCCTTGGGCGTGGACCCCATTCTCACCCTGATCATCACCATCCCCCTGATGTTTGTCATCGGCGTGGTGCTGCAGAGCGTGCTCATCAACCGGGTCATGCTGCAGGGCTCTGAACCGGCCCTGCTGGTCACCTTCGGCCTGTCCATCATCCTGCAGGACGCCATGCTGCTGCTCTTCAGCGCGGACGCCAAGAAGGCCAACGTGCCCTACAACAGCAGCACCATCCCCCTGCCCGGCGGGCTGTACATCCCGGTGCTGGACCTGATCCTGCTGGTCATCAGCCTGGTCACCATCCTGGTGCTCACCCTGTTCCTGCGCCGCACCTACATGGGCCGCGCCATCCGCGCCACCTCTGACGACATCGTGGCCGCCTCCCTCATGGGCGTGAGCATCAAGAAGTCCTATGCCATCGCCATGGGCATCGCCATGGCCACCGCCGCTGTGGCTGGCCTGTGCGTCGGCATGCGCTGGACCTTCTACTCCAGCTCCGGCAGCAGCTACCTGCTGCGGGCCTTCGGCGTGGTGGTCATCGGCGGCATGGGCTCCATCCCCGGCGCCCTGGTGGGCGGCCTGGTGTTCGGCCTGGCCCAGGCCTTCGGCGGCGCCAACTACGGCCTGCTGGCCAGCTACATCGTGCTGATCATCATGCTGATCGTCCGGCCCCAGGGCCTGTTCTCTAAGTAAGGGAGGGGGAAAGAACAATGAAAAAAGCAGAAAATCTCTCCACCCGTCAGCATCGCATCCGGGTCCTGGGCGGCCTGCCCATGCTGATCATCGGCATTGTCATCGTGGCAGTGCTGGCGGTTCTGGGCCTGACAGACGGCTCCGGCAACACCCAGCGAATCCTCATCAAGATGTGCCTGTACTGCACCATGGCCTGTATGTGGAACCTGCTCAGCGGCTTCACCGGCATGACCAGCCTGGGCCAGCAGTCCTTCATCGGCGTGGCCGGCTATTCCATGGCCATCATGACCGCCACCTACGGCATGTCCTATGTGGTGGGCTGGATCGTGGGCGGCGCCATCGGCGCGGTGCTGGCGCTGATCCTCTCCCTCATCCTGTTCCGGATGCGGGGCATGTACTTCGCCATCGCCACCTGGGTCATCGCCGAGGCGCTGAAGACCTGGTTCAACAGCTGGGAGTTCGTCAACATGGGCGGCGGCATGTTTGTCCGCGGCCGGCCTGACCAGACCATCATCTTCGTGCTGTCCCTGGTGCTGTGCGTGGTGGCCATCGTGCTGATCTACTTCCTGCTCAACTCCAAGCTGGGCCTGGGCCTGACCGCCATGCGTGACGACGCGGACGCCGCCTCCTCCGTGGGCGTGAACATCTTCCGCTCCAAGCTGATCTGCTTCGTGATCGCGGGCCTGTTCTGCGCCCTGGCCGGCGGCATGTACTACCTGAACAACGTCAGCGTGTATCCCACCAACGCCTTCGGCATCAGCTGGACCGTGTCCCTGGTGTTCATCGTCATCATCGGCGGCGTGGGCACCATGGCCGGCCCCATTGTGGGCACTGTGGTGTACATCGCCCTGGACGAGGTGCTGGCCAACTTCCCCGGCTGGTCCAACATCATCCTGGGCCTGATCGCCATCCTGATCATCCTGTTCCTGCCCGACGGCATCCTGGGCACCCTGCAGAAGAAGCTGCACTTCGAGATCCTCTCCCAGCGCCGCTTCTCCAAGGAGTAAATGCTCCATTCTCAATCAAAACCCCGGCCCGGTTCCTTGGAACCGGGCCGGGGTTTTTGTTGTCGGGGCCCCGTGGGGAAGGGTGGAGCCGCCCTCCGGGCGGCGGAACCCAAAACAAAAGGCAACTGCCTTCAGCGTGTCCTTCTTTTTGAAACATCGAAACAGTATAGATGCCAAGAGAATGTGGGGCCCCGCACGGCGGGGCGGCGCTTTTGCGCCGTACAAGCGTTTTGGGCCTGTGGCCCAAAACCTTGGCGCAGGGGCAATTCATTTGCCCTGAGCATTTTAATTCCCCCGGCATCCATAAAAATAGCCACACCTTTCGGTGTGGCTATTTTTATGTGTCATCCAAACAGTATAGATGCACCCAAATTACATCAAGGTGAGTATCCATCTGGTACAAATATCATCATTTATTGAAAGTATGTTACCAGTTGTTGTTCCCTTCAAAGAACTGCGGGGTCAGACAATCCCGAACGCATTCAGAATTTTTATTGGAACGGAGGAGGGAAAACTATTCATAGATTCCAACAAAGAAACAGGGTATTACCCAAGCAGAAGCAACGAGATTGGCCCCATCTATATTATAGATGACAGTAGTGGGTAGATGTGGTATCATAGCAACGTACAGAAGAGTGACAAAGGGGAGGAATTATTGTATGAGCAAGACATTGGGCAAGCGTATCATGAAGATAATCGCAGTTTTTGGTGTGCTGCTCATAGGGTTTGGGTTTGCTGGTGCTGGCCCTGATACCGGCTTATGGCTTTTCCTTGTGGGACTCTTACTGGTGATTACCTGTGCCGTTTCCAGTCGTGATCTGCGGAAGTTTGTCCGTTCGCTGCTGGATTTCATTTGATGCCGAAGCAATAGGGGAGAGAACATGGATATTCTTTTTGAGTTTTTCTTGGAGTTGATTGTGGATGGGGTCATAGAGACCAGCGGGAACAAGAAACTGAGTCGTTGGATTCGCTATCCGTTAATTGCATTGGTGGTCCTATTTTTTGGGGCTGTGATTGCCTTGATATTTTATTTGGCACTTGGTCTGAGTTCTGATGAACCGGTGGCCTCGGTCATTTTATTGTCACTGGGGTTATTGCTCCTGGTGGGGACTGTGTTGAAGTTTCGAAAGCTATACTTTGCAAAGCGGTCGGACAACGGGAGTGAGGCAACGAATGACAAAAGAGCATAACTGGAGCGCCACTGTGGATGGAGTGGCTCATGTAATCCTTTGTCAGGTGATGAATAACAAGTATGTCTTATGGGTAGACGATAAATTTGAAAAAACTGTCTACCGTAAGAGCTTTCAGGCTACTCGGGGAGGCCTGGATGAAACTCTGGAGCTGTGGGGAAAGACCTGTCACTTTGTGGTTTGGCCTAGCGAAAAACTAGAGTTTTTTGTAGACGGAAAATCTCTGAATACACAGGAAGGCTACGAGAATGCTCTGGACATGTCCTATGAAGAATCCATATCTCGCCATGCACGGAATATGCGCCGTTGTTCGTGGGTGATGGTGCTGCTTATGGCTTTGGCCTGTATCCTGTATTTGGTTGTTGCACTGCAAGGAGGAGACATGTCCCGCTGGAATGGAACGATGGTGGTCGTGCTGGTTATTCTGGTACTCAACCTCGTGTATATTGTCAGGGGGAGAAAGCGATGATGGGCGGAAAGCTTTGGTGGGATATTCTTGGGTTAGTCGTGACATGCGGAGTGAGCGCAGCGATTCTATATTGGAATGGGTGGAAAGAAAAAAGTATAACTAAGTCCGGCATTGTGTTTTGCTTGGCAATGGGAATACTTTGTGTTCCATCTCTCTTTTTTCGTCCGAGGTTTCTCTCTGGCAATGACGCTGGCTTGGGTTGCCGCTTGGCTTGGTAGTGGATGTCTCAAAATGCTTCGATACCAAAAGAAAAAGGCACAATCGTGAAACACCAATCCTTATGAATTGACAGATCTAAAAGTATTGCGTAAAGATCGTCCCGCACTTTTTATGGTGTAGGACGGTTTTTTGTTGTGTGCTTTGGACAAAGTGGTTGCCACAGCTCTAGGTCATTTGGCCACCGCCTGGACCGCTGTTCTGGTGGCCCATCACGACCAACAAATTGACGTCTACAACTTTGTGTATTCTTTTGTGTATTCTGTTTTGAAAAAGATAGCGCCCTTTTTGAGTAAGCTGGTTTCAAAAAGGGCGCTAACAGGGAATGCCCACCCAAATCTCAGGGGAGAAGGGGGGCAATTCCCCCCAGTTGCCCTGAAACAGCGGTTTGCATCTATGGAATTCTCGGTGAAATTTCGAGGAGAAAAAACCCGGAAACAGTATAGATGCCAAGAGAAGGTGGGGCCCCACAGGGTGGGGCGGCGCTGATGCGCCGTACAAGCGTTTTGGGCCTGTGGCCCAAAACCTTGGCGCAGGGGCAATTCATTTGCCCTGAGCATTTTAATTCCCCCGGCATCCATAAAAATAGCCACACCTTTCGGTGTGGCTATTTTTATGGTGGACCTGAACGGGATCGAACCGTCGACCTCTCGGATGCGAACCGAACGCTCTCCCAGCTGAGCTACAGGCCCATGAAATTCAGATGCTTACTCATTATAGCAGAAAAATTTAATTTGTAAAGAGGGTAGAGCGGGAAAATTCTGTTGATAAATTTCTGCGGACGTGATACAATAACATCCGATTGTTCCGGTGCTTCAGCGCGGAACAAGGCCGCGCTAGCTGGGGAGATAGCGGTGCCCTGTACCTGCAATCCGCTACAGCAGGAGTGAATCCCGGCCCCCGGAGGCAGTATGTGCCGTCTGCCCCATATAAGCAGCGATGATGGATCGGTCCCGCGCAACGTGGTCCCGTGAACCGTGTCAGGCGGGGAACCGAGCAGCACTAAGCGGACCGCCGCGTGTGCCGCGGGGCTGCCGATCCTGAGCCGGCTGTATGGGTAACGGGTGGATGCTGTCTGCAAAGGTCGGTGCGCGGCCTTGTTCTGTGCTGAAGCACTTTTTCTCAGGAGGCGAGCGGAAATGTACCAGGCTCTGTACCGCAAGTGGCGCCCCCGCACCTTTGATGATGTGGTGGGACAGCGGCACATCACCGAAACCCTGAAACGCCAGGTGCAGACGGGGCGGCTGTCCCATGCCTATCTGTTCACCGGCACCAGGGGAACCGGAAAGACGACCTGCGCCAAGATCCTGGCCCGGGCGGTGAACTGCCAGCAGCCCAGGGAGGGGAATCCCTGCAACCAGTGCCCGGCCTGTCAGGGGATCGAGAATGGCTCCATCCTGGACGTGCTGGAGCTGGACGCCGCCTCCAACAACCGGGTGGATGACATCCGCGCCATTCTGGATGAGGCGGTGTACACCCCGGCCACGGTGAAAAAACGGGTGTACATTGTGGACGAGGTCCACATGCTCTCCCAGCAGGCGTTCAACGCCCTGCTCCAGATTCTGGAGGAGCCCCCCGCCCACCTGATGTTTATTCTGGCCACCACCGAGATCAACAAGGTGCCGGCCACCATCAAGAGCAGGTGCCAGCAATTCGCCTTCAAGCGGATCCACGCCGATGAGATCGCCGCCCGGCTGCGGTATGTGGCGGAGCAGGAGGGCATCCAGCTGACGGCGGAGGGGGCGCAGCTCATCGCCCGCCTGGCGGACGGCGGCATGCGGGACGCCCTGTCCCTGCTGGACCAGTGCGCGGGCGAGGGCGGCGTCATCGATGAAAACCAGGTGCGCGCCGTACTGGGCCTGGCGGGAAATCTGGAGACCGCCGCGCTGCTGGACGCGGTGGCCCAGGCGGACGGGGCCCAGGCCCTGGAACGGCTGGACCGGCTGTATGCCGGCGGAAAGGATATGGCCGCGCTGGCGGGGGAGCTGGCTTCCCTGGTGCGGGATCTGCTGGTGCGGCGCACCGCGCCGGAGACCGGGGCGGCGCTGACCACCGGCGGCTATGATGAGGGCACCATGCGGCGGCTGGAGCGCCAGTTTGAGATTCCCCGGCTGGTGCAGATGCTCCGGGCGCTTCAGGAGACCGGGGCGGGGATGAACCGCTCCGCCAACCGGCGCACGGACATGGAGCTGTGCCTGGTCACCCTGTGCGACCCGGCCCTGGACCCGTCCCCGGTGGCCCTGGCCGCCCGGGTGGCCCGTCTGGAGCGGGAGGGCGTTCCCGCTCCGGCCCAGAGCGCCGGGGCGCCGTCTGTGCCGGAGGGGAAGGAGCCGCCCCCGAAGACGCAGCGCGGGGAACCGCTGGCCCATGAGACAATCGCGCCCGCGCAACCTGTGCCGGCAGCTCCGGCCGCGGGCCGGGAGAGCGAGCCGGCCGTGCCCGCCGATAGCCGGACGCCGGCGGAAGAGATGGCGCCGGCGGAAAAAGCTGCGATCGCGGCCCCGGCGCGTGCCGGCAACTGGCCCGGCTGGGCGGCCTTCCGGGAGCAGCTGAAAAGCGCTGTGAGTGTGGCGGACTTCTCGTTTCTGGGAAACCCCGCCATGGTGTGCGGCAGCTGGGACGGCCACGAGCTGACGCTGTGGGCGGACAGCGACTTCATCCGGAGCCTGGTGGACAAACCGCCCATTGTCTCCGCGGTGGGCCGGATGGCACAGCAGGTGATGGGCTGCCCGGCACGGGTGACGGTGCGGACGGGGAAACCCCCGGAACAGGGGGACCAGGCGGGGGAGGAAAGCCCGCTGGACGCCCTGGACGCGTTTTTGTCAGACAACGAGGACAGCGTGATTGTGGAATGACCAAAGAGTGATACAGGAGGTACACAGCAGCTATGGCAAAGGGATTTAACAGCCGCGGTATGGGCGGCATGGGCGGAAACATGAACAATATGATCCGCCAGGCGCAGAAGATGCAGCAGGATATGATGAAGGCCCAGGAGGAACTGGAAAACAAAAGCTATGAGGCCAGTGCCGGCGGCGGCATGGTGACGGCGGTGGTGTCCGGGAAGAAGGAGCTGACCAGCGTCACCATCGACCCGGAGGCAGTGGACCCCGACGATGTGGAGATGCTCCAGGATCTCATCGTGGCGGCGGTGAACGAGGCCATGCGCAAGGCCGCGGAGGACGCCAGCAGCCAGATGTCCAAGCTCACCGGCGGGCTGAACCTGCCCTTCTGAGCGGAAACGTCCGGACAGGCCGCCGCGGCTCTGCGGCGGCCTGTGCCATATTGTCCCCAAGGGGAGAGAGGAAGAGAACCGTGCGCAACACCACCCTGTGCTACCTGGAAAACGACCGGGGGGAGTATCTGATGCTCCACCGAGTGAAAAAGCAGCATGACGTCAATCAGGACAAGTGGATCGGCGTGGGGGGCAAGTTCGAGGAGAACGAGAGCCCGGATGAGTGCCTGCTCCGGGAAGTGCGGGAGGAGACGGGCCTCACCCTCACCGACTACCGCTTCCGGGGTGTGGTGACCTTTCTCACCGACGGGGGCTGGGAAGGGGAATACATGTATCTCTTCACCGCCCGCCGCTGGGAGGGAGAGCTGGACAGCGCCTGCGCGGAGGGAGAACTGGAATGGGTGAGCAAGGACCGGGTGCTCCAGCTGCCCATCTGGGAAGGGGATAAGATCTTCCTGGATCTGCTGGCCCGGGAGCATCCTGTTTTTCTGCTCACGCTGGAGTACGCGGGGGACCGGCTGATCCGGGCGGAACTGGACGGCCGGCCGCTGGATGTGGAAGAGGAGGAAGAACGGCCATGACCCAGCAGGAACAGCTTCAGAACTGGATCGACGAGAGCAGCAACATTGTGTTTTTCGGCGGCGCCGGGGTGAGCACGGAGTCGGGGCTAAAAGACTTCCGCAGCCAGGACGGGCTGTACCACCAGCAGTACGACTACCCGCCGGAGACCATTCTCAGCCACACCTTTTTCATGCGGAACCCGGAGGAGTTCTATCGCTTCTACCGGGCCAAAATGCTCTGCCCGGAGGCAAAGCCCAACCCGGCCCACCTGAAACTGGCCGAGCTGGAGCGGGCGGGCAAGCTGAAGGCGGTGGTCACCCAGAACATTGACGGACTGCACCAGAAGGCGGGGAGCAAGACAGTCTACGAGCTCCACGGCGCCACCGCCCGGAACTACTGCATGAAGTGCCGCCGGTGCTATGACGAGGGGTTCATCCTCCGGTCGGAGGGGATTCCGAGATGCCCGGTGTGCGGCGGGATGGTCAAGCCGGATGTGGTGCTCTATGAAGAGGGGCTGGACCAGGAGACGGTGGAGGCCGCCGTACTGTCCATCAGCCGGGCGGACATGCTCATTGTGGGCGGCACCTCGCTGACGGTGTACCCGGCGGCGGGTCTGCTGCGGTTTTACCGGGGGGAGAAGCTGGTGCTCATCAACCGGGACGCCACCCCGTACGACGGCCGGGCGGACCTGGTGATCCACGAACCCATCGGGGCCGTGCTGGGGGCGGTCCGCGTAAAGGGCTGAAGTGCGGATATCCCTTGCTTTTTCCGGCCAAAACCGATATAATGACAACCATAAGGTGCCGTGGAGGGAGGGTGACGGGATGATCGCGGGAGAACGGCAATTCCACATTGCCTGCAAGGGCGGAGATGTGGGGCGCTATTGCCTGCTCCCCGGAGACCCGGGGCGCAGCGAGCAGATCGCCCGGTATTTTGACAATCCGGTCCGGGTGGCGGCCAACCGGGAGTTCGTCACCTACACGGGCACCCTGGCGGGGGAGCCGGTGAGCGTGGTGTCCACCGGCATCGGCGGCCCTTCCGCCGCCATTGCCATGGAGGAGCTGGCCAACATCGGCGCGGACACCTTTGTGCGGGTGGGAACCTGCGGGGGCATCCGGCTGGACGTGAAGAGCGGCGACCTGGTGGTGGCCACCGGCGCGGTGCGCATGGAGGGCACCAGCCGGGAGTACGCCCCCATTGAGTTCCCGGCGGTGGCGGATTTTGAGGTGCTCACCGCCCTGGTGGACGCAGCCAGGGCCTCCGGGCGGGACTGGCACGCCGGTGTGGTCCAGTGCAAGGACTCCTTCTATGGGCAGCATTCTCCCCAGCGCATGCCGGTGTCCTATGAGCTGCAGAGCAAGTGGGAGGCGTGGAAGCGCCTGGGGGTGCTGGCCTCTGAGATGGAGTCCGCCGCCCTGTTCACTGTGGCCGCGGCCCGGGGGGTGCGGTGTGGATCGGTGTTCCACGTGATCTGGAACCAGGAGCGCAACGCCGCCGGCCTGGACCAGATCCAGGACGAGGATACGGACGCCGCCGTCCGGGCGGGGATCGAAGCGGTGAAGCTGCTCATCCAGAGGGACCGCCGCAAGACAGACACAGTGCCCGCAGAAGGGTAGGACGCGCGCCCGGCGCATGGCCGGGCGCAGACAGGAGAGGAGCCGTTCAACACATGCCAAGAGTCGCCGTTGTGACAGACAGCAACAGCGGAATCTCCGTGGAAGAGGGCAGAAAGCTGGGTGTGGCCGTGGTGCCCATGCCGGTGCTGATCGACGGAAAGATTTACTATGAGGGCGAGGACCTGACCCAGGAGCAGTTTTATGAAAAGCAGCTGTCCGGGTCGGATATTGCCACATCCCAACCGGCGCCGGGGGATGTGATGGCCGTTTGGGACCGGGTGCTGGAGCGCTGCGACGAGCTGGTCTACATCCCCATGTCCGCGGGGCTCAGCGCCTCCTGCGCCACAGCCCAGATGCTGGCGGAGAGTTACGGCGGCCGGGTACAGGTGGCGGACAACCGGCGCATCTCCGTGACCCAGCACCACTCGGTGCTGGACGCCCTGGCCATGGTGGCGGCGGGGATGGACGCCCGGGCCATCCGCGAGACCCTGGAGGAGCAGGGGGACGACGGATGCATCTATGTCTCGGTGGACACGCTGAAGTACCTGCGCAAGGGCGGCCGGGTCACCGGGGTGGAGGCCATTGCGGGCACCATGCTGAACATCAAGCCGGTGATGGAGATCCGGGGGGAAAAGCTCACCGCCATCGGCAAGGTCCGGGGGATGAAAGCCGCCCGGAAGCTCATGCTGGAGCGGGTGCGGGCCGACGTAGAGGGCCGGCTCAAGCCGCTGTGGGACACCGGCCACCTGGTGGTGAAAATGGCATACAGCAAAGTGTCCGACGCGCTGCGGGAGGAGTGGCGGGAGGAGGTCCACGCGGCCTTCCCGGAGATGGAGCGGATCGAGGGCGAGCCCCTCACCCTCTCCATTGCCAGCCACACCGGCCCCGGGGCCCTGGGCGTGGGCACTGTGCGCATCTGACGAAATGGCGGGGCGCGGCTTTTCCACCGGGAGAAGCCGCGCCCCTTTTTTTCGTGTATTTCCTGGGCCGGAGCGGGGGAAACGAGGAAGAAATCCTTGTCCTGGGCTGGGAAGAATGGTATAATATTATGATTCACCCATCCAAAACAGAAAAGGGAGTGTAGGGTATGACTTATCAGGAAGAATTCATCCACTTCATGGTGCGCTCCGGCGTGCTCACCTTCGGGGACTTCACCACCAAATCCGGGCGCAAGACCCCCTATTTCGTCAACACCGGCAACTACAAGACCGGCGCCCAGGCCGCCCGCCTGGGGGACTACTACGCCGCCTGCATCCAGGAGCACATGCCCCAGGGTATCACCGCCCTGTTCGGCCCCGCCTACAAGGGGATCCCCCTGGTGGTGGCCGCCGCCTCCTCCCTGTACCGGGACTACGGCCGGGACCTGCCCTACTGCTTCAACCGCAAGGAGGCCAAGGACCACGGCGAAGGGGGCACCATGGTGGGCTATAAGCCCCAGGACGGGGACGACATCGCCATTGTGGAGGACGTGGTCACCGCCGGCACCGCCGTGCGGGAGTCCATCGAGCTGTTCAAGCACGTGGCCAAGGTGAACATCAAAGCCCTGTTTGTCAGCGTGGACCGCATGGAGCGGGGCACCCGGGAGTGCACCACCCTGGACGAGCTGCGCCAGGACTACGGCATCCAGGTCTATCCCATCGTCACCATCCGGGAGATCATCGACACCCTCCACAACAAGCCGGTGGACGGGAAAGTCTACATTGACGATGCCATGCGGGAGCGGATGGAGGCCTACCTGAACACCTATGGGGCAAAATAAGAAGGACGGGCCGTCCATCCACACCGGCCACCGGAAGCGGGTCAAGGAGGAATTCCTGGCCCGGGGGCTGAACGGCATGGCCGACCACCGGGTGCTGGAGCTGCTGCTGTTTTACGCCATCCCCCAGGGGGATGTGAACCCGCTGGCCCACGCCCTGGTGGAGCGGTTCGGCGATCTGGCCGGGGTGTTCAACGCCACCTATGAGCAGCTGCTGGAGGTGAAGGGGGTGGGGGCCAACACCGCCGCCCTGCTGCGCCTGGTCCCGGCGGTGGCCGCCCGGTATATGGAGCGGACCAGCGACGTGTCCGGCCAGGTGCTCACCGACTGGGACTATGAGCAGCTGCTCCTGCCCCTGTTTTTCGGCGCCCGCAACGAGGTGGCCTACCTGGTGTGCCTGGACGCCAAGAGCAAGCTCATCGCCTGCCGCCCCCTGGGGGAGGGCATCCTGGACCAGGTGGGGGTGGCCAAGCGGAAGGTGGTGGAGACGGCGCTGGCCTGCAACGCCAGCCGGGTGGCCCTGGCCCACAACCATGTGTCCGGCGTGGCGGTGTTCTCCTCGGCGGATGTGCGCGCCACCCGGGAGCTGCGGGAGCTGCTGCGCCAGGTCCACGTGGAGCTGGTGGACCACTTTGTGGTGGCCGCCAATGAGATGGTCTCCATGGTTGCCTCCGGGTATCTGGACGGCACATGAGGATTGACTGCAAACGTATGTTCGAATATAATAGAACTGACAGAAGCGGCGGAGATGCCCGGAAGGACGAGGCTTTCGGGCATCTTCCCATATGGGGAGAGCGCACGGGGAGGTGCGGGATATGCCGGAATTTCAGGTGGTGAGCGAATACACCCCCAGCGGGGACCAGCCGGAGGCCATTGAGGCCCTGGCCCGGGGCATTGAGCTGGGATTGGACGAGCAGACCCTGCTGGGTGTCACCGGCTCAGGCAAGACCTATACCATGGCCAAGGTCATCGAGGCGGTGCAGCGCCCCACCCTGGTGCTGGCCCACAACAAGACGCTGGCCGCCCAGCTGTGCGCTGAGTTCCGGGAGTTCTTCCCCCACAACGCGGTGGAGTACTTCGTCTCCTACTACGACTACTATCAGCCGGAGGCCTATATCCCCCACACGGACACCTTCATTGAGAAGGACTCCTCGGTGAACGACGAGATCGACCGGCTGCGCCTGTCCGCCACCGCCTCCCTGCTGGAGCGGCGGGACGTGATTGTGGTGTCCTCCGTGTCCTGCATCTATGGCCTGGGCGAGCCGGAGGACTTTGCCTCCATGATGGTGGCGCTGCGGGTGGGAATGGAGATCCCCATCCCGGAGCTTTTGAAGCGGCTGGTGGCCATCCGGTACGAGCGCAACGACGTGGCCTTTGAGCGCAACATGTTCCGGGTACGGGGGGACACGGTGGAGGTGTGGCCCGCCTACTGGAAGGACACCGCCCTGCGCATCGAGTTTTTCGGGGACGAGATCGACCGCATCAGCGAGATCAACGTGGTCACCGGTGTGCCCATCCGGCGGCTGACCAACATCCCCATCTGGCCGGCCACCCACTATGTCACCCCCAAGGAGAAGATGGACGCCGCCATCCAGGAGATCTACAGGGAGCTGGAGGAGCGGGTGGCCTTCTTTGAAAAAGAGAATAAGCTCATCGAGGCCCAGCGCATCAAACAGCGCACCCTGTACGACGTGGAGATGATGCAGGAGCTGGGCTACTGCTCCGGCATCGAGAACTACTCCCGGGTCATCGAGGGGCGGCCGGTGGGCTCGCCCCCCCACACCCTGCTGGACTACTTCCCCCGTGACTTTGTGCTGTTCATCGACGAGAGCCACGTCACCCTGCCCCAGGTGCGGGCCATGTACAACGGGGACCGGGCCCGGAAGACCACCCTGGTGGACTACGGTTTCCGGCTCCCCTGTGCCTACGACAACCGGCCGCTGAAGTTCGAGGAGTTCGAGAAGCGGCTCAACCAGGTGGTCTATGTCTCCGCCACCCCCGGGGAGTACGAGCGGGAGCGGTCGGGGCAGATCGTGGAGCAGGTCATCCGGCCCACCGGCCTGCTGGACCCCCGGGTGGAGGTCCGGCCGGTGGAGGGGCAGATCGACGACCTGATCGGGGAGATCAACGCCCGCACCGCCCGGAACGAGCGGGTGCTGGTCACCACCCTCACCAAGCGCATGGCCGAGGACCTGACCGCCTACCTCCAGGGGGCGGGCATCAAGGTGCGGTACATGCACCACGACATCGACGCCATGGAGCGCATGGAGATCATCCGGGACCTGCGCCTGGGCACCTTCCACGTGCTGGTGGGCATCAACCTGCTCCGGGAGGGCCTGGACCTGCCCGAGGTGAGCCTGGTGGCCATCCTGGACGCGGACAAGGAGGGCTTCCTGAGAAGCGAGACCTCCCTCATCCAGACCATCGGCCGGGCGGCCCGGAACGCCGACGGCATGGTCATCCTCTACGCGGACACCATCACCCCCTCCATGCGCCGGGCCATGGACGAGACCGAGCGCAGAAGGGAGAAACAGGACGCCTATAACAAAGCCCACGGCATCACCCCCAAAACCGTGGTCAAGTCGGTGCGGGACCTGCTGGAGATCTCCGCCACGGCGGAGGACGTGGCCTCGGCCGAGCGCCAGGGCAAGGTCAAGGCCATGACGAAACAGCAGAAGGCCGCCGAGATCGCCCGCCTGGAGAAGGCCATGAAGGAGGCCGCCAAGATGCTGGAGTTCGAGCTGGCCGCCGCTTTAAGAGACCAGATCATCGAGTTGAGAGGGAAGTGAGAGGAGCGGCCTCCTTCTACCCGCGCACCGCGCGGGCGCGCCGGGCGGCGCGTCAATTCGTAGCGGAGCGGAGAATTGCCGCAGGCGGAATTCATTTCCGCCGAGGAGTTAAAAAAACGGGGCCCCCGCGGGCTCTGCCCGTGGGGAGGCCGCCAAGATGCTGGAGTTCGAGCTGGCCGCCGCCCTGCGGGATCAGATCATCGAATTGCGGGGGAAATGAGGGGAATTTTATGGGTTCTCTTCCCAAACGAAAACCGAACCGCTTGACCGGATATGATTACAGCCGGCCGGGGTGCTATTTCGTGACATTTTGTGTGGTAGACCGACTTCCACTTCTGAGGGAAGACCCTTCATTGCGTAGGGGCGCACATTGTGCGCCCGCCTCCGTTTTTCCACCGTTGACTCCTGCAGGTCAAGTAGCTGAACAGGCTATTCTTGGAATTTCTACGCATTATGAAAATGTTACTGTCGAAAAGTATGTCGTGATGCCAAACCATGTGCATCTCCTTTTATGTATTCACAGGCCGGAAAGCAACGGGCGCACAATGTGCGCCCCTACGAAAAAAACGTCCGTTCCGCAAATTATAAAAATGTTAAAGGAGATTGTAACCAAACGTATTGGCTATTCCATCTGGCAGCGCGGCTACCACGACCATATCATCCGCAATGCCGCGGATTACCGCCGCGTGTGGGATTACATCGACACCAACCCGGCCAGATGGCGGGAAGACTGCTACTACACAGGAACCGAGGAGTGACCATGGCAAAAAAAGAGGAAAAAACCAATGTGATGCGCCTGCTGGACCAGAAGAAGATCCCCTACGTCCCCCACACCTATCCCCACGGCGGGGACGGGGCCCCCGACGGGGTGAGCGTGGCAGACAGCCTGGGCATCGACCCGGCGGCGGTGTTCAAGACCCTGGTGACGAAAGGGGCCTCCGGGGGCTACTATGTGTTCGACGTCCCGGTAACGGCCACCCTGGACCTGAAGAAGGCGGCCCGGGCGGTGGGGGAGAAGTCCATTGCCATGCTGCCCAGCAAGGAACTGCTCCCCCTCACCGGTTACGTCCACGGGGGCTGCTCCCCGGTGGGCATGAAGAAGCAGTTCCCCACGGTGTTCCATGAGAGCGCCCTGGGGCAGGAGGCCATCTACGTCTCCGCCGGCAAGGTCGGCTTCCAGGTGGAGCTGGCCCCGGCGGACCTGATGGAGCTGGTGGGGGCCGGTGCCGCCGACGTGATTGTGGAGGGCTGACATGGAGCTGACCACGCCCCGGCTGCGCCTGCGGCCTTTCACACCGGCCGACGGGGACGGGCTGTTTGCCATCCTGGGGGACCGGGAGACCATGGCGTATTCCTTCCCCATGACCCGGGAGGAGAGCGATAGTTTTCTGGAACGCTCCCTGCTCCGGCGAAAGCCCCCGGTGGGCTACGCCTTAGAGGAGCGGGAGAAGCCCGGATGCCTGGCGGGCTATGTCCTGTTCTGCCCCCTGGACGAACCCGGGGTGTACGAGCTGGGCTGGTTCCTCCGCCGGGACCTGTGGGGCAGGGGGTACGCCGGTGAGATCTCCCGGGCCCTGCTGGACTACGCCTTTGACACCCTGGGGCTGCGCCGGGTGGAGGGGGAGACCATTGACCCGGACCGGGCGGGGCGGCTGCTGGAGAAGCTGGGCATGACCGGGCTGGGCGAGACGCCGGCCACCGACTGCCAGGGCCGCCCGGCGACTATGTACCACTACGCCGTCACCGCCGGACAGTGGGGGGAGCGGAAGGGAGGACCTGACGGATGAAGTATGAGTGGCTGGACGAGCATCTGCTGGGGTTCCCCGGGGCGGAGAAACGCTGGCACCCCGCCTGGAAGATGTTTCTCTACGAGGTCCGGGGCAAGCAGTTCGCCGCCGTCTGCGCCCCGGAGGACAAATATAAAGTCTACGGCGGCCACGAGCTGGTCAATCTGAAATGCGATCCCCGGCTGTCTGAGCTGTTCCAGGCGGAGTACCCGGAGATCCTGCCCGGCTTCTACTGCGACAAGCGCCACTGGCTCGCCGCCCTGCTGGACGGGGATCTGCCCGACCGGGTGCTCCGGGACCTGTGTGAGCAGTCCTACCGGCTGGTGGTGTCCAAGCTGCCCAAATACGTCCAGCGGGAGCTGGAAACACAACGGGATTTTTGATACAGTGGGAGGAAATCATATGGAATACGTGCAGCTGGGCCGCACCGGCCTGAAGTGTGCCGCCGTCTCCTTCGGCGGCATCCCCATCCAGCGCTCCAACGCCGCCAACACCTGTGCGGTGGTGGACGCCTTGGAGAAGTTCGGCATGAACTACATCGACACCGCCCGGGGGTACACCGTGTCCGAGGAGTACCTGGGGGCAGCCCTGGAGGGGCGGCGGGACAAATTTATCCTGGCAACCAAGTCCATGTCCCGAGACTACGAGAGCATGAAGCGGGACATCGGCGTCAGCCTGGGCAACCTGCGCACGGACTACATCGACGTCTACCAGCTCCACAACCTGCCCTTGAAGGACTTTGACCAGGTGTTCGGCCCCCAGGGGGCCTACCGGGCCCTGGCGGAGGCCAAAGCGGAGGGGAAGATCGGCCACATCGGGGCCACCGCCCACAGTGTGGACGCTCTGGGCAAGATTGTGAAGGAGTACAGCGACCGGATCGAGACGGTGATGTTCCCCTACAACATCGTGGAGAACCAGGGGGAGGACGTCCTGCGCCAGGCTCGGGAGAAGGGGATGGGCACCATCGCTATGAAGCCCCTGGCCGGGGGCAATCTGGACGACTGGGAGCTGGCCCTGCGGTATGTGGCCCAGGCGGCGTGCATTGACATCTCCATCCCCGGCATGGGAAGCCCGGAGGAGGTGGAGCGCAACGCCGCCGTGGAGCTGACCGCCCCCCTCAATCCTGAAGAGCTGGAGCGGTGCGCCGCCGTCCGCCGGGCGCTGGGCAGCCAGTTCTGCCGCCGGTGCGGCTACTGCGCCCCCTGCACCGTGGGCATCGACATTCCCAACAACTTCCTCATGGTCAACTATCTGCGGAAATACGACCTGGCGGACTGGGCCAGGGCGCGGTATGCGGGCATGGCCCACCACGCCGGGGAGTGCGTGGAGTGCGGCGCCTGCGAGGGCCGCTGCCCCTATGAGCTGCCCATCCGGGAGATGCTCAAGGGTGTGGCGGCGGAGTTCGGATACTGAGGAAAGGGGGGCGGCGGGATGCCGGAACGCGGGAAAAAGAAGAAAAACCTGTTCCTGCCCCAGGCCGTCAACGACCGCTCCTTTGTGTTCCTGGCGGGCGGAAGGGCCTGGGGGCCGGAGCGGGAACCGGCCCGGGAAGCTGAGCCGGAGCCGGAAGAGCCGGCGGGCCTCTACCCCTGCCCCTGCTGCGGATGTCGCACCTTTCCGGCGCCCAGAGAGGAGGCCATGGCCTACATCTGCCCGGTATGCCTGTGGGAGAACGACGTGTTTGATCCGGGGGAGGACGACCCCAGCGACGAGAACGGGGGCATGACCCTGCGCCAGGGCCGGGAAAACTACCGGAAGTGGGGCGCGGTGCGGGAGGACCTGGTACCGCACGCCCGGCCGCCCCGGCCGGGGGAGCGCCCGGATCCCCGGCAGCGGGAAATCTAAAACGTAATTTGACTGAGGAAGATCGCCATGCAAGACCATATTTTCATCAAAGGCGCCCGGGAGAACAACCTGAAGAACATCGACGTGTCCATCCCCCGGGACAAGCTGGTGGTGCTCACCGGCCTGTCCGGGTCGGGCAAGTCCTCCCTGGCCTTTGAGACCTTGTACGCCGAGGGGCAGCGCCGGTATGTGGAGTCCCTGTCCTCTTACGCCCGGATGTTCCTGGGTCAGATGGAGAAGCCCGACGTGGACTACATCGACGGGCTGTCCCCCGCCATCTCCATCGACCAGAAGACCACCTCCAAGAACCCCCGCTCCACCGTGGGCACCGTCACCGAGATCTACGACTACCTGCGTCTGCTGTGGGCCCGGGTGGGCACCCCCCACTGCCCCATCTGCGGCAAGGAGATCCAGCAGCAGACCATCGACCAGATCATCGACCAGGTGATGGCCCTGCCCGAGGCCACCCGCATCCAGGTGCTGGCCCCGGTGATCCGGGGGAAGAAGGGGGAACACGCAAAGATCTTTGAGGACGCCCGGAAGTCCGGCTATGTGCGATGCCGGGTGGACGGCTCGCTGTACGAGCTCACCGAGGAGATCAAGCTGGACAAGAACAAGAAGCACTCCATTGAGATCGTGGTGGACCGGCTGGTGATCCGGGAGGATGTGGCCCGGCGGCTCACCGACTCGGTGGAGACCGCCTCCAACCTGTCCGGGGGCATTGTGCTCATCAACATCGTGGGGGAGGACCGGGACATCCTGTTCTCCCAGAACTACGCCTGCGAGGACTGCGGGGTGTCCATCGAGGAGCTCACCCCCCGGATGTTCTCCTTCAACAACCCCTACGGGGCCTGCCCCACCTGCATGGGGCTGGGCTCCCAGCTGAAGGTGGACCCCGACCTCATCATCCCCAACAAGTCCCTGTCCATCCTGGACGGGGCCATCACCGCCTCGGGCTGGAACCACATCAAGTCCGACGGCATCTCCCGGATGTACTTTGAGGCCCTGGCCAAAAAGTACCGCTTCAAGCTCACCGACCCGGTGGAGAAGCTCTCCCCGGAGGTGATGGACGTGATCCTTTACGGCACCCGGGGGGAGAAGCTGGACATCGTCTATGACCAGCCCCGGGGCAAGGGGGTGCTCCACCAGCCTTTCGAGGGCATCGTGAACAATCTGGAGCGCCGCTACCGGGAGACCCAGTCCGACGCCATGAAGCGGGAGATCGAGGAGTGCATGTCCCAGTCCCCCTGCCCGGACTGCGGCGGCAAGCGGCTGCGCAGGGAGGCCCTGGCGGTCACCGTGGGCGGGATCTCCATCCACGAGTTCTGCGAAAAACCCATCACCGAGGCCCTGGCCTTCCTGGACACCATCACCCTCAGCGACACCCAGATGAGGATCGCCGACCAGATCCTCAAGGAGATCCGCGCCCGGCTGGGCTTTCTGCGCTCCGTGGGGCTGCAGTACCTCACCCTCAACCGCCAGGCGGGCACCCTGTCCGGCGGGGAGAGCCAGCGCATCCGCCTGGCCACCCAGATCGGCTCCTCCCTCATGGGGGTGCTCTATATCCTGGACGAGCCCTCCATCGGCCTGCACCAGCGGGACAACGACATGCTGCTGGACACCATGAAGCACCTGCGGGACCTGGGCAACACCCTGCTCGTGGTGGAGCACGACGAGGACACCATGCGCGCCGCCGACTACATCGTGGACATCGGCCCCGGCGCCGGCGTCCACGGGGGAGAGGTGGTGGCCTGCGGCACCGCCCAGGACATCATGGACACCCCCGGCTCCATCACCGGGGACTATCTGGCCGGGCGGCGGAAGGTGCCCGTGCCGGAACAGCGCCGGCCGGGCAACGGCCATCAGCTGATCATCCGGGGGGCGGCGGAGAACAACCTGCGGCACATCGACGTGGCCTTCCCCCTGGGCACTTTCATCGCGGTCACCGGGGTGTCCGGCTCGGGCAAGTCCTCCCTGGTGAACGAGATCCTCTACAAGCGGCTGAGCGCCGACCTGAACCGCACCAAGGCCCGGCCCGGGAAGCACGACGGCGTGGAGGGGGAGGAGTTTCTGGACAAGGTCATCGCCATCGACCAGTCCCCCATCGGCCGCACCCCCCGGTCCAACCCCGCCACCTACACCGGGCTGTTCAATGACATCCGGGATCTGTTCGCCTCCACCCCCGACGCCAAGAGCCGGGGCTACGGCCCGGGCCGGTTTTCCTTCAATGTCCGGGGCGGCCGGTGCGAGGCCTGCTCCGGGGACGGCCTGATCAAAATTGAGATGCACTTCCTGCCGGACATCTACGTTCCCTGCGAGGTGTGCAAGGGCAAGCGGTACAACCGGGAGACCCTGGAGGTGCGCTACAAGGGCAAGAACATCCACGAGGTGCTGGAGATGAC
>CALWXH010000011.1 GCA_944385465.1 uncultured Oscillospiraceae bacterium | reverse complement strand
GACGACTTTGACTGCACCAAGTGCGGCAAGTGCATCGACGCCTGCGACTACGACGCCATCGTCCGCTCCTCCGGCCGTGTGCCCAAGCTCCCCTCCCGCCTCACCAAGTGCGGGAAGTTCCGGTAAGAAGTACGTTTGTTTTCACATCTGCAACTATATTAAGTTTAGGAGGAAACACACATGAAAACCATGCAGTCTGACGTCATCGTCGTGGCCGCCGGCCCGGCCGGTCTGGCCGCCGCCATCACCGCTGGTGAGAACGACCTGAAGGCCATCGTCTTCGAGAAGGCCAACACCACCGGCGGCGCCGCCAACATGGGCATGGGCCCTCTGGGCATCGGCACCAAGATCCAGAAGCGGGAGTTCAAGGACCTCACGCTGGAGGAGGCCTATGACATCCACATGAAGTACACCCACTACCGCGTGGACGGCGAGCTGGTGGAGACCTACTTCGAGAAGTCCGCCGACACCATCGAGTGGCTGCAGGACATGGGCGTGGAGTTCGCCGGCGCCTTCAAGTACTTCACTGAGTCCGCCGCCACCTGGCACATCGTCAAGCCCGAGAACGGCGTCATCGGCCCCCGCGCCGCCGGCCCCATGGTGCGCATCATGACCGAGAAGGCCAAGGAGCTGGGCGCTGAGATCTATCTGGAGACCCCCGTGAAGAGCCTCATCATGGAGGATGGCAAGTGCGTGGGCGTGCGGGCCGTGGACAAGAACGGCGAGGAGATCGAGGCCCGGGCCAAGGCCGTCATCGTGGCCACCGGCGGCTTCGGCAACAACGCCAAGATGCTCAAGGAGGAGTTCGGCCTGGATCTGTGGGAGAACTTCTTCCCCTTCCACGTTCCCGGCACCAACGGCGAGGGTCTGAACATGATGTGGGAGGCCGGTGCCGCCAAGTACGGCGCCAACATTGAGATGATCTATCAGCTCAAGGACAACCTGGACCACTTCATGCTGGACGCCTGCCTGCGCCAGCCCGCTCTGCTGGTCAACCAGCGGGGCAAGCGCTTCCTGGATGAGGGCCAGATGGGCAACACCACCTTCACCGGCAACGCCATCAACCTGCAGCCCGGCAAGTGCGCCTACTGCATCATGGACCGCAACCTCATCAAGTACTATGCCAAGCACGGTCCCGACATCTTCGACATCGTCCACCCCGAGGAGTGCTTCTACGCCTTCGAGGACGGCGTGAAGCACGCCAAGGAGACCGGCTATGACGGCTACTTCGAGGCCGACACCATCGAGGAGCTGGCCGAGCAGATGGGCATCGATCCCGACACCCTGGCCGAGACCCTGGAGGAGTACAACGAGATGTGCGAGGCCAACCTGGACCATCAGTTCCACAAGAAGCCCGCTTACCTGCGGCCCATCACCGGGCGCAAGGGCGGCTTCGTGGCCGGCAAGTTCTATATCGCCGCCTACGGCACCATCGGCGGCGTGCGCACCAACAAGAAGGGCGAGGTGCTGGACGCCGACCTGAATCCCATCCCCGGCCTGTACAGCGCCGGCTCCGACTGCAACACCATCTACGGCGACAGCTACAACTTCACCCTGCCCGGCAACACCATGGGCTTTGCCATCAACTCCGGCCGCATGGCCGGCGAGGCCGTGGCCGACTATGTGAACGAGTAAACATTCTCTCCCATTCTGTCAACGGCCGGCAGGTCCAGGTTCCTCTGGGCCTGCCGGCCGTTCCATTCTCCTCGCCTGCTTCCCCTCATTGACTTTCTCCGTTCCCTGGGGTATAATTTAGCGAAATCAGGTCACGGCATCTGCCTGGCCTCCCCATTCACCTGATCGAGCGCCGGTGGGCGCATGGAGGTTCACCCATGAAAGGCATTATTCTGGCCGCTGGGCGCGGCACACGGCTGTACCCCATGACCAAGCCCGTGTGCAAGCCCCTGCTCCCTGTCTACGACAAACCGCTGATCTACTATCCTCTGTCCGTGCTGATGCAGGCGGGGATCGATCAGGTGCTGGTGATCGTGCCCCCCGGAGAGGAGGACACCTTCGCCGCCCTGCTGGGGGACGGCTCCCACCTGGGCATGACCATCCGCTATACCGTCCAGCCTGTGGCCCGGGGCATCGCCGACGCGCTGCTCATCGGCCGGGACTTCCTGGCCGGGGACGACCTCTGCCTGATCCTGGGGGACAACATCTTCTGGGCCCCGAACCTGGCTGACACCCTGAAGCACGCCGCCGCCGGCAATCAGGGCGCCACCGTCTTCGGCTGCTATGTGGAGGACCCCCGCCCCTTTGGGGTGGTGGAGTTTGACCAGAGCGGCCGGGCCATCTCCATTGAGGAAAAACCCCGCAACCCCAGATCCAACTATGTGGTCCCCGGGCTGTATTTCTATCACAACGACGCGCTGGACATCGCCGCCTCCCTCACCCCATCCGCCCGGGGCGAGCTGGAGATCACCGATGTGAATCTGGCCTTCCTCCGCCGGGATCAGCTTCAGGTCATCCCCCTTCAGGACAATTACCTGTGGATGGACGCGGGCAACGCAGACAGCCTGCTGGCCGCGGCCCAGGCCATCCACGATCTGCAGCAATCCACAGAGCAGTATGTGGGTTGCATCGAGGAGATCGCCCACAGAGAGGGCTGGATCTCCACCCAGCAGCTGCACAAGCTGGGCGATGAGCTGAGTATGACGGCCTACGGCAAACATCTGCTCTCCCTGTAAACGGCAAACATCCCGCCGCTTCCTCCCCGGAGGAAACGGCGGGATGTTTTGATTTTCTCAGTATTTCTCAGTGTCCCGGATATTGTCGCGCTTAGATCACCCGCATGCGCAGTACGCCGGAGATGGTGACGATGTGGTCCAGGATCTTCTGATCCACCGCGCTGCCCACATCCACAATGGTGTAGGCGTAGTCTCCCTTGGACTTGTTGGTCATGTTCTCCACGTTCACCCCGTCGTTGGACAGCTGCAGGGTGACGTTGGCCAGGATGGCGGGCACGTTGCGGTGGACGATGCACAGGCGCTGCACGCCGGAGCGCTCCATCACCACCGTAGGAAAGTTCACGGAGTTCTTCACGTTGCCGTTCTCCAGGAAATCCCGCAGCTCATCGGCGGCCATCACCGCACAGTTGTCCTCGCTCTCCGGCGTGGAGGCCCCCAGATGGGGGAACGCCACCACGCCCTTGGCCAGGGCCACGGTATTGTTGGGAAAATCGGTGACATACCGGGCCACCTTGCCGGACTCTATTGCGGCCAGCATGGCCTCGTCGTCCACCAGCTCGCCCCGGGCCAGGTTCACCACCCGCACCCCGTCCTTCATCTGAGCGATGGTGTCGGCGTTGATGGTGTGCTTGGTGTCCTTGGTATAGGGCATGTGGATGGTGACGTAGTCCGCGTTTCGGTACAGCTCACCGGCGTCCTTGACCACGTGGACGTGGCGGTCCAGGCGCAGGGCGGCGTCCACCGACAGGAAGGGGTCGTAGCCGTACACCTCCATGCCCAGGGACAGGGCAACATTGGCCACCAGGGCGCCGATGGCCCCCAGGCCCACCACCCCCAGGGTCTTGCGGTACAGCTCCGGCCCCACGAAGGCGGACTTGCCCTTCTCCACCACCGCGGCCACCTCGGCGCCGGCCTCAGCCTGCTCCCGCACCCAGCTATAGCCCCCCATGATGTCCCGGGAGGCGCACAGCAGGGCGCAGATCACCAGTTCCTTCACCGCGTTGGCGTTGGCCCCGGGGGTGTTGAACACGATGATGCCCGCCTCGGAGCAGCGGTCCACCGGGATGTTGTTGGTACCCGCTCCGGCCCGGGCAATGGCCCAGAGATTGGCGGGGAACTCATAGTCGTGGAGCTTGGCGGACCGCACCAGGATGGCGTCCTCATTGGCCACATCGTCCGCCACGGTATACTTCTCCCCAGGCAGCTGCGCCAGCCCCTTGGGCGAGATCTTGTTCATCGTCTTGATCTGAAACATCGTGGTTCCTCCCTTGTCTCCGCGCTGCGCCGCGCAGCCGTTAGTTGGCCTTGTCAAAGGCCCTGATGAAGTCCGCCAGCTTCTCCACACCTTCGGTGGGCATGGCGTTGTAGATGGACGCCCGCATACCGCCCACGGAGCGGTGGCCCTTCAGGTTGACGAAACCGGCCTGGGTGGCCTCCGCCACGAATTTGGCGTCCAGCTCGGGATCCGCGGTGCGGAACACCACGTTCATGTCCGAGCGGCTGCCCTTCTCCGCCGGGCAGGTAAACAGCCTGGAGTCGTCCAGCACATCGTAGAGCAGCTGGGCCTTGGCGTGCTTGATCTTCTCCATGCCTTCCACGCCGCCCTTGCTGTCCAGCCACTCCAGCACCAGCCCCAGCATGTAGATGCACCAGCAGGGGGGCGTGTTGTACATGGAGTCCTTGTCGATCATGGTCTTGTAGTTCATCATCAGCGGGGTGTAGGGCAGCTCATGGCCGGCCAGATCCTTGCGGACAATGGCGATGGTCAGGCCGGCAGGGGCCAGGTTCTTCTGGGCGCCGCCGTAGATGATGCCGTAGCGGGACACGTCCACCGCCCGGCTGAGGAAATCAGAGGACATGTCGCACACCAGGGGCACATCCCCGGTGTCCGGAATGTACTGCCACTCGGTGCCGTAGATGGTGTTGTTGGCGCAGTAGTGGAAGTAGCTGGCCTCCGGATCCAGCTCCAGCTGATCCTGGGTGGGGATATAGGTGTGATTGCGGTCCTCACTGGAGGCGGCCAGATGGATCTGGCCGTACTTTTTGGCCTCCTTGTAGGCGATGTTGGAAAAGTTGCCGGTGACGGCGTAGTCCGCCTTTCCCGTCTTTCCGATGAGGTTCAGGGGCACCATGGAAAACTGGCCGGAGGCCCCTCCCTGCAAAAACAGGATGCTGTACTCCTCCGGCACATGGAACAGCCGGCGGAAGTTGGCCTGGGTATCCTGAAAAATCTTGTCAAACACCTTAGATCGGTGACTCATCTCCATCACGGACATGCCGGAACCCTGGTAGTTGGTAATCTCACTGCCGGCGCGGGTAAGCACTTCCAGCGGCAGCATGGACGGGCCTGCGGAAAAGTTGTAAACGCGTTCGTTCCCCATGGATATTTCTCCTCTCTAAGATGACTACGCTTTTTATCGCTTTAGCGTATTGTATTCATTATATGTGCCTTGACAGCTTTTTGTCAATGGCAGATGGCCCAAAAAACGGCATCCGGTCCGGCCTTCTTTGTGGGATATCCTCATGGGCACCGCTCTTTTCTATTCCATTTTGGTTGAAAGTATGTTATGCTGTTGGGAAAGGAGCGTGATCCCATGGAATCTCTGCATCTGGTTTACGACGTGCCCGGCGGCGATCTGACCCACGCCGGGGAGGCCTCCTCCCAGGTCAAGCAGACCCTGCGGAAAATGAGGTATGACTCAGATACCATACGCCGGGTGTCCGTATGCATGTACGAGGGCGAGATCAACATGGTCATCCACGCCGAGGGCGGCACCGCCGCCGTGGATGTGGGGCTGGACGAGATCACCATCACCCTGGCCGACCGCGGGCCGGGCATCCCGGATGTGGAGCAGGCCATGCAGGCGGGCTTCACCACTGCCGGGGACCAGGCGCGGGACCTGGGGTTCGGCGCGGGCATGGGCCTGCCCAATATGAAGAAGTACAGCGATGAGATGAAGATTGACTCCACAGTGGGGGTGGGCACCACCGTCACCATGGTGGTACACATCCCGTAATCTCTCCATCCCCTGTGAGGTGAGCCGGCGCCAGTCCGGCGGAAAGGGCGGTTTTCATGCGTCATTCAGTGGTTTTGGAATATCATAAGTGCCGGGGCTGCACCACCTGCATCAAGAACTGCCCCACCGAGGCCATCCGGGTGCGCAACGGCAAGGCCACCATTCTGCCCAACCGGTGCATCGACTGCGGCACCTGCCTGCGGGTGTGCCCGCACCACGCGGTGACTTCCATGCACGACAATTTCAACTCCCTCCAGAACTACCAGTACACGGTGGCCGTCCCCGACCCGGCCCTCTACGGACAGTTCCACAACCTGGACAGCCCGGACCTGATCCTGGCCAGCCTGCTGGAGCTGGGCTTCGACAGCGTCTACGAGGCCGCCGCGGGGGCGGAGCTGCTCACCGGCTACCTGACCAGCCGGCCGGAGGACCCGGACCGCCCCGTCCCGGAGATCTCCTCCGTGTGTCCGGCGGTGGTGCGGCTGATCCGCATCCGCTTTCCCAGCCTGCTGGGCAACATCTGTCCCCTGCTGCTGCCCACCGAGCTGGCGGCCATCCTGGCCCGGGAGAAGGCGGTGCGGGA
Source organism: uncultured Oscillospiraceae bacterium (assembly GCA_944385465.1). Lineage (GTDB taxonomy): Bacteria > Bacillota > Clostridia > Oscillospirales > Oscillospiraceae > Enterenecus. Next base: position 37,297 of record CALWXH010000011.1, on the reverse strand, counting down.
GACCGGCCTGTCCCCCCAGGAGATCGGGGTATTCTCCATCGTCCCCTGCTCTTCCCTGGTCACCGCGGCCTCTTCCCCCGACGGGCAGATCGCCCCGGTGCTGGACGGGGCCTTCGCCATCCGGGACGTATACAAGGCGCTGCTCTCCCCCATGAAGGCGCTGGCGGGCAAACCGCTGCCCGACCTCTCCCTGGCCGGCCGCGCCGGCGCGGGCTGGGCCTTCTCCGGCGGGGAGTCCTACGCCCACCGGGCAGAGCGGTATGTGGCGGTGGACGGCATCGACAATGTGATCCGGATGCTGGAGGAGATTGAGGACGGCCGGCTGCCGGAGGCGGACTTCATCGAGCTGCGTGCCTGCACCCAGGGCTGCCTGGGCGGGTGCTTCTGCGTGGAAAACCCCTTCATCGCCCGGATGCGCATGAAGCGGCTCATGGGCGAGCTGCCGGAGGCCCGCAGCGTCTATCGCCCCGGGTCCCGGGTGGACGACCTCATCGCCTCCACCCAGAAGCCGGAGTACTACCCCACCTTCCAGCTGGACCCGGACCGCCGGGTGGCCATGGAGAAAATGCGCAGGATCCAGGCTCTGGAGGAGCAGCTGCCCGGCCTTCGCTGCGGCTCCTGCGGCGCCCCCTCCTGCCGGGCCTTCGCCGAAGATGTGGTCATGGGCCGGGCCAGCGAGGACGACTGCATCTTCAAGGTGCGCGAGCGCATGCAGAATGTGGCCGGCAAGAGCGAGGCCGACGAGTATCTCCCCGCTCCCTTCCGGCGCCGGCGGACCATCCCCCAGGATCCCCCCGCGCAGCCGTGACCGGCGCGCACCGCTCAGACTTGCCAAATCAAACAAGGAAAGGACGTCATCGCCATGACTGTTCAGGATCTGGCCACTCAACTCAACCTCACCCCGTTCCACCTGGAGGACGGCAGCCGGCAGGTCACCGGCGGCGGTTACTGCGGCGATCTGCTCAGCTGGGTCATGGGCAAGGCCCCTGCCGACGGGGTCTGGCTGACCATTATGAGCAACGTCAACGTGGCGGCGGTGGCCGCCCTCACCGACGTGGCCTGCGTCATTCTCACCGAGTCCGTCACCCCGGATGAGCCGCTGCTGCGCAAGGCGCAGCTGCAGGGCATCAACCTGCTGGGCTCCTCCCTGTCCACCTACCAGTGCGCCGCGGCGCTGAGCAGGCTGTCGTAACGGTACGGCTGCGGTCCCATGAAGGATTTTTTCTTTGACTTCCATCTCCACAGCTGCCTATCCCCCTGCGGCAGCGAGGACATGACCCCCGCCAACATCGCCGGGATGTGCGCCCTGGCCGGATATGACATTGTGGCCCTCACCGACCACAACACCGTGGGCAACTGCGCCGCCTTCTGTCAGGCGGCCGAGGCATACGGCCTGCTGGCCCTGCCGGGGATGGAGCTGACCTGTCTGGAAGAGGTACACGTGGTGTGCCTGTTCCCCGATCTGGAGCACGCCCTGCCCTTCGGCGAGCTGGTGCGCCGGCGGCTACCCCCCATGGACAACGACCCCCGCTTTTTCGGCCCCCAGCTGCTCATGGACAGCCAGGACCGGCTGCTGGGGGAGGAGACCGCCATGCTGGCCGGCGCCACCGACATCGGCGTCTACGAGGCGGCGGCGCTGGTCCGGGAATACGGCGGCCTGGCCTATCCCGCCCACATCGACCGGGATTCCTTTTCTGTCCTGGCCAACCTGGGCCTCTGGGATCCGGAGATGGGCTTTTCTCTGGCCGAGCTCTCCCGGCGCTGCCCCCCGGAGCTGCTCCACCGCCCCGACCTGGCCGGACTGCGGTTCGTCACCGGCTGCGACGCCCACTATCTGGACCAGATCCCCGACGCGGAACAGGCCATGGCCCTGCCGGAGCGCAGCCCCCAGGCCGTTCTGCGCTGGTTATCGCATTAACAATTTTATGGGGTATGTGCACGTTCTTCATGGGCGTCCCGTCGTTCTTTGGCGCGGGGCGCCCATGTTCTCTCTTGATTTGCCGGGGGACTTGTGCTAAAATTTGAATAAGTTTACCTCTTCGCTGGATTGAGAGGAACATTCTTGGGTGGAGGAACCCATATAGGAGGGAACGATCACATGCCAAACTGCAAGACCGCTGTTCCTTACAAGGGCACCCCGGCGCAGGAAGAGAGACTGCGCAAGGTGATCGAGGAACACAAGGGCCAGCCCGGCGCCACGATGCCGGTGCTCCAGGCCGCACAGGAAATCTTCGGATACCTGCCGGAAGAAGTACAGATCATGGTGGCCGAGGGATTGGATATCCCCCTGTCCGAGGTCTACGGCGTAGCGACCTTTTATTCCTTCTTCTCCCTGAATCCCAAGGGGAAGTACCAGATCTCCGTCTGCCTGGGCACCGCCTGCTATGTCAAGGGCTCGGCCGACGTGCTCTCCGCCGTGGAGCAGAAGCTGTCCATCACCCCGGGCGGCATCACATCGGACGGGCTGTTCTCCCTGGACGCCTGCCGGTGCATCGGCGCCTGCGGCCTGGCCCCCGTCATGATGATCAATGACGACGTGTACGGCCGCCTGACCCCAGCCCAGGTGGGTCCCATCCTGGACAAATACATTAAAATGGGATGAAAGAGCTCTCTCTCAACATCCTGGATGTGGCACAGAACTCCATCTCCGCCGGCGCCACCCGGCTGGATCTCACCCTCACGGAGGGGGAATCCGGCTGGCTCACGGTGGTCATCGCGGACAACGGACGGGGTATGAGCCCTGAATTCCTGGCCAAGGTCACCGACCCCTTCACCACCACCCGGACCACCCGGAAGGTGGGCATGGGGCTGGCGCTGTACCTGCTGGCGGCGGAACAGACCGGCGGCACCCTGCGCATGGAGAGCACCCCGGGCCAAGGCACCACTGTCACCGCCACCTTTGACCGGAAGCACCTGGACTGTCCCCCGCTGGGGGATCTGGCCGGCACCGTGGCCCTGCTCATTCAGGGCAGCCCGGAGCTGGAGGTCCACTATCGCCACACCACCCCCCGGGGCGAGGCCGAACTGTCCACAGAGGAGCTGAAAGCTGTGCTGGGAGACGACATCTCCCTGGCCGAGCCCGAAATTTTTACCTGGATTCAAACTTACCTGTCTGAGCAGGAAGCCCAATTGGAAGGAGCTGTCCAAGAAAGATGAAAAGCCTGGAAGAACTCAGAGCCATCCGCGAAAAGATGAAGCGCCAGATGGATCTGCGCGGCCCCAACGAAGATCACATCCGCGTGGTGGTGGGTATGGCCACCTGCGGCATCGCCGCCGGCGCCCGGCCCGTCATGGCCGCCTTTTTGGACGAGGTGGAAAAGCGGGGCCTGAAAAACGTCACCGTTTCCCAGACCGGCTGCATCGGTGTGTGCCGGCTGGAGCCCATTGTGGAAGTGTTTGTCCCCGGTGAGGAGAAGGTCACCTACGTGAAGATGAAGCCCGATATGGTGCCCGCCATTGTGGAGCAGCACCTGGTCAATCACAACGTGGTCACCGACTACACCATCGGGGCCGCGGAATAAGGAGGTGGGCGCATGAATCATGTACGCTGTCATGTGATGGTGTGCGCCGGCACCGGCTGCACATCCTCCGAAAGCCCCAAGGTCCTGGCCGCCTTTGAAAAAGAGATCAAGGCCCACAAGCTCCAGGACGAGGTGCGCATCGTCAAGACCGGCTGCTTCGGTCTGTGCTCCCAGGGCCCCATCGTGATGATCTTCCCGGAGGGCGCCTGCTACTCCAAGGTCACCGAGCTGGACGTGCCCGAGATCGTGTCCGAGCACATCGTCAAGGGCCGCATCGTCACCCGCCTGCTCCACATGGAGGGGGACGAGGGCAAGTCTGCCACCTCCCTGTCCGACACCCAGTTCTACAAGCATCAGCTGCGCATCGCCCTGCGCAACTGCGGCGTCATCAACCCCGAGTCCATCGACGAGTACCTGGGGGCGGACGGCTACACCGCCCTGGAGCGCATCCTCACGGAGCAGACGCCCCCCCAGGAGATCATCGACTGCCTGAAAAAGTCCGGCCTGCGGGGCCGCGGCGGCGCCGGTTTCTCCACCGGCCTGAAGTGGCAGTTCACCCATGACGCCGTCAGCGAGGACGGCGTGAAGTACGTATGCTGCAACGCCGACGAGGGCGACCCCGGCGCCTTCATGGACCGCTCCGTGCTGGAGGGCGACCCCTTCTCCGTCATCGAGGCCATGACCATCGCCGGCTACACCATCGGCTCCAACCAGGGCTATATCTACATCCGTGCCGAATACCCCATCGCCGTCAAGCGTCTGGAGATCGCCATCGGACAAGCCCGGAAGTACGGCCTGCTGGGCAAGAACATCCTGGGTTCCGACTTCTCCTTTGACATTGAGCTGCGCCTGGGCGCCGGCGCCTTCGTGTGCGGCGAGGAGACCGCCCTTATGACCTCCATCGAGGGCCACCGGGGCGAGCCCCGGCCCCGGCCTCCCTTCCCCGCCAACAAGGGCCTGTTCGGCAAGCCCACCCTGCTGAACAACGTGGAGACCTACGCCAACATCACCTGGATCCTCAACAACGGCTGGGAGAAGTTCGCCGCCATCGGCACCGAGAAGTCCAAGGGCACCAAGGTGTTCGCCCTGGGCGGCAAGATCACCAACACCGGCCTGGTGGAAATCCCCATGGGCACCACCCTGCGCACCATCGTGGAGGACATCGGCGGCGGCTGCCCCAACGGCAAGAAGTTCAAGGCCGCCCAGACCGGCGGCCCCTCCGGCGGCTGCATCCCCGCCGAGCTCATCGACACCCCCATCGACTATGACTCCCTCACCGCCATCGGCTCCATGATGGGTTCCGGCGGCCTGATCGTCATGGACGAGGACAACTGCATGGTGGACATCGCCAAGTTCTTCCTGGAGTTCTGCGTGGACGAGTCCTGCGGCAAGTGCGCCCCCTGCCGGATCGGCACCAAGCGGCTGTACGACCTGCTGTGCAAGATCACCGACGGCAAGGGCACCCTGGAGGATCTGGACACCATCGAGGAGCTGTGCTACCACCTGAAGAGCTCCGCCCTGTGCGCCCTGGGCCAGTCCGCCCCCAACCCGGTGCTGTCCACCCTGCGCTACTTCCGGGACGAGTATGTGGCCCACGTGGTGGAGAAGCGCTGCCCGGCCGGCGTGTGCCGCAACCTGCTGCGCTATGAGATCGACCCCGGCAAGTGCAAGGGCTGCACCCTGTGCGCCAAGAACTGCCCGGTGGGCGCCATCACCGGCGCGGTGAAGGCCCCCCACATCATTGACCAGAACAAGTGCATCAAGTGCGGCCTGTGCCAGTCCAACTGCCGCTTTGACGCCATCACCAAGCGCTGAGGGAAGGAGTGACGAACATGGAAGAGAAACTGGTCAACCTGACAATCGACAACATCCCCGTCACCGTTCCCGCCGGAACCACGGTGCTGGAGGCCGCCCGGAGCGCGGGCATCAAAATCCCCTCCCTGTGCTTCCTGAAGGACGTCAACGAGATCGGCGCCTGCCGGATCTGCGTGGTGGAGGTGGAGGGTGCCCGGAGCCTGATGGCCTCCTGCGTCTACCCCGTGAGCGAGGGCATGGTGGTGCACACCAACACCCCCAAGGTCCGCCACTCCCGGCAGCTCACCCTGGAGCTGATCCTGTCCAACCACCGCATGGACTGCCTCACCTGTTCCCGCAACGCCCAGTGCGAGCTGCGTCAGCTGGCCGCCGACCTGGGCATCGACGCGGTGCGTTACGCCAACGACGACCTGCTGCCCCAGATCGAGGACACCGCCCTGCACCTGGTGCGGGACAACTCCAAGTGCATCCTGTGCCGCCGGTGCGTGGCCGCCTGCCGCAAGCTGCAGGAGGTGGGCGTCATCGGCACCAACGACCGCGGCTTCAACACCCACATCGGCTGCGCCTTTGACCGGGATCTGAGCGAGGTGGACTGCGTGTCCTGCGGCCAGTGCATCGTGGCCTGCCCCACCGGCGCCCTGGCGGAGAAGGACTCCACCGCCGAGGTGCTGGCCGCCCTGCACGATCCCTCCAAACACGTGGTGGTGGGCCCCGCCCCCTCCGTCCGGGTCACCCTGGGCGAGTGCTTCGGCATGCCCGTGGGCTCCAACGTGGAGGGCAAGATGGTGTCCGCCCTGCGCCGGCTGGGCTTTGACAAGGTGTTCGACGTGGACACCGCCGCCGACTTCACCATCATGGAGGAGGGCACCGAGTTCATCCACCGCCTCACCGAGGGCGGCGCCCTGCCCCTCATCACCTCCTGCTCCCCCGGCTGGATCCGGTTCTGCGAGCAGCACTACCCCGAGTTCGTGCCCAACCTGTCCAGCTGCAAGTCCCCCCAGCAGATGTTCGGCGCCCTGGTGAAGAGCTATTACGCCGAGAAGGCGGGCATCGATCCCAAGGACATCTACGTGGTGTCCATCATGCCCTGCACCGCCAAGAAGTACGAGTGCAAGCGGGAGGAGCAGCGCATGGCCAACGGCTGCATGCCGGTGGACGCCTCCCTCACCACCCGGGAGCTGGCCCGGATGATCACCCAGGCCGGCATGATGTTCGACCATCTGCCCGACGGGGACTTCGATCCCATGCTGGGCGTGTCCACCGGCGCCTCCGTCATCTTCGGCGCCACCGGCGGCGTGATGGAGGCCGCCCTGCGCACCGTGGTGGCCAAGGTCACCGGCAATGAGATGGGCCCCCTGGAGTTCACCGAGGTCCGGGGCACCCAGGGCGTCAAGGAGGCCACCTACGAGCTGCCCGGCAAGACCGTCCGGGTGTGCGTGGCCTCCGGCCTGCACAACGCCAAGATGGTGCTGGACGGCATCCGCGCCGGCAAGCTGCAGTATGACTTCGTGGAGTTCATGGCCTGCCCCGGCGGCTGTGTCAACGGCGGCGGCCAGCCCCTGCACCCGGCCACCGTGCGCTCCTTCACCGACCTGCGCACCCTGCGGGCCAAGGCCCTGTACAAGCAGGACTCCGGCATGGAGTACCGCAAGAGCCACGAGAACCCCGTGGTCCAGGAGATCTACGCGACCTACCTGGGCGAGCCCGGCAGCCACAAGGCCCACGAGCTGCTCCACTGCACCTACGTGCCTCAGAAGCGCTATCGCACCTAATCGCCCCGTTTTTTCCGCACTCCCCGCCGCGAACGCGGCGGGGAGTGCTTTTTCCACCGGTCTGGCGGGTGTTCTATCCCCTCCGCCCCGCTCATACAGTGGGTTGAGGTGAACTGCAATGCGAAAGAAACGGACAAGTGGTGGGCTGCCGCGCATCCTGCGCCAGGGGGCAGCCCTGTTTACCGGCGCGGCCGCCCTGTGGCTGGTCTGGCTCACCGGCGACCCGGCCGCCGCCCTGGCCAGTCTGGCGGACAGCACCCAGGTGGCCACCGCCCTGCTCAGCGCGGAGCTGGACTTCTCTCCCCAGGACAACGGACAGCTGTCCGCCCTGGACCGGCTGGTGCTGGCCCAGTCCTCCCTGCTGGGCGGCATTCTGCCCCAGGAGGAGCTCACCGCGCCGCAGCAGCCCTCCGCCCAGCCCACGCCGGAGCCCACCCCCCAGCCCGTCGAGAGCGACCCGCCCACGCCGGCCGCCACCGAGGACCCCGACGGCATCATCCCCAAGACCATGGTGGCGGGCACCTCCGCCAAATATGTGACCTCCGGCACCGTGTCCATCTATAACCACACCGACTACTCGCTGGACATCGACGAGCTGCTCTCCTCCGCCCCCACCATCACCGCCGACGCCCCCGGCCCCCAGGTGCTCATCTTCCACTCCCACGCCACCGAGGCCTACACCCCGGCGGGCACCGACGTGTATGAGGAGAGCGACAGCTACCGCACCCTGAACACGGAGCAGAACATGGTCCGGGTGGGGGAGGAGATGGTGAAGATCTTCGAGGCGACGGGCATTGAGGTCATCCACGACACCACCCTATATGACTACCCCAGCTACAACGAGGCCTACAACCGCTCCTCCCAGGGGGTGGCCCACTGGCTGGAGGAGTATCCCTCCATCCAGCTGGTGCTGGACGTCCACCGGGACGCCCTGGCCGCCAGCGACGGCACCATCTACAAGACGGTGGCGGGCACGGTGGAGAACTGCGCCCAGGTGATGATGGTCATGGGCAGCGATGCCATGGGCCAGGAGCATCCCAACTGGCGGGTGAACCTGTCTCTGGCCGTGCGCATCCAGAAGGCCCTGACGGAGAAGTGGTCCACCCTGGCACGGCCGGTGGTGCTGCGCACCTCCCGATTCAACCAGCACCAGTCCCCGGGGGAGATCCTGCTGGAGGTGGGCACCCACGGCAACACCCTGCAGGAGGCCATCACTGCCGCCCGGCTGTTCGCCCGCACCGTGGCCGATCTCATGACCGGGCAGAACGGATAGGGGGGCGCAGGAAAAAATACTTGCCTTTTGGTTTGGAGTGTGCTATGATGTTATGCACCTGCATAGGGCGTGTGCGCCCATTTTACCGATCACTTCACCGAAAGGATTGAATAACATGACCACTCCCCAGCTGATCCTGTCCATTGTTTACTTCATCGTCGCCCTGGCCCTCATCGCCATCGTGATGCTTCAGTCCGGCAAGAGCGCCGGCCTGTCCGGCGCCATCGCCGGCGGCGCCGACACCTTCCTGTCCAAGAACAAGGCCAAGTCCGCCGACGCCCGCATGGCCAAGATGACCAAGTGGGTGGCCATCGTGTTCCTGGTACTCACCCTGGTGATCTGCTTCCTGGGCTGAGACTGATTTGCAACCGCGCGCAAAAAATCCGGAGTCCTCACGGGCTCCGGATTTTTTCTATTCTGCTTGATTCAGCGCCGCAGATACTCCGGCGGCCGGTACTGCAATGCCTCGGCCAGGTGGGGCAGTTCGATGTCCCCGGCCCCGTCCAGATCGGCGATGGTGCGGGCCACCCGCAGCACCCGGTCATAGCTCCGGGCGGTGAGGCCCAAGCTCTCGTAGGCCCCCTGGATCAGCTTCTGGCAGGCCTCGTCCAACCGGCAGAACTCCTGCAGCTCCCCGGGGCCCATCTGGGCGTTGCAGGCGGGCCCCTCCGGGCCGAAGCGGGCGGTCTGGATGGCCCGGGCGGCGTTCACCCTGGCCCGGATAGCGCTGGAGAGCTCCCCCTGCCCCCTGGGGGCGGACAGCTCCTCATACTCCAGGGCAGGCACCTCCACGCAGATGTCGATGCGGTCCAGCAGAGGGCCGGACAGGCGGCCCAGATACCGCTGAATGGCCTGGGGCGTACAGGTACACCGGCCGGAGGGGTGGCCATACCAGCCGCACCGGCAGGGGTTCATGGCGCACACCAGCATGAACCGGCTGGGGTAGGTCACCGAGCCGGACACCCGGGTGATCTGGGTCTGGCCGTCCTCCAGGGGCTGGCGCAGCACCTCCAGCACGCTCTGGTCGAACTCCGGCAGCTCATCCAGGAATAGCACCCCGTTGTGGGCCATAGAGATCTCCCCCGGCCGCAGCCCGCTGCCCCCTCCGGCCATTCCGGCCGGGGAGATGGTGTGGTGGGGCGAGCGGAAGGGCCGGCGGGTCACCATGGGGTGTTCCCGGCTGGTGAGGCCCAGCACAGAGTAGATCTCCGTACAGGACAGCGCCTCCTCCCGGGTCATGTCCGGCAGGATGGAGGGCAGCCGCTTGGCCATCATGGACTTGCCGGAGCCGGGGCTGCCGGACATGAGGATGTGATGGCCGCCGGCGGCGGCCACCTCCAGGGCCCGGCGGGTTCCCTCCTGCCCCTTCACATCGCTGAAATCCGGCCCGGCGGTCAGCGTGCCGTCCGGACTCCAGACCGGGGCCGGCTCGATCAGTTTCTCCCCCTGGAGATGGGCGGCCAGCGCCTTCACCGTCTCCACCGGGTAGACCTCCATCCCGTCGGCCAAGGTGGCCTCCGGGGCGTTGTCCGCCGGCACAAACAGCCGCTTCAGCCCCGCGCGCCGGGCCGCCAGGGCCATGGGCAGCACGCCGGACACCGGCCGCAGCGCCCCGGACAGGGACAGCTCGCCGATGAGGGCCGCGTCCTCCATTCCCCGGAAGGGCAGCTGCCCGCTGGCCGCCAGGATTCCCACCAGGATGGGCAGGTCGTACACCGTGCCCGCCTTTTTCCGGTCTGCCGGAGCCAGGTTCACCGTAATCCGGGAGACCGGGAAGTCAAAGCCGCTGGCCTTGATGGCCGAGCGCACCCGCTCCCGGGCCTCCTTCACCGCCGTGTCGGGCAGCCCCACCACGTCAAAGGCGGGCAGGCCCCCGGACAGGGCGCACTCGGCGCTCACCAGATAGCCGGACACCCCGTGAAGTCCCAGAGACCGCACACTGCACACCATAGTCCCACCCCCTCATTTTTCTCATCATACCATGCTTTTCCCCGCCCCGCAAGGCAAACTCTCCTCAAATGCGCATCCGCCGCCGGCCCGGAAGGCCGGCGGCGGATGGTTCTGCCTGTTCTCTTTTTCCGTCAGTGCCCGTGGGGCACCCGGGTCAGTACGCCCCGCTCCTTGGTGAGGTCGGCGTGGAGCAGGCCGGCCAGCACGATGCCCAGGGGAATCAGGGCGGCGAAGAGCGCCCGGCCCAGGAACACCCTGCACAGCACCGTGGCGGCGACGCCCCCCGCCACAAATACGCCCAGCATGGCCAGATGCGCCCCCAGGCGGCGCAGGTGGGAGGCGTCCCGGTGCTTCACCGTCTTGGTGAAGGCGATCCCCACCTGGCGAAGGTGGTTGGTGCAGAACGTGGTGGCCATGGGAATGCCCCGGGCCTGGCGGAAGGTGTTGTACTGCATGGAGCAGATGAAATTGATGGTCACCTGGGTGATCTGATAGGGCGCGCGCTCCGGCAGCAGGGCCAGCACCACCACAGCGACCATCTCCAGCAGGACAAACAGGGTGTCCCAGCGGATGAGGTTGAGCTTCTTGATGGGGTTGGCAATGGCCTCGGATACCACAGCCCCCAGGAAATACGCGCTCATGGGGATGAGCAGGTACAGCACCTGTCCCCAGTCCGCCCGGCCCAGGGCCATGGCCATGAGCACAAAGTTGGCCGTCTGGGCGTTGCAGAACACCCCGCCCCGGATGGAGTAGGTAAAGGCCCCGAAATAGCCCCCCACGCACATCAGCAGCAGAAACACCCAGCGTTTTTCGCACTCCAGGTACTCCTCCTCATAGAGCCCTGCGCCGCACTTCTTCCACTCCTTCACGTCTCGGCCACCTCCCCCAGCAGTCCGTCCTCCCTCACCCCGGTGATACGCACCGGCACCACCCGGTTGTGCAGCTCCTTCCCCGGCGCATGGATCAGGGCATAGTTGGGGGCGTGGCCCTGCCACAGCCCCGCCTTCTCCTCCTCAAAGAGCACCGGGAACACCTTGCCCACCTGCCGTTCCAGCCAGGCCCGGCTCATCTCCCGGGCCGCGTCCATGGCCCGGTGGACCCGCTCTTCCTGGATGGCATGGGGCACCTGCCCCGCCATGGCCGCGGCGGGCGTGCCCGGCCGGCGGGAATAGGGAAAGACGTGCATACCAGAGAAAGCGCACCGGCGGATAAAGTCCAGGGTCTGGCGGAATTCCTCCTCCGTCTCCCCCGGAAATCCCACAATGAGATCGGTGGTGATCCCCGGATCCGGGAAGGCGTCCCGCAGCAACTCCACAGATCGGGCATACCGCCCAGAATCATATTTCCGGTTCATCCGGGCCAGGGTGGCGTCACAGCCGGACTGGAGGGACAGGTGGAAGTGGGGGCACAGATTGGGCAGCGCCGCCCCCCGGCGGCAGAACTCCTCGGTGATGGTGCGGGGCTCCAGGGAGCCCAGGCGCACCCGCAGGCCGGGGGCCGCCCGGCACACCGCCTCAATGAGCTCCATGAGCTCCGGCTTCCCGGGCAGATCCCGCCCCCAGGAGGAGATCTCAATGCCGGTGATCACCACCTCCCGGTACCCCTCTTCCTCCAGGGCCGCGGCCTGCCGGGCCGCCTCATCCAGGGGAAGGGAGCGCACCGGCCCCCGGGCATAGGGGATGATACAGTAGGAGCAGAAGTTGACGCAGCCGTCCTCCACCTTCAGCATGGCCCGGGTGCGCCCCTCCTGGCCTCCGGCGGGCAGGCGCTCAAAGGCCCGGCGCTTCATGGAGTCGTCCACGGCAACGATCTGCTCTCCCCGGGCCCGCAGCTGTCCCTCCAGCCGGTCCAGGAAGTCCATGCGCCCGTCGGAGCCGGACACCAGATCCACCCCCAGCTCCGCCACCGCCCGGGGATCGGTCTGGGCGTAGCAGCCGCACACCGCCACCACCGCCTCCGGCGCCCCTTTCCGGGCCCGGCGGATGAGGTTGCGGCACTTCTTGTCGCTCACGGCGGTGACGGTGCAGGTGTTGATGATGTAGGCGTCCGCCGGACCGTCGAAGTCCGTCAGCGTGTGGCCCCGGCGCAGCAGCTCCTGCTCCATGGCCTGGCTCTCGTATTGATTCACTTTGCACCCCAGGGTGCAGATGGCGATTTTCATGGCGTTCCCTCCGGGGACTGGTCAAATTCGCCACACAGTATATCAATTTTCCCGCTATTTGTACAGCCCGGTACGTTTACATTTTCAAAGAATCCTGCTATACTGTCCCAAGACGCGCGCCGTCCCGGCGCAGAGGGGAGGCCCGGTGTGAACCACAGCTTTTTCGCCTATATCTTCCGCATGCGCTACATCGCCCGGTGGGCGCTGATGCGCAACACCCGCACAGAAAACGTGGAGGAACACTCCTACGAGGTGGCGGTGCTCTCCCACGCCCTGGCGGTCATCGGCCGGGACGTGTTCCACAAGGAGCTGGACCCGGACAAGACGGCCGCCACCGCCCTCTTCCACGACGCGCCGGAGATCATCACCGGGGACATGCCCACCCCCATCAAATACTACAACCCCGAGCTGAAAACCGCCTACAAGCGGGTGGAGGCGGTGGCCCAGGACAAGCTGCTGTCCATGCTGCCCCCGGAGCTGGTCCCCGCCTACGAGCCCCTGGTGCGGGAGGCAGACCCGGAGGTGCGCCGCTATGTGAAGGCCGCAGACAAGCTGGCCGCCTGGCTCAAGTGCCAGGAGGAGCTGAAGGCGGGCAACAGCGAGTTCAAAAAGGCCGCCGGCGAGACCCTGTCCGCGCTCCAGGCCATGGGCATGGAGGAAGTGGACTGGTTTCTGGCGCACCTGGGCGGGGCCTTCCAGCTCACCCTGGACGAACTGGGATAACACACCAAGGAATATGACCTATTTTTACGGGAGGAACTGTACATGAAAGCTATCGTCACTGTCATCGGCAAGGACCAGGTGGGCATCATCGCCGCCGTGTGCTCCCTGCTCAGCGAGAAGAACGTCAACGTGCTGGACATCAGCCAGACCATTTTGCAGGAGTTCTTCACCATGACCATGCTGGTGGACACCTCCGCCGCCACCGTCCCCTTCGCCCGGCTCCAGGAGGACCTGTCCGGCCTGGCCCAGGAGAAGGGTCTGGACATCCGGGTCCAGCAGGAGGCCATCTTCGATGCCATGCATCGCATTTAAGCGCGGAGCCGTTGCGAACAGCCCGGATGGACCGGAGCGAGGACGAGCGCAGGGCCGCAGCGCGGCCCGCAGACCAGTCCGAGACGGAGGGAAGCCGGGCGTCGTGAGCAGGCGCAGCGTGAGAACAAAAAGCGCGGAGCCGTTGCGAACAGCCCGGATGGACGGTCGCAGCGGGTAAAGCCCCATCATTTTGAACGTATAGGAGTATCACCATGCTCAATCAGAAAGATATTTTAAGCACCATCCACATGATCGATCAGCAGCACCTGGACGTGCGCACCATCACCATGGGCATCTCCCTGCTGGACTGCTGCGACCCCGACCCCGCCGCCGCCTGCCGGAAGATCTACGACAAGATCACCACCAGCGCGGAGAAGCTGGTCAAGACCGGCGAGGACATCGAGGCGGAGTTCGGCATCCCCATCGTCAACAAGCGCATCTCCGTCACCCCCATGGCCCTGGTGGCCGGGTCCTCCCGCACCAATGACTACGTCCCCTTCGCCCAGGCCATGGACAAGGCCGCCAAGGCGGTGGGGGTCAACTTCATCGGCGGCTTCTCCGCCCTGGTGCAGAAGGGCATGACCGAGGGGGACAAGAAGCTCATCGCCGCCATCCCCGAGGCCCTGGCCGTCACCGACGTGGTGTGCTCCAGCGTCAACGTGGGCTCCACCAAGGCGGGCATCAACATGGACGCGGTGCGCCTCATGGGCGAGACCATCAAGGCCGCGGCGCAGCGCACCGCCGACCAGGGCGGATTCGGCTGCGCCAAACTGGTGGTGTTCTGCAACGCCGTGGAGGACAACCCCTTCATGGCCGGCGCCTTCCACGGCGTGGGCGAGGCCGAGCGGGTCATCAACGTGGGCGTGTCCGGCCCCGGTGTGGTGTACCACGCCCTCCAGTCCGTGAAGGGGCAACCCTTTGACGTGGTGGCCGAGACCATCAAGAAGACCGCCTTCCAGGTCACCCGGATGGGCCAGCTGGTGGCCCGGGAGGCCAGCGCCCGGCTGAACGTGCCCTTCGGCATTGTGGACCTGTCCCTGGCCCCCACCCCCGCCATCGGGGACAGCGTGGCCCGGATCCTGGAGGAGATGGGCCTGGAGGTGTGCGGCACCCACGGCACCACCGCCGCCCTGGCCCTGCTGAACGACGCGGTGAAGAAGGGCGGCGTCATGGCCAGCTCCAGCGTGGGCGGCCTGTCCGGCGCCTTCATCCCGGTGAGCGAGGACGAGGGCATGATCGCCGCCGCCCAGTCCGGCGCCCTGTCCCTGGACAAGCTGGAGGCCATGACCTGCGTGTGCTCCGTGGGTCTGGATATGATCGCCGTGCCCGGGGACACCTCCGCCGCCACCATCTCCGCCATCATCGCCGACGAGGCGGCCATCGGCATGGTGAACACCAAGACCACCGCCGTGCGCATCATCCCCGCCCCCGGCAAGAAAGTGGGGGACACGGTGGAGTTCGGCGGCCTGCTGGGCTCCGCCCCGGTGATGCCCTGCCACACCGGCTCCGCCGAGGACTTTGTGGCCCGGGGCGGCCGTATCCCCGCCCCCATGCACAGCCTGAAAAACTGATCCGGCAAAAATTTCCCGGTCCAGCAGCTAAAAAGCCGCTGGACCGGGTTTTTGTTTTCCTTCGTCTGCTTACGCCGCCGGCTCCTCCGGCACCGGATGGTCCGCCTGCTCCGGCCTGGGCCGCCGCCGGTGCACATGGCCTACGGCGGTGACAATGCCGGTGACCACCAGCACCAGGTAACAGCTCACCGTCCGGCTGAGAATCATGGCCGGAGCCACCAGGGCCAGGCCGAAGATGGCCTGGAACCCCCGCAGGAATACGTTCTCCGCCGCTCCGGCGGCGCCGGGCAGGGGCAGATAGCCCACGGAGATGGAGCAGAGCACCTGCAGGGAGAACACCTGCCACAAAGAGGCCTCCCCCAGGCCGAAGGCCAGGTAGATGAGGTAGGGGATCAGATAGGTGCACCCCAGCTGCCCCAGGCCGCACAGGAACACCTTGGGAAGCAGCCCCGGCGTTCTGCGGATGACCACCGCGCCCTGGCGGTAGCCGCCGATATAGCCGTCCAGCTTCTCCTCCAGCCTCTTTCTGTCCAGGGTGGGACGCACCCGCACCGCTATGCCCAGCCCCAACAGGCACAGCCGGCGGGCGGGATTGGGCAGGAACAGAAACAGGATCATGGCGACATTCAACACCACAAATATGGTAAAGCCCACGCCCAGCAGGAAGCCCACCTGGCCGCCCAGCTGTTCGGTGAGATCCCCGCAGGTGAGCAGGGCCAGGATGCCGTAGGTGAGGATGGCGGTGTGATAGCCGATGGTGACCAGCAGCATGTCGATGGTGCCGTTGGCCACGCTCACCCCGTCCCGGTTCATGTAGTAGACCTGGGCGGGCTGTCCGCCGGTGGCGGAGGGGGTGATGTTGCTGAAAAAGAAGCCGGTGCAGGAGTAGAAGTAGCACTTCCGGAAGGGCTGGGGGCTGCCCAGGGCCCGCAGGATGCTGTGGGTGGACTTGGCCTCAAAGCCGATGAACAGGGCCATCACACCCAGGCCCAGCAGCAGAAAGCGCCAGTCCGCGGAGAGGATGGCCTGGGCCAACTCCTCCGGCGTCTGCCCTTTCAGGATGGTGTGCGCCGTCCAGCCCAGCAGAAGGATCATCACCGCCACGCAGATCAGGTTTCTCTTATTCACGCGCACACCACCTCCCGTTCCAGTTCCCTGGCCGCGGCGCACGCCGCGTCCGCGCTCAGCGTGGCCGCCAGCCGGTCCATGGCCCGCGCCATGTCCGCCAGCAGCCCCCTGTCATAAATGGTCTCCCGGATGGCCGACAGGCAGGCCTCCTCTTCCCTGGCCGCCACCCGGGCCATGCCGCCCTGCACCAGAAAGCGGGCGTTTTCCCGCTCCTGCTCCAGAAACGGCTCCCAGGCCAGCATGGGCAGCCGGGCGGCGATGGCCTCAAACACCGTGATGCCCCCCGGCTTGGACAGCATCAGGTGGGCCCGCCCCATGTACTCCGGCACCCGGTCTGTAAAGGGCACCGCTTCGATCTGCCTGTATTTTCCCGCCAACCGGCGGTACAGTTTCTCATTGTTCCCCGTAAGGATGGTGGTCTGCACCCCCTCCAGGGCATCGAGCGCCTCATAGAAGCTGTCGCTCCGGGGCATGAGTCCCAGGCCGCCCCCCATGATCAGCAGCTGCCTCGGCCCCTCCTGGCTGCGCGCCCGCCGGCCGAACTCCGCCCGCACCGGAATCCCGCTCACCAGGATCCGCCGCGCTTCCACCCCCTTGCGCTCCAGCGCCGCGCCCACGGCGGAAGAGGGCACCAGGTAGCAGTCCGTTCCGGGGTGGATCCACTCGCTGTGGCTGGTCACGTCGGTGATGCAGGTGATCAGCTTCACCGCCCTGTCCTCATCCCGCTTGTATCTGGACACCACACAGGAGCAGACCGGATGGGTGGACAGGATCACATTTGGGCGGACTGTGCCAACCAGTTCGCCCAGCCTGCTCCGGAGCAGGCTGACCATGGGCACCTCGCCCCGCACGTTCCGGGTCAGGCGGTGGCAGAAATTGTACAGCCCGCCCATGCGGGTCACCAGGAAATTGAATCCCCGGTACAGAGAGGAGGACAGCTCCGGCAGGGCGAAATCAAAAAAGTCCAACAGTGTGACCGTGTGCCCCTCCGCCTCCAGCTGTTCCGCCAGAGACCGGGCAGCAGACCAGTGCCCCATCCCGAATTTTCCCGTCAGAATCAAAACCTTCACGGATCTCCCTCCTCGCGGCGGCGCAGTGCGCTTTCTCCAGCTTCTGACCGGATTATAGACCACGATTCTTAGGTTTTCCCTCAGGTTTCCTTTAAGTTTGTCTTAAGTTTGCCCGTCTTCCAACTCCCGGAGGGACAGCCAGCGGATTTCCTCCGGCGGCTGCCCGCAGCAGCACACCGCCGCCCGCCAGTCCGGCCCCTGGTAGGTTTTGCAGACGCAGTCCTCCGGCACCACCGCCTGCCGCGGCGGGTACAGCGGGCGGTCGGTCTGCTTGCACCAGCTCTCCTTCCGGGTCCACAGCCGGGTAAACTCCTCCCAGCTGCCGTCAAACGCCCTCTGCTCGGCCTCGGTCAGGGCATAGGCCGGCAGCTCGGGGCGGTGCGGGCGCACCACTTCGATGTCCACGCCCACCTCGCCGTCCTCCGACAGCGCGCACAGGGCGTATCCCCCGCTGTGGGACAGGGACAGCCAGCGGTCCGGCCGGCCGGCAAAATACGGCTTTCCCCGGGGGCTGCGCTCCAGCTCCGGCGGCCGGGTCCACCCCCAGAGCAGCGCCGCCGCGCGATTCAGCAGCGGGTGGGCCAGCTGCCGGCCATCCGCTCCCTTTACCCCGAATATCACCGTCACCGCACACACCTCCCGCGCCGCAAAAAGGCGCGCCGCAGGCTCCCTCTTGTCCGGTCTGGCGGCGCGCCTGTTTACTTTTGAACTCCGGGCGCTTTACTCCACCCAGTTGACACAGCCCTCCCGGCGGGGCGCCGGGGTGGGCGCGTCAGCGCCATAGCCGATGGCCAGCGCCAGATTGGGGGTATATCCCTCCGGGATCCCCAGATCTTTGCGCAGCTGCGCCCCCTGCTCTCCCAGCAGGCAGAACACAAAGGAGGCCAGGTAGCAGGTGTTCAGCCCCAGGCTCTCCGCGGCCAGCGCCATGTTCTCCACCGCGTTGGCGCAGTCCACGTCGGCAAACTGACGTCCCGGCTCCCCGGACATCAGCACGGCGCAGGGCGCGCCCCTGAAGTTGTCGAAGCGGCCGGACTCGGCCTCTTCCCGCAGCACCGGCGGCGTATGGGGGTCGGCCAGCGCCAGCTTCGCGTTGGCCGCGGAAATCCGGTCCAGCATCTTCCGGTCCGTCACCACCGTGAAATGCCAGGTCTGCAGCCCCAGGGCGCTGGGGGCATAGCGGCCGCAGTCCACAATCTGCTCCAGCAATTCCCGGGGCACGGGCGTCTTCTCGTATTTTCGCACAGCCCTGCGGGTTAAAATGGTCTCAATCACCTGATTCACGCCGTTCCGCCTCCTCTTCAGTCCTTGCTTTTATAATCCCGGACCTCGCCCTCCGGCAGCTCATAATTCCCCATCACGTCCTGCAGCGCGTCCATATACTTCTTGGACTTGTGCACCACAAAGGCGTCCGGATCAATGGGCATGTCCAGTTCATCCATCCTGCGTATGCTCCAGATATACAGCGCGTCCAGCGCCGGCATCAGCCGCTTGCCCGCGTCGGTCAGCTCATAGGACACCTTCGGAGGCACCACGTCATAGGCAATGCGCTTGACCAGGCCGTCGTCCACCAGCTCCTTGAGCTGCTGGCTGAGCACCTTTTCGGACAGGGGGAATACCCGCACCGCGTAGTTGAAGCGGATGGAGCCGAAGGTGTCGATTTCGTGCAGGATGGTCATCTTCCATTTCCCGCCGATGCACCTGCGGATGTAGTGGTATGGATTCATGGGCTGCTTATCGTCCGCCGTCCCCATCGTTTTCCCCCATTTCGTTCTCAAATTTCCCGTTTCAGCCGGTTTCACCCGGAGCTGTGAGGGGATTATATCATGTTTTCCCCGTCCTTTCAAGGCCCGGATTTGCCCTCCGCCTCTTTGGGCTCCAATAGGAGTAGAACTTTTCTGGCGCTTTTCATGCACATTGCACATACTCGATGGATATTTTCTATAAATTCACTTCGCGTTTCTTGTGCTTATTCCACAAAAAACGATACTAACTTTTTGGTAACCGGCAACCTTTTAGTAGGTCACTTACCATATAGTCGGTATTGCTTATTTCTCAAAAGAATCCTATTATATAAACAGAGTGAAAGCCTGTTCAGCAGGCATGTCAAACTCACATGAAGAAAGGACGATTCATCATGATCAAGAGAACCCCTGCGGACCTCAAGCCCTATGAGGCGGCTGGCCACTTTGGTGTGACCTGCAAGCGTTATCACGGCAAGGACGAGACCGGCGCCACCAAGTTCTGGATCGGCGTGTCTGAGTTCGAGCCGGGCGGCGGCGCTGTGTGGGCTTACGAGGACAACCCCCTGGAGAAGGTTTACTTCGTGCTGGAGGGCGAGATGACCGTCACTGACAAGGACGGCAACAAGTACGTGATTCACCCCATGGAGTCCATCAGCTTCCCCCCCAATGAGGGCCGCGGCCTGAAGAACGAGGGTGACAAGCCCGCCAAGATGCTGGTCATCATCAACTATCCCGAGGCCTGATCTCCCGCGTACTCCGAATCTGACTTTCACTGATTTCACACAACATATTTAGGAGGAATTTACCATGGTCCCTGTTGAAAAGAGCTTTGTCAACAATATGTTCTCTGTGGAGGGCAAGGTCGCCCTGGTCACCGGCGCCACCGGCGCTCTGGGCTGCGTTCTGGCCAAGGCCTACGGCTATGCCGGCGCCAAGGTCTTCATGACCGGCCGCAACGACGCCAAGCTGAAGGCTCTGGAGGACGAGTTCAAGGCCGAGGGCATCGACTGCGCTTACTATGTGGCCGACCCCGCCGTGGAGGAGCAGGTTGACGCTCTGGTCAAGGCCTGTGTGGCAAAGTATGGCGCTGTCGACATCCTGGCCATCGCCCACGGCTACAACAAGCCCCAGAACGTTCTGGATCAGTCCGTTGCTGACTGGCAGAAGATCATGGACGCTGACTGCAAGTCCGTGTACATCGTCACCAAGTACGTGGCTCACCAGATGGTGGCTCAGTACGAGGCTGACAACACCAAGCGCGGCAAGATGGTCATCGTGACCTCTCAGCGCTCCAAGCGCGGCATGGCCGGCTACACCGGTTACTGCACCTCCAAGGGCGGCGCCGACCTGATGGTCTCCTGCCTGGCCTGCGACCTGTCCGCCAAGTACCACATCAACGTCAACTCCATCTGCCCCACCGTGTTCCGTTCCGATCTGACCGAGTGGATGTTCGACCCCGAGTCCGCCGTGTACAAGAACTTCCTGAACCGGGAGCCCATCGGCCGTCTGGGCGAGCCCTCCGACTTCGTCGGCTACGCTCTGTTCCTGTCCTCCGCCGCTTCCGACTTCATCACCGGCAGCAACTGCGACTGCTCCGGCGGCTACCTGACCGTCTAATCCACTCCCATTCAAAAAGGAGAACACGACAATGAACATTAAGAACGTTGTGGTTGTAGGCGCCGGCATGATGGGCAATGCTCTGGCCCAGGTCTTCGCCTCCAACCCTGACCTGCACGTCACTCTGAAGACCCGCTCTTTGAAGGACGACCGCTGGCAGCCCATCGAGAACAACCTGGACATCATGATCGCCCGGGGCGCTGCCACCGAGCAGGAGAAGAAGGACATCATGAGCCGCATCCACTTCGAGACGGACGACGCCAAGGCCTACTCCGACGCCGACTTTGTCATCGAGTGCTTCCCCGAGGTCATGGAGACCAAGCAGCAGCTGCTGTGCACCATCGAGAACTACTGCTCCGACAAGTGCATCCTGGCCACCAACTCCTCCGTCATGAGCTCCACCGAGATCGGCTCCAAGTGCAAGCACCCCGAGCGCGTGGTGGGCGCCCACTTCTGGAACCCCGGTCACCTGATCCCCCTGGTGGAGGTCATCAAGTCCGACAAGACCGAGGAGTGGGTCATCGACGAGACCATGGAGCTGATGACCAGCTGCGGCAAGAAGCCCGTGTACTGCAAGAAGGACGTGCCCGGCTTCGTGGCCAACCGTCTGCAGCACGCCCTGTGGCGTGAGGCCTTCTACATGGTGGAGAACGGCATCGCCGACGCCAAGACCGTGGACGACGCCTGCAAGTACGGTCCCGGCCTGCGCTGGCCGGTGATGGGCCCCATGGAGAACTCCGACCTGGTGAGCATCCAGCTGACCAAGAACATCCACGACTACATCCTGCCCCACCTGGCCGACAACCACGAGCCCTCCAAGTGCCTGCAGGAGATGCTGGACCGGGGCGACAACGGCTTCAAGACCGGCAAGGGCTGGCAGGAGTGGACCCCCGAGCAGATCGAGGCTTCCAACACCGGGCTGCGCGAGTACCTCATCGACTACATCGCCAACCAGAAGAAAAAGAACGCCTGATCTTTTCCCCTATGTCTGCCACCGCGGGATCCCCCCGCGCTGTGCATAATCCCACGTAATCTATACTTTTTGGAGGTAACGAACAATGGGCAAGACTGTTTTTGTTGACCTGACTCACCCCTTTGGTGCTGAGATCCCCCGCTGGCCTTATTTCGATAAGCCCGACATCGTGGGCGCTCACTCCATGGCCAAGGGCGGCGTGCTGACCCAGCGCATCACCTGCACCATGCACACCGGCACTCACTGCGACGCTCCCCGTCACGTCATGGAGTATGAGTTTGACGGCCGCCGCGCCCGCTACTCCGACGAGATGCCCATCGACGCCTACACCGGCACCGCTGTCGTTCTGAAGATCGATATCGAGCCGTGGGGCCTGATCACCGACAAGCACCTGGACGCCGCCTGCGAGAAGTACGGCGTCAACCAGGCTGACCTGGAGGGCAAGGTTCTGTGCCTGAACACCGGTATGCACCGCCTGTTCGACGACTCCAAGGCCTACTATCACTATGCCGCCGGCACCGGCGTTGAGGCTGGTAAGTGGTTCGTCAAGAACAAGGTCAAGTGCGTGGCCATGGACAGCCAGGCTCTGGACCACCCCCTGCACACCGCCATGGGCAACAACGGCATGACCCGCATGAACCTGCTGGGCGCCACCGGCCGTCCCATCACCGAGGAGTACAAGGAGCTGTTCGGCGAGGAGGCCTATGCCAAGTTCGACAAGGAAGAGTACATCCGCATCTTCGGCCAGAAGGCCTATGACGAGATGTACGGCGACCTGGAGGCCATCGGCGTCTGGGGCACCTGGGAGCCCTGCCACAAGGAGATGCTCGGCCACGGTATCGTGGGCGTTGAGAACCTGGGCGGCGACCTGGACAAGATCCCTGCCGGCGTGTGGTTCCGCTTCAACTGCTTCCCCCTGCGCTGGTACATGGGCGACGGCTCCATGGCCCGCTGCAGCGCCGAGATCGACGAGGACCTGCTGGTGAAGGGCGTCCCCACCCGCACCTACAAGTACGGCGGCACCGGCTACGGTGAGGCCGAGGGCAACGGCGACAGCGGTCTGGAGTACATGCAGAAGCTGTTCAACCGCAACAAGAAGTAAGACAATTTCTCTTGTCTCTCACAGGAATGCGGGGGCGCGTCCGCCGCGCCCCCGCATTCCAAATCTATGTTTTGGAAAGGAATGTTTACCATGGCCAACCTGAAGAACAAGTGCATCATCACCGTGGCCACCACCGGTGCCTGGCCCAAGAAGGAGAACAACCCCAACGTCCCCATGACCCCCGCTGAGATCGCTGAGGACGTTTATGATTGCTGGAAGGCCGGCGCCGCCATGGCCCACCTGCACATGCGTGACGAGAATGGCAACGGCACCATGAACAAGGAGAAGTTCCGCGAGACCGTGGAGCTGCTGCGCAAGAATCACCCCGACTGCGACATCATCATCAACATGACCACCTCCGGCGATCTGAACGCCACCGACGAGACCCGTCAGATCCACCTGAAGGAGCTGCGCCCCGAGATGGGCTCCTACGACTGCGGCTCCATGAACTGGCTGCACACCTCCCTGTTCCTCAACCCCCCCTCCTTCCTGGAGGAGCTGGGCAAGAACATGCAGGAGTGGGGCGTCAAGCCGGAGATCGAGGCCTTTGACCCCGGCATGATCGCCAACGCCGCCTACTACCTGAAGAAGGGCGTGCTGAAGGCCCCCCTGCACTTCCAGTTCTGCATGGGCTGCGCCAACGGCATCCCCGGCTCCATGAAGAACCTGATCTTCATGAAGGAGACCATGGATCAGCTGTGCCCCGGCTCCACCTGGAGCTGCTTCGGCGTGGGCCACTCCGCCATGGAGATGCTGTACGGCGCCGTTGCCCTGGGCGGCAACATCCGCGTGGGCATGGAGGACAACGTCATGTACTCCAAGGGCGTTCTGGCCGACAGCAACCGTCAGTTCGTTGAGCGCGCCGTCCGCGTCATCAAGGAGTATGGCCGCGAGGTCGCCACTCCCGACGAGGCCCGCGAGATCCTCGGCCTGAAGAAGTAAAATCGTCATGAGCTGGGGCGTCAACCTGATGTACTATCACTGCCCGAACTGCGGCAAGAAGTTCAAATACGCGGAGGATCTCATCGCGTACTTCGGCGACCAGTTCGGTCTGTGCCCTGCCTGCGGTACCCCGGGCGTGTTTGAGAAAAACGGCGCCCGCACCCTGGACGACTTCGATTACGAGGAAGTCGAGGACTGACCGCAATCGTATCTCAATGGACAACGGGGTGTGTTGCAGCGTCCTGCAACACACCCCGTTTCTCCCCTTGCCTCTCATGTTTGTCCCAATTGCACCATCTTCCCGACAAAGGAGTCCTGCTCTATGGCTTCCACCATCGACAGAGACCTGACCCACGGCAGCGTCACCCGGCAGCTGGTCCGGTATTCCCTGCCCCTTGTGGCCACCAGTCTTCTGCAATCCCTGTATTCCATCGCGGACTACATCGTAGCCGGCTACTTCATCAGCAGCTCCGGCCAGTCCGCCATCAACAACTCCAGCCTCATCATGAACCTCATGACCCAGATCGCCATCGGCCTGACCCTGGGCGGGAATATTCTCATTGGCCAATACTTTGGCAATCATGAGGACGAACCCAGAAAACAGTCAGCCGGCTCCCTGCTCACCTTGTCCGTCCTGGTGGGCGTGGTCACCGCCGCGCTGTTTGCCATTTTTTCCCGGCAGCTGCTCATCCTGCTCCAGGCTCCGGCCCTGGACGAGGCCACAGCCTACCTCCAGATCTGCTCGGTGGGCCTGCTGCCCATCTTCGGCTACAACGCCCTGTCCGCCATGCTGCGGGCTGTGGGCAACTCCAAGATGCCGCTGATTTTCGTCATCGCCTCCACCGCCACCAACGTGGTGCTGGACCTGGTTTTTGTGGCCGGCTTTGACATGGGCGTGGAGGGCGCCGCCCTGGCCACCGTCATCTCCCAGTTCATCTCCTTCTTCGCCGCCCTGTTCTTCTGCCTGCGGCACCGGGAGCACCTGGGCGTGACCATGAAGTACCTCAAGCCCGTGGGTGAGCGGGTGCGGGCCATCCTGCGCCTGGGCCTGCCCACCGCCTTCCAGTGGGCCATTGCCAGCGTGTCCTGGCTGGTGGTGGCCTACCTGATCAACGGCTACGGCGCCATCTCCGTCATCTACTCCGCCGCCAACGGCGTGAGCAACAAGATCAAGGATTTCTGCCAGCTGTTCATCTCCGCCATGACGGGCGCCGCCTCCACCATGGTGGCCCAGAACCTGGGCGCCGGCCTCTACGACCGCTCCCGGCAGATCATGCGCACCTGCATGAAGATCACCCTCACCATGGCGGCGGTACTCATCGTCCTGTCTGAGCTGCTGGCCCCCATCCTGGTCACCATCTTCACCCCCGACGCCCAGGTGCAGGAGTGGGCCATCATCAACCTGCGCATCGAGATCATCGGCCAGCTGTTCTACGCCGGCTTCTTCACCTACAACACCCTGGCCACCGGCTGCGGCGACACCATGTTCGTGATGTGGAACTCCTTCGTCAACTGCATCATCTTCCGCCTGGTGCTGGCCATTCTCTTCAACCACCTCTGGGGTATCTACGGCGTGTTCATCGCCTGTGCCATCGCCCCGGCCAGCTCGGTGCCCATCGGCTGGTTCTACTGCAAGAAGGGCTACTGGAAGAAGAGCCTCACCGCCCAGCCCAGGAAGGCCTGAGCATCCTCTGAGAGAGAAGGAATCCCATGACCGCCGCGAAACTCTCCGTTGAGCTGATCCTGATGGTGTGCATCGGCCTGTTCGCCTACCGCAGCCATATCATCTCCGGCAACTTTGACAAGCAGCTCACCGCGTTTATCATGAAGCTGGCCCTGCCCTGCATGATCGTCAAGTCCATGATGGGGGCGTTCTCCTGGGATCAGCTGAAAAACTGCGGGACCCTGGTGGTACTCGCCCTGATCCTGTGGGCCATCACCTTTGCCCTGGGTCAGGGTGCCTACCGCCTTATGGGCCGGTCCGCCTCCGGCCGGATCATGCGCTTCAGCATGATGTATACCAACTTCACCTTTGTGGGGATTCCGGTCATGGAGGCGCTGTACGGCGATCAGGGCGTATTCTACTTTGTGGTCTTCCTGGTGCCCTACCGGATGATCTACTACAGCTCTGCGGAGGCCATGCTCTCCCCGCCCGGTCTGGCCCGGAAGGAACGCACCCTGGCGGACAAGCTCAAGGGCTGGTTCTCTCCCCCGGTGGTGGCGGTATTTGTGGGTCTGTTTCTCTACCTCACCCAGCTGCAGCTGCCCTCCCCCGTGGCAGGCGTCATCGACTCTTTGGGCTCCTGCGCCTCCCCCCTGGGCATGGTGCTGTGCGGCATCTCCCTGGGCAAATACGAGTTCCGCAAGCTGCTGAAGTTCAAGTACCTGTGCCTGCCCCTGGTGCGCAACCTGTTCATTCCCGCGCTGTTTCTGGTGCTGGCCCTTCTCTTCCACCTGAAAAAGGATCTGGCGGAGGTGGTGGTCATGTTCGCCGCCCTGCCGGTGGCCTCTCTGCTGGCGGCCTTCACCATCCAGTATGACCCGGCGCCGGAGAGCCAGTTTGAGGCGGCGGCAGCCGTGCTGCTGTCCACCTTCTGCGCCGCGTTTACCATCCCCCTGTGGGCCAATGTGGTGGCATTGGCGTTTCCTTGAGAGTCACACAACAAATTTGAAAGAGCAGCAAGCGTCCTGAATGCGCTTGCTGCTCTTTCTATTGCTGTTATCATTGAATTTCTGACCGCAGCTGTATCTACGCCTATTCTTTTTTCGATGCCTTATCCCCTGCAGCTTCTACCTGCTCTTTTGCCCTCTCCACACCCAAAAGCTTTTTCCAATCAGGCGGCATAATGCGCCGGGGAGACAGCAACTCAAATCCGGTCTTGTTGTGGATCGTCCCCATGATACCGTTGGGTACCACCATGATGGCTGCAACCGCGATCGCACCCAGGATTGTCATGGAGATCCCAGGGAAGTTGTAGAGGTATTGTGTCAGCGCCACATAGATAATAGAGCCGATAATCGGTCCTTCCATTGTACCAATTCCGCCAATGATCACCATAAAGGTCATGGCAATCGTCCATTGCGTACTGATACTGGCGGACGGAGTGATGTACGCAAGGTTGATGTACGCCACGCCACCGGTAATCCCAGTGAAAAAGCAGGCGATCATATAACATTTCAGTTTGGTGGAGAAAATCTTGACACCCATGGACTCGGCGGCAGCCGGATTGTCACGGATCGCCATCAGCGCCAGTCCTGTTTTGGAACGCATCAGCAGGTATACCACCAACACCGAAATGACACCCAGCAATACCGCGATATAATAGATCTGCTCTCCAGTGAGGAAGTAGACGGAACGGATCATGATGCCCTTGGCGTAGTCAACCACAGACCAGTTGGAGAAGAAAATCATCAGCGCTTCCGCCACCACCCAGGTGCCGATGGCAAAATATACGCCGGTCATCTTGAACAGAGCGGGAGATACCACCAGGCCAAACAGGACCGAAATGACACCTCCCAGGAATACCGCCACAAAGATGTTCAACCCCGCGTCAATGGAGAACACTGCCAGGCTGTAGCCTCCGATTCCGATAAAGGCCTGCATGCCCAGAGAAAGCAGGCCGGCGTATCCGCCCAGCAGATTCCACATTTGGCCCAAAGCCATATAAATCATAATCAGCGTTACCGTTGAGACCAGGTATGCGCTGTTTGGGAACATGGGAAGAAGGGCAAGCAACAGGAGAACAACAACCAACAGTACCTTTTTCCCGACTTTGAACCCGGTGTTTCCTGCCAGGGTTTGTCCATCAAATTTCATGACTCTCCCCCCTTATTTCCGCGTCGCACGGGCCAGCAGGCCATTGGGCCTCGTGGCGAGCACCACCAGCAACACCAGATAGGCCACCAACAGCTGTACGCCAGTACCCAGAAAATACGATCCAAGTAGCTGTGCCACGCCCAGAACGATACCACCCAGCAAGGTACCAATCAAGCTTCCCATTCCACCGATAACTACAACGCCAAACGCGATGATCAGATAAGACGAGCCCATACTGGCGTTGAACGTATAGGTACTGCCAATGAGCACGCCAGAAACCGCGGTTACTGCCATGGACAACATCATCGCATAGACATAGGCCCGTTTCGTATTTACACCGGTCAGTCCTGCCGCCATGTCATCGTCCGAAGTGGCTCGGATAGACCGGCCAAAATTCGTCCGTTGCATGAGAAAGTGCAGTCCCACAATCATCAGGATGGCCACGACAAAGCTAAACAGATAGATTGCGGAAATAGACACCAAATCCGTGGAAATCACCTGTGTATTGGTCAACGAGTTGGGCAAGCTCTGATAATCCGCGCTGAAAATATTGTGCAGCAGATTAGCCAAAAACACCGAGATTCCAAATGTGACCAACAGAGCCGGTTCCGCACCCTTGCTTAGCACATGGTTCACCAGGAATGCCTGGATCAAAAACCCAATGATCACCATGGCGATGATGGTAAACAGGGTTGCCAGAAGCAGATTCCCCCCCAACAGATCGCAGAAGGTCAGCGCCAGATACGCGCTCAGAATCATCAGGTCCCCGTGAGCCAGGTTTGTCAAGCGCATAATGCCGAATACCATGGACATTCCAATTCCGATGATCGCATACAGGCCCCCCAACAAGATGCCCTGCACCAAATATTGAAGCATACCGTTACGCCTCCTTTTTCTCCAGATTGATGCCGAAATAGGCGTCGTTTACTTCATCAATATTCATCTTTTTCGACTCGCCGGCCATTACAATGCGGCCTTCAAGCATCACGTAGGTATAATCCGAATTTGTCAGGCTTCTGTTTACATCCTGATCTACAATTACTAAGGTAATCCCCTTTTCCCGCACCTTTTCCAGCTGAACATAGATATCTTTAATGACAACCGGCGCCAGACCCAGAGAGATCTCATCGCAGATCAGCAGCTTGGGTTGGGTCATCATAGCCCGTCCGATGGCCAGCATCTGCCGCTGCCCGCCGGACAAATAAGTCGCCAGTTGCTTTGACTTTTCCTTTAGAACAGGAAACAGCTCATAAATCTCATCCAGGCGCTTGCGTCTCTCTTTGCCCGAGCGGCATAAATATGCCCCCTGCAGCAAATTGTCCTGAATCGTCATCTTCTCAAAACAGTGACTGCCTTCCGGAGATGAGGTAAGCCCAAGGGAAACAATCTTGCTGGTCTTTTGCTTTGTAATGTCATGTCCCAGGAATGTAACACTGCCGCTCCTGATCTTATTCACTCCGCAAATGGCATTAATCAATGTGGACTTTCCCGCTCCGTTCGCGCCAATCAGCGAAACCACGCTGTTTGCCTCCACATCCATGGACACATCCTGAATTGCGTGAAAGTCTCCATAATTGACATTGAGTCCTCGTATTTCAAGCATACTCATATCATTTGTCCTCATTTCCCATGTAGACTTCGCGCACCTCTTTGGACTGCATGACTTCCTGCGGCAAACCGCAGATTACATCCGTGCCGTTGGCCAGCAACAAGATCCGATCCGTCCCCTCCAGCATAGTCCGGATAATGTGCTCAATCCAAATGACGCTCAACCCATTGGCCTTCACTTTCTTTACCAGGTCAATGATGCTTCCCACTTCCGTTTCTGTCAGGCCACCGCCCACTTCATCCAGTAAAAGCACCTTCGGATCCGTGGAGAGGGCACGTCCAATCTCCAATCGCTTCCGTTCCAGCAGCCCCAGCTTGCCTGCAAACCAGGTCAGCCGATGATCCAGGCCAATAAAACTGGCAATCTCCATAGCCTTTTTCTTCGCCTGCTTCTCTGTCAGGCCAGCGCCGAATACGCTGCCCACCATGATATTTTCCAGCACCGTCATTTTTTCAAACGGACGGGGCACCTGAAATGTCCGGCCAAAACCAATACGGCACCGCTCCGTGATTTTCTGATGGGTAATGTCCTGACCTTCAAAAATTACAGAACCCTTCGTTGGAGTGAGAATACCGCACAAAATGTTCAGCAGTACCGTTTTCCCCGCACCGTTGGGCCCGATGATACCCAATACCTCATTGTGATTCAGCGCCAGGTTGACTGATTTTAAAACCTCGTTGCTTCCAAAGGAAATTCCTATATCCTTTGCACTCAGTATCTCATTCAAAAGCAAACACCTCCTGTGTAAGCGGTCATAATCTTAACCGCCATAGCAGTTGCAGCCCCCATTAAATCCCTTTATCTGGGCGTAATTGGTTTCTGTGGTGAAATGGTACCGGCGGGAAAGGGTGTGCCTTTCCCGCCGGCAGAGATCCGATTCGTTAGTCTTCGGAACCGGGGATTGCCACCGGGGTACCACTCAGCGGAATGCTGGGCAGATATTCGTTGGAAACAATATGCTGCTCCCATTCGCCGGCATCGTTCACGACCCACTGTCCAATAGCAATGGTCATGATGCAGGCATTGTCGTCATCGTACTCAATGTGCCCCACAATCGTATCCAGGTTGGTTTCGTCCAAAGCGGCGAGAATCTTCTCCGGCTCCAGGGACTGTGCCCGCTGAAGGGCATCTACCAGGATTTCCACATTGGCGTGCTTATAGCCGATGGGGCCAGGGGCAAACTGGATGTCTGTGTTGTACTCCAGGTACATATCCGCCAGTTCTTGGCTGGTTTGGCCAGTAAGGCTGGAAGCAGTCTCCATAGATGCATCCCACCAAATCTCGGACAACAAGCCGTTCCCGATATTGTCTCCATAGGCAATGACGTCAGACAGGAACAGATTCGCCTTGTCAATCGCACTGATCTTCGGGGTGTACCCCATGGTCTTGCACTGTTTCCAGAAGGTCGAAAAGTCAGGGGTAATCACCGGGCCGGTGATGATTTCCACATCCTGCTCAATGAAGGTGTTAATGATATCCGTAAAGTCGTTGGTTCCGCTGGTAAACCGACCGGGATCCACAATCTCATAACCTTCCAGATGCTTCGCGATCTCAGTCATGCCTTCAGCAAACAGAGTGCCTTCCGTGTCGTTGGCACACAACAGACCAACCTTCTTGTTGGTTCCGATGATCTCCCAGGCAGCGGAGAAGCCCTCCAACTCAGTCTGGCTGTTGAAGAAAGCGTGGTAGCAGTACTCATAGGGACCACCGTCCAGCCACATGTCCAGTGGAGCGTCTACCGTAATACAGGGAACCTGGTACCGCTCACAAACCGCTGCCACAGGAAGAACCGTATCCGCGGTGTGGGAAGCAATCATGATATCCACACCGTCTTCCAGAATCAGTTTAGTGGCCGCTTCAGATGCCTTGGTCAGGTTGCTCTCAGAATCCGCCACAACAAACTCAATGGGAAGTTTCTTGCCATACTCTTCAATGTAGATGCCACCCTCGGCGTTGATCGCCTCTACGGCAGCCTCTTCGATGAACGGAGTTCCCGCACCGAAGTTGGCAATGGAGCCCGTCAGCGGAACCACGCGGCCCACCAGGATGGACTCTTTCTCTTCCCCATCATCTCCGCTGGGGGCTCCAGTGTTTCCGCCCGGAGTATCTCCGCTAGGCCCACACGCTGCAAGCATTGCCAGCAACATCACTGCAGCTAAAGCTACCGCCAAAATCCGACTTGTCCTCTTCTTCATGTTACGTTTCGCTCCTTTCTTTTCTTCCTTTCTGTTTTACTATAGTGCAGATGCCACCCCTGATACTTGTATTATATCAAGCACATTTTTTGTCTCGCAATATTTCTTTGTGTATATTTCAAAATTTTATCTTCTATTTTCACTGTTTATTATCTATTTTTTATTCATGTGTTGAGCATATGTCTCACAATATTGCGCATTCTTGAGCACATGGTCTACATTGGAAATTCTGACGCTCACTTTGAGACACCCCGTCTGCAGGTTTAAGGGACCCATATTCGAGATCGTCACCAAGAGCACCGCGGCGCCGCGGCTTTTGTGGCCGCGGCGCCGCAACGTTTCTATGCTACGTTCACGTCAGTCCTTAACCACTGCCATACATTCAATCTCCACCAGGAACTCAGGGCGAGCCAGGCTGCCAGCCTGAAGGATGGTGCTAGCAGGAGGATTCTCCACCAAAGCGGGGCAGTGCTCCTGATAGAACTTCAGCTCAGTGGCACGCATCACAGGATAGTCCTTGATGTCCTTAAGCATGATAAAAGTCTTGAACATGTGCTCCAGGTCACTGCCCGCAACCTCCAGGGCATTCTTCAGTTTGGTCATGGCTACCCACATTTGATCCTGCATGGTATTGGTAGTGCAGCCACCATTGGAGGGCTCCTGAGCAGTCATGCCAGAGACGTAAACAACACCGCCGACCACTACGGAGTTGGCATAAATGGGAGTGCCGGGCGCCACATTGGGATATTTCTGCACCACGCCGTTGATCGTACACAGATTCTTTTTGATTTCCATCGCCATTTTCTTCAGTTCCTTTCTTTTTTGTTTTTATGAAATCATTTGCGCTTCTTCGCAACGTTCCAACCAATCACCGCCGCCACCGCATAGGCAACCATCACGGCCAGCACACCGATCATCCAGCTCAATGTTGTAGACATAGTCGTTCTCCTCTCTGATCCGCTTGTGGAGTTCACTTTATTCGTCGTCAAACGGATCCTTCTTGTTATGGTAATATGCTGCGTGAATCACTTCTCCAATTGCAACAATAACAACAATGACGATTAGGCTCCGAATGAATAGGCTCCAAAACATATCGTTAACCTCCTTACTTCACAGCGGGCTTTACCTGTATTCCACCGGCCTTCTTAGACCAAATTCCAGGCTCACCCTTCACACACAGGTTGCCGATGACGATGCACACCAAACCAACAATCAGCGTCACATAACCGTTGGGAACAGCATCGGCGGTGGTTCCAAAGACGCTGGGCAGGCTGGTCAGAGACCACAGGCAGTTGGCAATCCAGGTCACTGCCAGAGCTACTCCAGCCACCTTTGCACTGCGTTTCCAGAACAAGCCGAATATGAACAGCCAGAACACCGGCACAATCCAGGCAAAGACCCAGTTCATGGCTCCCACAATGGAGGAAATGCCCACAGAGATGGCAATGGCCACAATGCACAAAATCAGAACCACGATACGGATCACCCACGCCACCTGTTTCTCAGATGCCTTGGGATTAAACAGGCCCTTATAGATGTCGTAGCCAAACATCGTGCCACATCCCAACGCCGTCATTGCAAAGGAGGACAGACAGGCGGCCAGAGCGGCAGCCAGCACCGCTGCACACACCGGGGCCGGCAGCATGTCAATCATCATGTGCAGCGCAGCATTGTTGGCGCCAGCAGCAGCGTACTCCGGCAGAGTGCGGGCAGCCAGACCAATGCTCACAGAGAATACGCCAAACATACCATTAATGATGGCCACAACCCACAGGGAGCGGCGGATCACCTTGGCATTCTTGGCAGACATAGGCGCCTGGCAGTTGGCCTGACTCACGGGGCCATAGAATACCGTACTGATAATATTGGCCAAGGCAAAGCTGAACCACAGGGATGGGGACGCAAAGAGTTTGGTCATAAACTCAGTCTCCGTATTTGCCATCAGGGTATCGGTGACATAATCAAAACTTCCACCAGGCAGTGCCTTACCAATAAAGAACACCGCAAAAATCACGCCGATATACAGCACAATGATGTTCACCAGGTTGACCGCACCCACTTCCTTCATGCCGGCAATGATCACATAGAAGATACCAAAAATGCCAACAATGATGGTCGCGGTCACCAGCGGGAAATTGGTGAGGGAGCTGAAGATAAGCCCCATGCCTTGGCACTCTACAGTCAGCACCCCGAAGGTCACGCCAGACATGGCACAGGAGATAGCCAGGCAAATCTTCTTTCCATACAATTTTTCAATGGCTTGGGATACCGTGGCCACTTCCATTTTCCGAATCCAGGGGCCGGTGCACAGGCACAGCACCACAAAGTGGCAGGTATTTCCGAAGATGAACCACATGGCTGTGGCGCCCAGATCAAAGGACATCTGGAACATACCTGTAAAATGGGCGTTTCCCAAAGCTGTCAACGCCATGGTGGGAATCAGCGTAGCATATCCCATTTTCCGGCCTGCCAAGGCGAAGTTGTCACCTTCATCCAGGTTTGCTTTTCGTTTGTCCCGAATAATCAGAAACAAGCCGATGCCAATGCAAACAATAAATTCATAGACCAACACCATTACCAACACAGGAATGTTCATTGTTTCACTCTCCTTTTTCTCTGTTTTTCCTCAAATCTTCCTCCGCTGCACAATCAGATACAGGTCTTTCCAGGGCTGGATGCGTTCAAAGACCGCACTGGCTGCCAATACATCACTGTCATGAAACCGCCGACCGATGATCTGCATCCCCACAGGGAATCCCGCTGAAGACAGCCCCGCCGGCACAGAGGCTGCTGGATGACCGGTGAAATTCATAAAATACGTCATGCAATATCCGATCAATCTTTCCACCCGCTGCCCATTGATTAGCTCTGGCCCAAGGGTATTTCCATCCGTCGCATTCGGCACCGGATTGCAAGCCACAGTGGGAGATACAATCAGATCATAGCGACTGAACGCATCTTGCATAGCGTCATAAATTTCTGTGCGAATCTGCTCATACCGACCGTAATCTAAATAGGTCTCTTCGTATGCGATCTCCAGCGCATCCGCAAGTTCTGGTGGGATATCTCTGCGATGTTCGCCTAGCAGATCAATTCCACCTTGCTTGAGCCGTTCCACTGAATCAACTGTGTTGATATTGATCTCCCGACTCCATGCCTGCGCCAGTTCATAGTGATCCCGGGGCAAATGAAACCTCACAGGCTCTACAATCGCCCCGGCTTCCTGAAATCTCTTCACGGCACGTTCCACCGTGTCTGCAATCTCCGGTTCCACCGGGAATACATCAAAATTTCTTGTAAATCCGATCTTCCAGCCGCGGATAGACTGTTGCAACGCATCCAAATAATTTATTTTGGGGCGTTCAACACACAGCGGGTCTCTCGGATCGAAATAGGCCATCTGATTCAATGCCATGGCACTATCTTCCACCGTCCGGGTCAAAGCTCCATCAAAGCAGAATGGATGCGTCTCACAAAAGGCATTGGGCCTCGCAATGGACGGAATGGTTCCCACCGATGCTTTGAATCCGTATATTCCGCACCAGGCTGCCGGAATTCGGATGGACCCACCGCCATCAGTCCCCTCTGCCACCGGAAACAATCCATCTGCCACCGCGGCCGCACTGCCACCGGAAGAACCACCAGAGTTGTATGCTGGGTTGAACGGATTACCCGTCGCCCCATAGAGATAGTTATCACAGGTGCCCCGGTAGGCCATAGAGGGCGAATTGGTCTTTCCCATTAGAATCGCCCCTGCCTTCTCCATATTTTCACTGTAATTAGAGCAGGCCGGATCCACCTGGTCTTTCAGTACACGGATTCCGCCGAAGGAACCAGTCCATCCAGGCTTTCCCGGAAGGAAGTCTTTCAGCGCGGTTGGCACACCAAAAAAGTCCCCTTCAGCAGCCCCCGCCATCAATCGCTGTTCCAGTTCTCGAGCTCGTTTCCTCGCATACTCATACTGCTTCTGTACCACCGCATTGATGCTGGGATTACGTTTTTCAATACGATTGATAAATGCCTCCACCACTTCAACCGGCGAAATTCTCTTCTGCTTAATTTCCCAGACCAGCTCCGCCGCAGATAAGTACTCTAATCCATCCATCACGCACTCTCCTTCCCACCGATCTCACAATATTCCTTGTTTCTCCTCTTTGAGCCGGAGAAGTAATCATGTGCTTTCCTTCGTAATTCCTTCTCGACAATCACATTATACCAACGGTCTTTTTTCTCTCGCAAGGCCATTTTTATCTATTGTATATATTTTTTCATCGTATCGTCTCATTTTTATTGACAATTTCATTCAATTAATATACACTCGTCCTATACATATTCACACTTCTGAACAACTAGGCAATATTGGTAATGTGTGGTGACCACTTATGAAAAAAATCGTAATCAAGCCGAAGGACCTCTACAACATTGGTCCACTGCTCAAGGGTGTCATGGATCTGGCCTTCGACGAATCCTGCATCATGGATAAAGACGGTTATATCATCCATTGCTCAGACAGCTCCCCTCTGATCTGGGGGCGTCCTAATGAGGAAAGTATTGGCATGCACATCTCCGAACTGGACTCCGCTTCCCCTTATCCGGAAATGCTCTCCACAGGCAAAGCCGTTATGGGGCGGATTCACATCATCAACGGACAAACCTGCATCACCCATATGATCCCGCTGTTCGACCGCAACGACAACATTCTCGGTGCCTTCGGCGTCATCATCTTCCGTGGCGTGGAAAAACTGAAGAATCTGGTGCGGGAAAATGTGTTCGATGACTATTCCATGGGGCTTTACCATCAGTTGTCCCGGGCAGAGGCAAACTACTCTCTTGACGACTTTCTCACAGAAGACCCCAGAACAAAAAAGCTGATCTATTATGCAAAGAAAATTGCCAAGCACGACTATCCCATTGTAATCTCTGGTGAAACCGGCACCGGGAAGGAAATTCTGGCCAGCGGAATCCACACCTATGCCAACAAAGAGGAACGCCGCCCCTTTGTCCGGATCAACTGCAATGCCATCCCCTTTGAGCTTCTGGAAAGTGAGCTATTTGGATATGAAAAGGGCGCTTTTGCCGGTGCCCATTCCACCAAACTGGGCAAATTTGAAATTGCGGGAAATGGGACCATCCTCCTGGACGAGATCGGCAGTCTGGATCTGCGCATGCAGTCCAAACTGTTGCGCGTCATCGAGGAGCGGGAATTCGAACGTCTTGGCGGCAACACACTGATTCCTTTAAAAGCACGCATAATCGCCACTACAAATTGTGACATTCACAAAAAAGTCCGGGAAGGCTCCTTCCGCCAGGATCTCTATTACCGGCTTGGCACTTTTGAAATCAAAATTCCGCCCCTTCGAGAGCGCGCAGCAGACATTGAGCTTCTAACCCGCCATTTCCTCTCCCATGCCGAAACCCCCTGTAATATTACGCCGGACGCCATCCAGTGGTTCAAGCAATATGCCTGGCCAGGCAACGTCCGACAGCTCCGAAATCTGATCACCAAACTGACCATCATCGGTGACGGCAAAGATATCACCATAGACATGATCCGGGAACAGCTAGGAGAAGACCTGGACAGCGGCACAGAGACGGAGATCCTTGCCTCTCACAACGTGAAAGATCTGCAAAACACGCTTGAAAAAGATCTGCTTCTGCGAACGCTACAGGAGTGCCGCTACAATATCGCCGCTACAGCGCGTGCACTGCACCTCAGCCGCAACACACTGTACAACCGGCTACGGCGCTACGGCGTTGAAGTGGGTCGTGGAACCACCTCCAATAATACATAACTTGACACAGCTTCTTATTTGAAAACGGACTGCATTCTCACCGGAAGAGTCGCTCCTCCGGCAAGATGCAGTCCGCTTTCTATTTTGCGGTTTAAACATAAGAAAATGGCTCATCTTCTTATGGCGGGAAACGAGGGAAAAAACAAAAGGAGGAACATCCGAAATGAGAAATCTGAAGAAGATTCTCGCGCTGGTTCTGGCTCTGATGA
>CALWXH010000010.1 GCA_944385465.1 uncultured Oscillospiraceae bacterium | reverse complement strand
TGGAAAATCTGACGGGCGGTAATCCTCCCGTCAGACCGTTACCCTGTGTAGTCCCTTGTAAACTGTACTTTCGTATGAGCTAAACTTTTTACGTCATTCACTGTAATGACGACCTCCCTTTGCTTTTTGGCGTGCAGTTGGCAGACCGCATCTCTATTCTAAAGCAAAGGGAGTCTTTTTGTCTTCATCATCGCCTTTAGGCTTCTCTTGAACCACTCGCCTAGCGAGTGGTTTTCTTTAGTACAAAAACACCTCCCGCCGGGAAGCAAATCCCGGCGGGAGGTGTTCTCTGTTTTCCGATGGCGCGGCCCTTATTTCCCGTCCTCCCCCTCCAGGAAGTAGGAGGCCTCCATGTCCGCCGTGGCCAGGGCAAAGGCCAGGGGATACTGCTGAAGGGCCTGGCCCACCGTGCGGTCGTCCTCGGGGCCGGAAAAGCCCATGTGCCAGCGGATGGCCATGGCCTCCTCCCGGCTCAGGCGCATAAAGCCGGAGATGATGTACACCGACTTCTCCCCGTGGCCGTAGGGCAGCTTGTCCTCGTAGAAGAAGGTGGGCACCTTCTCCCACTGGCCGGTGGCGTCGTTCTTCACGTTGCGGGTGCCCGCCCGGTAGCAGCCCACCTTGCACAGGTCGTGGAGCAGGGCCACCACCGCCACCGACTCCATGTCATAGGACAGGCCATAGGTCTCCCGCACCCGGGGCCGGGCCAGGTAGTCCTCCAGGCAGCGGAACACGTTGACGCTGTGCTGGCACAGCCCGCCCACATAGGCCCCGTGGTACCGGGCGGAGGCGGGGGCGGTGAAAAAGTCGCTCTTGTTGGTGAGGTAGTCCAGCAGCTCTGCCGCCCCCTCCCGGTGGATATAGGTCTGATAGATGTCCAGAAACTCCTCGCGGGCAGTCATGGCTCCATCCTCCTTGTCGCAGTTGTATCCCCATTATAGCAGAAAACCGGCGGACGGGAAAGCGCTTTCCCGTCCGCCCGGTCCGTTTTTTCACCCGTTCTGCCCGGCCAGCCGCTCCATCACCGCCAGGGTGCTGGACGCCGTGTCGGGGACGGCCACTCTGATCTCTCTCTCATAGTCCGTCCCATAATAGGGCGGTTCGTCCTCCCTGCCGGACACTCTCCACTGGAATATGACTTCGGGCATGCCGGCGTCCTCCGTCCCGCCCAGGGTGTGGACGCCCAGCCGGCCGGCGGCGATGTCCTCCAGCACCGCGTCCAGCAGGGTCCGGGCCTCCTCTCCGTAGGCGATACCCATCTCCGGCGCCTGGGCCCAGATCAGCTTCCCACGCTGCTCCATCTGGGCCAGAGCGTAGGACTGCAGGATCACCTCCGGGTCGCTGAGCAGGGCCTGCAGGGTCTGGTTCGCCCCCTGATCCACCAGAACGTGGTTGTAGCTCCGGGACAGGGTGGAGCCGTCTTTCAGCTGGTAGGTCACGTAGTACTCTGTGTAGCCCACATACTCGTCGGCGGAGATGGCGGCGGGCTGATCCGCCCACTCCCGCCGGTCCACAAACGACTGGTGCAGAGCCACGGCAGCGGCGATGTCCTCCGGGTCGTCCAGCACGGCGTCCACATAGCTCCCCCCGTCAAAGGGCGGGGCCTGAATGCCCCGGATGGAGACGCTGGCCACGTCCTGGGCCCGGGGCACCCGGGTCTCAAAGCCGGTGAGGTCGAAGCCCACCACGGCGAAGAGGGCCAGGAAGGCCACCCCCACCGCCACAGCCCCCTTCCAGTACCGCAGCACCCGGAAGCTCTTGCTCAGCAGCATCCGGGCCACGAAGTAGCCGGCGATGCCCCACAGGAAGATGGCCACCATCAGCTCGACCTCTCCCAGGTTCAGAATGGCCCTGGTCATCATGCCGAAGAACAGCCCGGCGCACAACGCCACGCCGTACTGGAACACCGGGCGCATCACCCGCACCGCCACCACGTCCCCGGCACTCTCCAGGTTCCGCCGGCGGTAGAGCAGCAGGGCGCCCGCCGCCAGCGCCAGGGCGGCCAGGGGATAGATCCACAGCAGGTGGGGGGAGCTCCCGTAGTCATGCCACTCCCCCAGCACCCCCATCTGGAGCCCTCCGAAGTTCACCACCGGGGTGAGCCAGCTCACCGTCTTGCCCACCCAGTCGGGCAGGGAGCCAAAGCCGTAATAAAAGATGTCCAGCACCCCGTTCAGCATGGCCATCACCACGTAGGCCAGCAGGTTGAAAATGCCGTAGAAGGCGGGCAGGGCCAGGATGTGGCCGGTGAACATGCCCAGAAAGACGGCGAAGGTGTAGAAGAAAAACCCCGCCGAGCAGGTGTACCCCAGCCAGTAGCCCAGCTGGCCCGGCAGCAGGCAGCCCCCCGTCAGCTCCACCAGGAGGGTGAGCAGGAAGGCGATCACCCCGGGGACCAGCACCGTCACCAGCCCCGCCAGATAGTGGCTGAAGAACAGCCCCTCCCGGCGCACCGGCAGCGCGCCCATGAAATTGGCCGACTTCTGGCTGTACAGGTGGCTGCACGCCGCCATGGCCGCCAGCAGGCCGAGCACCACCGCCAACATCAGGGACAGATCCGTCATCCCCGGGACCGTATACCGGGCAAAGTTCTCCAGATATCCCCCCGTGACGCCGCCATGGGCCTCCAGATCCATCCGCAGCAGCATCAGGGCGTTGAGGGGCAGCGCCAGGGCCAGGATCACCAGCTGGACCGCCCAGACGGGCCAGAACCGCAGCAGGTGCTTGCGAAACAGCGTGGCGTTAAAGCACAATGTCCCGGACCGCATAGTCCTCACCTCCCATCTCGTAGACAAAGATCTCCTCCAGGCTCAGGGGCAGCGCCTCCTGGAACAGCGGGTCGTACACGGCAAAGCGGGCCATCACGTCCTCCGGCCCGCCCCGGACGATGTAGGTGTACACCCGGCCCAGATTGGAGCGGTGCAGCACATGGATGTCCTCCGGCAGCACCGGCGGGAACTCCTGGCGGAAGGCGATCTGCAGCTTCACCGTGCCCTCCTGCAGCTCGCTGAGGGAGCGCTCCAGGGCCATCTTCCCGTGGCTGAGGATGCCCACATGATCGCACACGTCCTCCAGCTCCCGCAGGTTGTGGGAGGACACCACCACCGTGGTGCCGTGCTCCGCCACGTCCCCCATGAGCAGGGACCACACCTGCCGGCGCATTACCGGGTCCAGGCCGTCCACCGGCTCGTCCAGCAGCAGGTAGTCCGGCCGGCAGCACAGGGCCAGCCAGAAGGCCGCCTGCTTCTGCATGCCCTTGGACATGCGGCGGATGGCCTGCTTCTCCCGCAGCGCAGGGAAGGCCTCCTTCAGCTTCTCATAGCGCTCCAGGTCAAACCGGGGGTAGATGTGCCGGTAAAAGCGCATCATCTCCCCCACGGTGGCCGAGCCGAAGTAATACAGCTCGTCGGGAATGCCGCATATGCGGATCTTGGCGGCGGGGTTTTCAAAGATGGGCTGCCCCTCCAGCAGGATTTCCCCGGAGTCCTGGCGGTAGGCCCCGGACAGATGCCGCAGGATGGTGGACTTGCCCGCCCCGTTGGGGCCCACCAGGCCGTAGATGGCCCCCCGGGGCACCGTCATGGTCAGATCGTCCAGGGCGTGGAACCCGTCGAAGCTCTTCACCACATGTTTGACCTCAATCATGGGCCGCCCCCTCCTTTCCCTTGCTCTGTTTCTTTTCCGCCGCCCGGGCGCACCGCCGGGCGATCTCCTCCGGGGTGACCCCCAGGTACATCAGCTCCTCCGCCAGCTCGTCCAGCCGGGAGAGCAGCTCCTGCCGCCGGGTGCCGTCAATCTCCTCCCGCCGGGCGGCAAAGCTCCCCTTTCCCGGCACGGAGTAGACATATCCCTCCTGCTCCAGCGTCTCATAGGCCCGCTGGATGGTGTTCGGGTTGATGGCCAGCTGAGCCGCCAGACTGCGCACGGAGGGCAGCTTATCCCCCGGCTGAATGGCTCCCACCACCAGCAGCTGCCGCAGTCCGTCCCGCACCTGCTCGTAGATGGGCCGTCCATCCCGGTAATTCAGCTGGATCATGGCGCCTCCCCCTTTCTGTATTATCTGTATTAGTACAGTAATTCTATCATAGGACAGCGGGACTGTCAATATGATTTCAGTGCCGGGCCCTGTGCATTCTGCCGGGAAATCTCCAGAAACTCCCCGGCGAAAAGTTACAAAAGGCGGCTGACAGAATCCCGCGCATCTGTTATACTATCTGTAATATCGTCTGCCGGACCGCCCGGTCCGGACCATTCTATCGCCAAAGGAGCTAACATATCCATGGTTCAATCCGATCTCCGTCAGGTCAACGCCGCGTTTCTGGACTGTGTCGCCCCC
Source organism: uncultured Oscillospiraceae bacterium (assembly GCA_944385465.1). GTDB lineage: Bacteria > Bacillota > Clostridia > Oscillospirales > Oscillospiraceae > Enterenecus. Next base: position 39,964 of record CALWXH010000010.1, on the reverse strand, counting down.
CTGCTCTCCAGCCGGGAGGTCAACGAGATGAGGCGCTGGCGCCATCACTATGCCGTCACCTGCTATGAGCACTCCCTGTTTGTATCCTATGTGGCCTTCCGCATCGCCCGCCGGTTCGGCTGGGACTGCCGGGCCGCCGCCCGGGCGGGGCTGCTCCACGACCTGTTTCTCTACGATTCCTCCGACCGCTCCGCCCATCCGGGCAACCAGTGCCTGGACCATCCGGTGGCCGCCCTGCGCAATGCCCGGGCCCTGTGCCCCGACCTGAGCGAGAAGGAGGCCAACGCCATTCTCACCCACATGTGGCCGCTGGCCATCCATCTGCCCCGCTCCAAGGAGGCCGTGGCCGTCAATCTGGCCGATAAGGTGTGCGCCGCCCTGGAGGTGGCCCGGATTTACCGCACCCGGAGGGTCCAGCGCTGGCTCCCGCAGCCGTGCTGAGGCGCCTCGGCCCCGCCCTTGTACCCTCTCTCCAAAAAGCGCACGAAAAGAATCTGAAAAAAAGTCGAAAAAACTCTTCAAAAAATTTTTCCGTCTGTTATAATGATAGTGGCGTTTTCTGGCCTGCGCCCAATCTCAGCCGAAAGGAAGGCTTTCCCTTTGCAACAAACTGACTTCGACGCCAAGCGTCAGCAGCTGCTGGCCGCCGGCGTTTTCATGATGGATCCCTCCGCCGTCTATGTGGAGGACACCGTTCAGGTGGGCGCGGGCACCCTGCTGCTGCCCGGCACCATTCTCCGGGGGGACACCGTGATCGGTGCAAACTGTGAGATCGGCCCCAACACCATGCTCACCAACTGCACCGTGGGAGATCACGCCAAGATCAACTCCTCCCAGTGCGAGGACAGCTCCATCGCCTCCCGCTGCGAGGTGGGCCCCTTCGCCCACCTGCGCCCCCACAGCGTGCTGGAGGAGGGCTCCAAGATCGGCGCCTTCGTCCAGCTGAAAAACTGCAACCTGGGCCAGGGCACCAAGATGGCCCACCTCACCTATGTGGGCGACAGCGACGTGGGCCCCGGCTGCAACTTCGGCTGCGGCACGGTCACCTGCAACTACGACGGGAAGGTGAAGTCCCGCACCACCATCGGCGCCAATGTGTTCATCGGCTGCCAGACCAAGTTTATCCCCCCGGTGTCCGTGGGGGATGGCGCCTACATCGCCGCCGGCACCACCATCACGGACGACGTGCCGGAACACAGCTTCGTCATCGGCCGCTCCCGGCAGGTGGTCAAGCAGGACTGGAGCGACAAGCGGAAATGAGCCTTTTCCTGCTCCGGCAGGAGGAAATAGGATCCACTCAACATTCACTCACAGAGAGAGGAAGTAACATTATGATTTCACACGGCAAGGACCTGAAGATCTTCTCCGGCAGTTCCAACAAGGCACTGGCAGAGGCCATCTGCAACGACATCAGCATCCCTCTGGGCAATGCTGAGGTGGGCGCTTTCTCCGATGGGGAAAATTTTGTGTCCATCTACGAGACCGTCCGTGGCTCCGATGTGTTCGTGGTCCAGTCCACCTGCAGCCCCGTCAACGACAATCTGATGGAGATGCTCATCATGATTGACGCGCTGAAGCGGGCTTCCGCCGGGCGCATCACCGCCGTCATCCCCTATTTCGGCTACGCCCGTCAGGACCGCAAGACCAAGCCCCGCGATCCCATCTCCGCCAAGCTGGTGGCCAACCTGATCACCCGCGCCGGCGCCGACCGGGTCCTCACCATGGACCTCCACGCCGACCAGATCCAGGGTTTCTTCGACATTCCCGTGGACAATCTCCGTGGCTCCCCCGTCTTTGTGGAGCATTTCCTGCGCCGGTACGCCGCCTGCCATGACGAGACCATGGTGGTCTCCCCCGACGTGGGCAGCGTGGCCCGGGCCCGGGCCTTCGCCCAGAAGCTGGATATGCCCATGGCCATCGTGGACAAGCGCCGCCAGAAGGCCAACTCCTCCGAGGTCATGAACATCATCGGCGACGTGCGGGGCAAGCACGTCATCCTGCTGGACGACATGGTGGATACCGGCGGGTCCCTGTGCCACGCCGCCAACGCCCTGGTGGAGCTGGGCGGCGCCAAGTCCGTCACCGCCTGCGCCTCCCACGGCGTCCTCTCCGGCCCCGCCTACGAGCGGATCAACGCCTCCTGCCTGGACGAGGTGCTCTTCCTGGACACCATCCGTCCCCGGGACGATGTGGCCACCGTCTGCCCCAAGATCAAATACCTCTCTGTGGCCCACATCTTTGCCGAGGCCATCGAGCGCATCTACGAGGAGCGCTCTGTCTCCAAGCTGTTCAACTGAGCACCGGAACCGGTTGCTTTTCCCATCAGATAAAACGGGGCGAGAAGTCCGGCTTCTCGCCCTGTTTTCTTTCCCATTGTTTGAGGTGTGCCTATGCTGTTTCAGAAAAAAGCCCCCGTGACCTGGCTGGTGGTCGGCCTGGGCAATCCCGGGGATCAGTATGAAAATACCCGCCACAACGCCGGGTTCCGGGTCGTTGACGAACTGGCCGACCGGGGGGACTTCCCCGTCCAGCGCCTGAAGTTCCACGCCCTCACCAACACCGCCGTCATCGGCGGGCAGGGGGTACTGGTGATGAAGCCGGTGACCTATATGAACCTGTCCGGCGAAGCGGTGGGAGAGGCCGCCCGGTTCTACAAGCTCCCTCCCGACCACGTGCTGGTCATCTCCGACGATGTGGACCTCCCCCTGGGCAAGTTGCGCCTCCGCAAGGGCGGCTCCGCCGGCGGCCACAACGGCCTGAAGAGCATCATCCAGCACCTGGGCACCGACCAGTTCCCCCGGCTGAAGGTGGGCGTGGGCGGCAAGCCCCACCCCGACTACGACATGGCCGACTGGGTGCTGGGCAAGCTCCAGGGCGAGGACAAAAAAGCCATGGACGAAGCGGCCCGCCGGGCCGCCCAGGCGGTGGAATGCCTGCTGTCCCAGGGCATGGACAAGGCCATGAATCAATATAATTGACTCCCCCTCCCCGGCCCGCCGGGCGGCGGGGTCTTCACGCCCGTAACTTCCATATTTTGTAACGTTTTGACTGCGAGGTGCGCTATGCAGGCACTGCTTCACATTCTGGATCAAGTCCCACAATTTCAACAGCTGCTGGATGCCTTGGAGGCGGGAAGCTCCCCCGCCGCGCTGTCCGGCCTGGCTGCGGTGCACCGGGCCCACTTTGCCGCCGGGCTGCGCCGGCGGCTGGACTGTCCGGTGGTGATGGTGTGCGCCGACGAGGAGGAGGGCCGCCGCCTGACCTCCGACCTGGCCGCCTTTACCGGGGAGCCGGTCACCCTGCTGGCCGCCCGGGAGTTTCTCTTCCACGACGGGGCGGTGGCCTCCCGCCAGTGGGAGCATCTGCGGCTGGCCGCCTTCCACAGCATGGCCCTGGACAAAGCCCCCCTGGTGGTGGCCACGGTGGAGGCCCTGCTCCAGCGCACCCTCTCCCCGGAGGAGCTGGCGGAACACACGCTGAGGATTGATGCCGGCGGCCAGTACGACCTGGAAGAGCTGGCCGACCGGCTGTCCGCCCTGGGCTATACCCGGTGCGACCAGGTGGAGGGCGTGGGCCAGTTCGCCCTGCGGGGGGGCATTCTGGATGTATATTCCCCCGCCCAGGACCACCCCGTGCGGGTGGAATTCTGGGATCGGGACGTGGATTCCATGGGGCTGTTCGACGTATCCAGCCAGCGCCGGGTGGCCAGGCTGGACCAGGCGGTATTCCTGCCGGTGAGCGAGGCCCTGCCCACCCGGGACGAACAGGGCCGGTGGGTGCCCACCCCGGACCGGCTGCTCCCCGCGCGCTATCCCACCCTCACCACCGCCGCCCACCACCTGCCCCCGGGCAGCGTGGTCTGCTTTTCCGAGTCCGGCCGGGTGGCGGAGCGGGCCAAAAACTGGCTCTGGCAGCTGGGGGAAGACGTGAAAACCCTGGTGGAGCAGGGGCTTCTGGACGGCAGGCACGCCGTCTTCGCCGCGGGGCTGGAGGAACTGATGGCCCTGCTGGCCGATGAACACGCGCTGTGCTTCTTCGACTCCTTTGCCACCTCGTCCACCCCGCTGCCCCCCCGGGCCCTGCTGGCCGTGCAGGGGCGCCAGCTGTCCACCTTCGGCGTCAATCTGGAGACGGCGGCCGCCGACCTCACCCAGTTCCAGCAGTCCGGCGCGGCCACGGTGGTGCTGGTGGGCAGCGAACAGCGGGCGCTGAACCTTCAGGCCCTGCTCCGGGAGCGCAAAATCCGCTCCGCCGTGGACTTCCAGCTCCATGATCTGCCCCGGCCCGGCGGGGTGACCATCGCCGTGGGCGGCCTGTCCTCCGGCTTTGACTATGTGGGCAGCGGCTGGGCCGTGCTGTCCGAAGGGGACGGCAGCGGGCGGCGCAGGCGGGGCAAGCGGCTCAAGCACGCCCAGGACCGGCGGCGGGTGGACTCCTTCACCGACCTGTCCCCCGGCGACCTCATCGTCCACGAGCACCACGGCATCGGCCGTTTTGTGGGCCTGGTGAAGATGCAGGTGGACGGGGTGCAGAAGGACTATATCAAGCTGGCCTACGCCGGCACGGATACCCTGTACCTCCCCGCCACCCAGCTGGACTCCATCTCCAAGTACATCGGCGGCGGGGACGATCCGGAAACCAAGAAGCTGTCCAGGCTGGGCGGCACCGACTGGGAGCGGGCCAAGAGCCGCACCCGGGCCGCGGTGAAAGATCTGGCCAAGGGCCTGATCCAGCTCTACGCCCAGCGCCAGCGCCAGCCGGGCTACGCCTTCTCCCCCGACTCCCCCTGGCAGAAGGAGTTTGAGGACGACTTCCCCTATGAGGAGACGGAGGACCAGCTGCGGTGCGTGCGGGAGATCAAGCGGGACATGGAAACTCCCCGGCCCATGGACCGGCTGCTGTGCGGGGACGTGGGCTATGGCAAGACCGAGGTGGCCCTGCGGGCGGTGATGAAATGCGTGCTGGACGGCAAGCAGGCCGCCATCCTGGTGCCCACCACCGTGCTGGCCCGGCAGCACTACCTCACCGCCAAGAGCCGGTTTGCCAAATACCCGGTGGAGATCGACGTGGTCAACCGCTTCCGCACGGCGACCCAGATGAAAAAGGCCCTGGCCGGGGCGGAAGACGGCTCGCTGGACCTGCTCATCGGCACCCACCGGCTGCTGCAGAAAGATGTGAAGTTCAAAAATCTGGGCCTTCTGGTGGTGGACGAGGAACAGCGCTTCGGCGTCACCCACAAGGAGCGGCTGAAAGAGCTGGCCAAACAGGTGGATGTGCTCACCCTGTCCGCCACCCCCATCCCCCGCACCCTGAACATGGCCCTGTCTGGCATCCGGGACATGTCCGCCATTGAGGAGCCTCCCGCCAACCGCCAGCCGGTGCAGACCTATGTGCTTGAGCACGACTGGTCCGTGCTGGCCGACGCCATCCGCCGGGAGCTGGAGCGGGGGGGTCAGGTCTACTATCTCCACAACCGGGTGGACACCATTGAGCGCACCGCCGCCCACCTGCGCACGCTGCTGGGGGACAGTGTGGAAATTGCCGTGGGCCACGGAAAGATGAGCCAGGAAGAGCTGAACGACGTCATGACCCGCATGTCCGACGGGGACGTGGATGTGCTGGTGTGTACCACCATCATCGAGACGGGCATCGACATCGCCAACGTGAATACCCTCATCATCGAGGACGCGGACAAACTGGGCCTGGCCCAGCTCCACCAGATCCGGGGCCGGGTGGGCCGTTCCCCCCGCCGGGCCTACGCCTACCTCACCTACCGCCCGGGCAAGGTCCTCTCGGAGATCGCCGCCAAGCGGCTGAGCGCCATCCGGGAGTTTGCCGAATTCGGCGCGGGCTTCAAAATCGCCATGCGGGATCTGGAGATCCGGGGCGCCGGCAACCTGCTGGGCCCGGAACAGTCCGGCTTCCTCATGAGCGTGGGGTATGATCTGTACCTGAAGCTGCTGGAGGAGGCGGTGCTGGAGGAAAAGGGCGAGGCCCTGCCGCCCCGCCAGGAGTGCACCGCCGATCTGAACGTGTCCGCAGCCATTCCCGACCGGTATGTCCCCTCCGCCGAGCAGCGCATGGATCTGTACCGGCGCATTGCCCGCATCCGCACCCAGGAGGACGCCGACGACATGACCGACGAGCTCATCGACCGGTTCGGCGACCCTCCCCGCCCGGTGAACAACCTCATTGCCATCGCCCAGCTCCGGGGCCAGGCCGCCGCCTGCGGCATCTCCGACATCGCCCAGAAGGGGGACCGGATTACATTTACCCTGGCCCGGTTCGACCTTCAGGCCGTGTCCGCCCTGGCTGGCAGCTTCTCCGGCCGGCTGCTCTTCTCCCCCGGGGACAGGGCCGCCCTCACCCTGCGCCTGCGGAAAGGCGAGGACCCCCTGCGCCAGGCCTCCGCCGTGGTGGAGCGGTACGCCGCCCTGTTCCCCCGGGAGGGTGAAAACAAATCGTGAACCTTTCCCCCGGCCCATTGTCTTTTCCCCGCGGGGGTGGTACAATGTCTCACATCCGCCGGGCTCCGGCCCGGGACGTCTCATTGAAGAAGATAGGAGAATCTCACACCATGAAACACCGTTTGCTTGCCGCGCTGCTCTCCGCCGGGTTGCTGCTGTCCCTGTGCGCCTGCCAGGCGCCTGACGCCGATCCCAGCGGCGATCCCAGCGCCTCCCCCTCTGCCTCCGCCAGCGCTGATCCCAGCGCCTCCCCCTCCGCGCAGGAGATCGTCGCCGATCTCTCCCAGGACCTGCCGACGTTTTCCGCCGGCCTGGCAGCTGATGAGACTGCCCTCACCGTCAACGGGCAGGAGGTCCCCGCCGACCTGTTTTCGTACCTGCTGGCCCTGAACTGCGCCAATCTGGAGCAGGCCATCTATTTCTACGGCCTGTCGGGCGTGAGCGTGGAGAGCTACGCCGACCAGCTGCTCCAGGACAGTCTCAACGCCGCCGCCTCCTACGCGCTGCTGGAGCAGAAGGCGATGGAGGCCGGCTGCCCTCTGACCGACGAGCAGCGCGCCGACATTCAGGAGCAGATGATGGCCAACGGCCAGCAGGCCTATGACAACCAGAAGCAGCTGTTCGGCCTCACCGATGAGACCATGGAGTTCATCTTCTCCGTGGACAGCTATTACGACAACCTGCTGGACTCCCAGACCAGCGACCCCACCCAGGCGGAGCTGGAGCAGTATGTCTCTGACAACGGCATTTTCGGCGTCAAGCACATCCTGCTCATGACGGTGGATCCCGAGGGCACCCCCACCGTCCAGGAGGACGGCTCCTATGCCTACCCCGCCCTGGACGAGGCGACGGTGGCGGAAAAGAAGGCCTTGGCCGAGGATCTTCTGGCCCAGCTCCAGGCCAGCGATGACATGGAGACCCTCTTTGACCAGCTGATGGAGGAGTACAGCGAGGACGGCCGCAACGCCGACGGCACGCTGGCCTCCCCCGACGGCTATGTCTATGACAACACCGCTTCCCTGGTGGACGGTTTCCGGGAGGCCACGTTGGAGCTGGAGCCCGGCGAGCTGTCCGGCATTGTGGAGACCGCCTACGGCTACCACATCCTGCTGCGCCTCCCGGTGGATCCGGAGAACTACCGGGATGCCTGCCGGCAGTCCGCCTTCAACGCCCTGACCGCCCAGTGGCTGGAGGCGGCGGAGGTCACCCCCGTCCAGGCGGTGGAGAATCTGGATGTGGCCGATTTCTACGCCCGCTACAACGCCTGGCAGAGCGCCATGGCCGAGCAGCTCCAGGCCGAGAGCGCCGACGCCTCCGCCCAGCCCTCTTCCGGCGATTCCGGCAATTCTTGATCAATCCAAAACATTTGTCAAGGTTTTTGCCCCTAATTTTAGCGAACTTTTCCTTGACAGTTCCCTTGTCCTGCTGATACAATACGTTCAGCATAAGGGAGTAGTCAGCAGAGTCTTTTCTCTGTGACAAGCGCCAACAGCATGGCGGTCCGCCGCCTGGCCTTGTATGAAATGATGAGACTTATCCGCGGCAGCCCCGCCGCGGGTAAGTCTTTTCTTTCTGTCCGGGCCTGGGGACAGCCCTTCCCTATGTTTCGTTCCAAGTCCCTGGTATAGTATGTCATGAAAGGTCACATAAAAAAGGAGTGTTGTCACTGTGAGCCAATGGTTCACCAAAACCCCTGACCAGGTCATGTCCGATCTGGAGTCTGACCAGCGCAAGGGCCTGAGTTCCAGCCAGGCGGAGCAACGCCTGGCCAAATACGGCCCCAACCGGCTGGAGGGCGCCAAGAAGGAAAGCCTGGCGGTGCGGTTCCTCAACCAGATGAAGGACCCCATGATCATCGTGCTGCTCGTTGCGGCTGTCCTCTCCCTCATCTCCTCCGGCGGCGAGGAGTGGATCGAGGCGGTGATCATCCTGGTCATCGTCATCGTCAACGCCTGCATCTCCATCTCCCAGGAGAACAGCGCGGAAAAGGCGCTGGAGGCCCTGCAAAAAATGTCGGCGCCCCTGGCAAAGGTCATCCGCAACGGCGAGATGGTCCGGCTGGACACCGATCTGCTGGTGCCCGGCGACATCATCGTGCTGGAGGCCGGCGACCTGGTCCCCGCCGACGCCCGTATCCTGGAGTGCGCCAACCTGAAGGCGGATGAGTCTGCCATGACCGGCGAGTCCGTCCCGGTGAGCAAGCAGGCCATCGACTCCCTGCCCGAGGAGACCGCCCTGGGCGACCGGAAGAACATGGTGGTATCCTCCACCGTCATCACCAACGGCCGCGCCGTGTGCGTGGTCACCGCCACCGGCATGGAGACCGAGGTGGGCCGCATCGCCAAGATGCTCACCAGCGAGGACGACGCCACCACCCCGCTCCAGCGCAAAATGGCGGAGATCTCCAAGACCCTATCCTTCGTCTGTCTGGGCGTGTGCGCCGTCATGTTCGGCGTGGGCCTGATCTACGGCAAGGGCCTGCTGGAGATGTTCATGTCCGCCGTGGCCCTGGCGGTGGCCGCCATCCCCGAGGGCCTGCCCGCCATCGTCACCATCGTGCTGGCCCTGGGCGTGCAGCGCATGGTCAAGCACAACGCCATTGTGAAGAAGCTGCCCGCGGTGGAGACCCTGGGCTGCGCCGGCGTCATCTGCTCGGATAAGACCGGCACCCTGACCATGAACAAGATGACCGTGGTGGAGGTGTGGTCCGAAGGGGACCAGCACCGCAAGGAAGCCCTGATCATCGGCTCTTTGTGCAACGACACCGTCCTCACCTACAACGAGGACGGCTCCGCCAAGACCGCCGGCGACCCCACCGAGACCGCCTTTGTGGACGCCGCCTTCAAGGACGGCATGGACAAGAACGTCCTGGAGAAGGAGATGCCCCGGGTGGCCGAGCTGCCCTTCGACTCCGACCGGAAGCTCATGAGCACCATCCATCCCCTGAACGGCAAGCTGCGGGTGATGGTCAAGGGCGCCCCCGACCGGCTCCTGGCCCGGTGCTCCCACATTCTCAACGGCGCCCCCGTCCCCGTCACCCCCGCCCTGGCCAAGGGCGTGGAGGACGCCAACGCCGCCATGGCCGGGCGGGCCCTGCGCGTGCTGGGCTGCGCCTATAAGGATATCGACGCGCTGCCCCAGGGCGAGCTCACCACCGAAGAGCTGGAGACCGGCCTGACCTTTGTGGGCCTGGTGGGCATGATCGACCCGCCCCGCATGGAGGTCAAGCAGGCGGTGGCCGAGTGCTACAGCGCCGGCATCCGCCCGGTGATGATCACCGGCGACCACAAGCTCACCGCCGTGGCCATCGCCAAGGAGCTGGACATCTTCCGGGACGGCGACCTGGCCATCACCGGCGAGGACCTGGACTTCATGAGCCAGGAGCTGCTGGAGCAGGACGTGGACAAGTTCTCCGTCTACGCCCGGGTGTCTCCGGAGCATAAGATGCGCATCGTCAAGGCCTGGCAGAAGAAGGGCATGGTGGTGGCCATGACCGGCGACGGCGTCAATGACGCCCCCGCCCTGAAGGTGGCCGACATCGGCTGCGCCATGGGCATCACCGGCACCGACGTGGCCAAGGGCGCCGCCGACATGATCCTCACCGACGACAACTTCGCCACCATCGTCCACGCGGTGGAGCAGGGCCGCGGCATCTACTCCAATATCAAGAAGGCCATTCACTACCTGCTCTCCTGCAACATCGGCGAGATCGTCACCCTGTTCCTGGCCACCGCCTTCAACTTCCACCAGGATCCCCTGGTGCCGGTGCAGCTGCTGTGGCTGAACCTGGTCACCGACTCCCTCCCCGCCCTGGCCCTGGGCATGGAGCCGGTGGAGCACTCCGTCATGCAGGAAAAGCCCCGCTCCGCCAGGGAGTCCCTGTTCAACCGCGGCTTCTCCATCCGGCTGGCCTGGCAGGGCGCCATGGTGGGCCTGCTCACCCTGGCCGCCTACTATCTTGGCGAATACGTTCTCAGCGACCCCAACCTGGCCGACGCCACCGCTAACACCATGGCCTTCGCCACGCTGACCTTCTGCCAGCTGTTCCACGCCTTTGACGTGCGCAGCGAGGACCAGTCCATCTTCAAGCTGGGCATTCTGTCCAACCCCGCCATGAACAAGGCCTTCCTGGTGGGCATGGTGCTCCAGCTGGCGGTCCTGTTGGTGCCCCCCCTAATGGGCATCTTCGAGGTGTGCGCCCTCACCGTCGCCGAGTGGGCCTGCGTGCTGGGCCTGGCCATCCTCCCGGTCATCATCTGCGAGATCGAGAAGGCCGTGCGCCGCGCCCTGCGCAACAAGTAAACACTCCCTGTTCCAAAGGCCCCCGCCGCGCGCGGGGGCCTTTGTGCCGTTCCGGCGGGATTTCTCCGTCACACTTACCAAAAGGGAAGTGTATTTTTCCCCTCAGTCAGAAACTTTTTATAAAAAAACGCACTTTTCTTTTCCAAATGCTCCAACCTCCCTGTTGATTTTTCCGGCGCTGAGGTATATAATTTTGTCAGATGCGATCCCCATTGTGAACAACAATTTTTTTGGAGGTTATGTGTCATGAGAGATGTCTATGTTGTCAACTGCTGCCGTACCGCCGTGGGCTCCTTTGGCGGCTCCCTGAAGGACACCCCCGCTGCCGACATGGGCGCTGTGGTGGTCAAGGAAGCCCTGAACCGCGCCGGCGTGAAGCCCGAGCAGGTGGATGAGCTGATGTTCGGCTGCATCCTCACTTCCGCCCTGGGTCAGAACCCCGCCCGTCAGGTGGGCGTGAAGGCCGGCCTGCCCTACTCCGTCCCCGCCTACACCGTGGGCATGGTGTGCGGCTCCGGCATGAAGTCCGTCATCGAGGGTGCCCGCGCCATCCTCTCCGGCGACGCTGATATCATCGTGGCCGGCGGCACCGAGAATATGTCCGCCGCTCCCTTCGCCCTGCCCAACGAGCGCTGGGGCGCCCGCATGGGTGACAAGAAGGTTGTGGACACCATGATCAAGGACGGCCTGTGGGATGCCTACAACAACTACCACATGGGCACCACCGCCGAGAACATCGCCGACGTGTGGGGCATCACCCGTCAGGAGATGGACGAGTTCGCCGCCGCCTCCCAGCAGAAGACCGAGGCCGCTCAGAAGGCCGGCAAGTTCGAGGACGAGATCGTCCCCATCATGGTGAAGAAGAAGAAGGAAATGGTGGAGTTCAAGGTGGACGAGTTCCCCCGCGCCGGCGTCACCACCGAGAGCATCGGCAAGCTGAAGGGCGCCTTCCCCGTGGGCCCCGAGGGCGTGGAGGACGAGATCGTCCACACCTTTGACGTGACCCAGGTGCACGAGGCCGATGCCCGCAAGCACGTGCAGCGCGTCACCGCCGCCAACGCCTCCGGCATCAATGACGGCGCCGCCGCCATCGTGCTGGCTTCCGGCGAGGCTGTGGAGAAGTACGGCCTGAAGCCCATGGCCAAGCTGGTGAGCTGGGGCCAGGGCGGCGTGGATCCCAAGATCATGGGCGTGGGCCCCGTACCCGCTTCCCGTCAGGCCATGGCCAAGGCCGGCCTGAAGATCGAGGATATGGACCTGGTGGAGGCCAACGAGGCTTTTGCCGCTCAGTCCATCGCTGTGGCCCGTGAGCTGGGCTTCGATATGAGCAAGGTCAACGTCAACGGCGGCGCCATCTCCATCGGCCACCCCGTGGGCTGCTCCGGCGCCCGTATCATCGTCACCCTGCTCCACGAGATGCAGAAGCGCCCCGAGGCCAAGAAGGGCCTGGCCACTCTGTGCATCGGCGGCGGCATGGGTGTCGCCACCATCTTCGAGAAGTGCTGATTTAAGAAGCGCGGAGGATAGACACGCAGGGGAGCTTGGAGCGCAGTGAGCTTTGCAAACCAAGAATTGCGGAGCAATTCTGTTTGTGAAGCGAATCGCAGTGAAAGCGATCCGGCCGCGTGTCCAATCCGCAGCGTGACAACCGAGAAGCGTCTGAGCCGTCGTGAGCAGCGGGCTAAGACGGTACGCAGACACGGATGCGGGGTGGCGCAGCCGCCCCGCGGGAGTGCGGATGTACCGGCTTAGAGCCGCGTCGCGAACAGGCGAAGCGTGACAACCAAGAAGCGCGGAGCCGTCGTGAGCAGCCTCTTTTGTCTGCTCCCCGGCGATCTGCCCCCTGTCCTCTCCGGCAGCGGGCGGCAAGTACACAGTACACGACCCGAAGGGGGCGGGTCCTTGCGGAACCGCCCCCTTTGCTTTTACCAAACCTTTGAGGAGGTCAAATCAAATGCCCAAATTTGTATCCATCGAAGAGGCGGTCAAGCTGATCCCCGACGGTGCCACCGTAATGTTCGGCGGCTTCATGGGCTGCGGCAACGCCCACAAGTTCATCGACGCTCTGAGCAAGAGCGGCGTCAAGGATCTGACCATGATCTGCAACGACGCCTCCATGCCCGGCGGTCCCATGGGTGAGGACTACTACGGCGTGGCCAAGCTGGTGCACAACCACCAGATCAAGAAGCTCATCGCCACCCACGTGGGCCTGAACCCCGAAGTGGCCCAGCAGTCCATGCAGGACTGCACCCTGGAAGTCATCCTGATCCCCCAGGGCTCCCTGGCTGAGATGATCCGGGCCGACGGCGCCGGTCTGGGCGGCGTGCTCACCCCCACCGGCGTGGGCACCATCGTGGAGGACAACCCCTACTGCCTGGGCAAGCAGACCATCAATGGCAAGGACTATCTGCTGATGGCCCCCATCCATGCCGATTTCGCCGTCATCGCCGGCTACAAGATCGACAAGGCGGGCAACGTCTGGTACAAGGGCGACACCAGCAACTTCAACATCGTCATGGCCACCGCCGCCGACACCGTCATCGCTGAGGCGGAGCAGGTGGTGGAGATCGGCGACATCGCCCCCGAGGATGTGCGCACCTCCGGCGTGTTTGTGGATTATGTGGTTGAGGGAGGTCTCTACTAATGGAAAAGTCTCAGATCAAAGCGTTCATCGCCGCCCGTGTGGCCAAGGAGCTGAAGGACGGCGACGTGGTCAACCTGGGTATCGGCCTGCCCACCCTGGTCCCCAACTATCTGCCTGAAGGGGTGCACGTCACCCTCCAGAGCGAGAACGGCATCATCGGCACCGGCGCTGTCACCGACGAGAACAAGGATCCCATCCACGTGGTGGACGCCGGCGGCTCCCCCTCCGCTGTGGGTCACGGCGGCAGCTTCATCGACTCCTCTGTCTCCTTCGGCCTGATCCGCGGCGGCCATGTGGACGCCACCGTCCTGGGCGGCCTGGAGGTGGACCAGGAGGGCTCCCTGTCCAACTGGATCATCCCCGGCAAGAAGATGCCCGGCATGGGCGGCGCCATGGACCTGCTGGTGGGCGCGAAGAACGTCATCGTGGCCATGGAGCACACCGCCAAGGGCAACCCCAAGATCCTGAAGAAGTGCAAGCTGCCCTACACCGCCGTGCACTGCATCACCAAGATCATCACCGAGATGTGCGTGCTGGAGGTCACCGACAAGGGCCTCTACATGACCGAGATCAACCCCGAGTTCACTGTGGAGCAGGTTCAGGCCGCCACCGAGGCCGAGCTGATCATCAGCCCCGAGCTGAAGAGCATGGTGTAATCAGAGGCACCCAGCATCCTGTCATCGATAAAAATCCGTGTGTTTCCCGTGAAACACACGGATTTTTTCTCTGTGCAACCGTCAGTTGCGCCCTGCCAAGCCGGCTTGGTTGACAAATTTCTACCGTCTCTTTTACAATAGGGTCAGAATCCCATGGAGGAGGCGTTTTGATGACTCTCGGCCAAACCATTCACCGCCTGCGCCTGGAGCGCGGCCTGTCCCAGGCTGACCTTGCCGACCGCCTGGAGGTCTCCCGGCAGTCTATCTCCAAATGGGAGACGGACGCCTCGGTGCCCGAGCTGGACAAACTCATCACCCTGAGCCGGATTTTCGGCGTCACCTTGGACGAGCTGGTGGGGCACGCCCCGGACGGGTCCGCGTCACCGGCCCCAGAGACGGCTTCCGGCTCCACCCCAGATCCCGCAAAACCTGCATCCGGCACACTTCCCCTGCGCAAGCTGGTGGGCATCCTGCTGCTCTGTTTCTGCGGCCTGATGGCTGTCCTGAATATATCCCTCTTCTCTCTCTTCGGGCCCGTTCTGGCTGTGTGCGGCGTGCTCTGTCTCACCTGCCGCCGACCGGGGCTGTGGTGCGCCTGGAGCTGGCTGTTCTACGGGTGCTTCTATCTGCACTTCGCCTCGGGCATCGGGTGGACTTTGATTTTCCAAACCGCCAGCGTGCTCTCCTCCGGCTTCCCCAGCCTGATCTTCTGGATGTCCATCGCCTGGGCCTTCGTCCTCCTGGCCATCCTGCTCCTGGTGCTCACCGTCCGCCGCTTCCGCCAGGGGACCTTCCACTTCACCCGGCGGACCGTCCCCGCCCTGGTGGCCGGGTGGGCGCTGTTCCTGGCCCTCCCCTTTCTGGCGGACCAGATCAGCCTGGCGCTGCCCCACCGCATCCAGGGGGAGCCATTTGGCCGCATGTATCTCTATCTGCGCCTTCTGCTCGTAACCGCTCTGGACTTCGGCCGGCTGGCCCTGCTGGCCGTCCTGCTGGTTTGCCTGGTCCGGGGGATTCGCACCCACCGCCTGCGCAAAAGACAGGCTTGCCCTGACCTTTTGGCCGTCCGGGAAACGGGCGGCCTTTTTCTTGTCTTCCCGGCGGGGATATGATAGGATAGACCAAACAGAAGATGCGTTCCAGTCCCGTCTGTGTTACCTGGTTTTGAACCCTGTTTTTGAAAGGAGGGGGCGCCATGAGCCAGCGCACCAGGCTGTTCCGCCGGAAAGATCCCTATGACCTGCCCGCCAGCGATGAGCAGTTCCTCCGGGCCGTCCGGGAGAACTGCGCCTTCCACTACGCCCACTGCCCGGAGTACCGGGCGGTGCTGGACAGCTTCTCCTTCCGGCCGGAGGACCTGCGGGAGTATGCCGACCTGGAGAAACTCCCCTTCCTGCCCACACTGACCTTCAAAAAGCACCGGCTGTTCTCCCTGCCCCGGTGGAGGATGGCGGCGGTGTCCACCTCCTCGGGCACCTCAGGCCAGTTCAGCGAGGTGGGCTTTGATTTCCCCGCCCTGTGGTGCGACTGGAACATGCTGTGGAAGATCGGCCGGCCCCGGGGCTTCTTCTCCCCCAGGCCCACCCACTATGTGATCCTGGGCTACAAGCCCCGGCGGGACAACCGAACCTCGGTGGCCCGCACCGCCTTTGGCGCCACCCTGCTGGCCCCCGCCCTGAGCCGGACCTACGCCCTGAAGTACGAAAACGGCAGCTACACCCCCGATCTGGACGGGGTGGCGGACGCCCTGGTCCGCTGCGGCAAATCCCGGTTCCCCACCCGGCTGGTGGGCTTTCCCTCCTACACCTATTTCCTGCTCCGGCTGCTGGAGAGCCGGGGCGTCCGGCTGTCCCTGCCGCCCGGCTCCAAAATCCTGCTGGGGGGCGGCTGGAAGCAGTTTTACACCCAGCAGGTGGAAAAGCCCGTCCTCTATGACCTGGCCCAGCGGGTGCTGGGCATCCCGGAGGAACACATCATCGAGGTGTTCAGCGCCGTGGAACACCCCATTCTCTATGCCGACTGCGTACACCACCATTTCCACGTGCCCATCTACAGCCGGGTCATCATCCGGGACCCGGAGACGTTGGCTCCCCTGCCCCCCGGCCAGCCCGGGCTGGTGGAGTTTCTCACCCCGCTGCTCACCGCCACCCCCATTCTGGCGGTGATGACCGACGATCTGGGCATCCTCCACCCCGCCGGCTCCTGCCCCTGCGGCAACCCAGCCCCCTGGCTGGAGATTCTGGGCCGGGTGGGGCTGAAGGACATCAAGACCTGCGCGGCGGGGGCCGCGGAGCTGCTGGGAAAAGGAGGGGATGTCCTGTGATTCTGGCCAACGGCAACGTATATGACACCAGCTGCCAGGACGAGCTGCTGGACAGCCTGGAGGAACAGCTCAACCGCACCCTGGCGGAGCAGTCCCTCTCCCCGGAGCTGGTCATTGCCGCCATTGACCGGCTGGGCCGGCGGCTGGACCGGGGGGAGTTTGACAGCCTGCTCTCCCAGGTGGAGCTGGCGGACCGGTACCTGGCCCAGATCCGGCCCCACCTCACCCGGGAGGCCCTGGAGTACAAGCTCAAAGTGGAACTGGGGACGGACACCGCCCCCTTTGTCACCCGGCCGCCGGAAGGGCTGCCGCCCATTACCGTCCGCCCCGCCCCTCTGGGGGTGCTGCTCCACATCGCCGCCGGCAATGTGGACGGTCTGCCCGCCTACAGCGTGGTGGAGGGGCTGCTCACCGGCAACATCAACATCCTGAAGCTGCCCCAGGCGGACAACGGCCTGTCCGTGGAAATTCTCCGGCAGCTCATCGGGGAGGAGCCCGCCCTGGCCGACTTCATCTACGCCTTCGACACCCCCTCCGAGGACGTGGACGCCCTGCTGCGCATGGCCCAGCTCAGCGACGGGGTGGTGGTCTGGGGCGGGGACGGGGCGGTGTCCGCCGTGCGCCGGTTCGCCCCCGTGGGGGTAAAGCTCATCGAGTGGGGCCACCGGCTGAGCTTCGCCTACCTCTCCGGGGCACAGGAGCGGGAGCGGGACTGGCCCGCCCTGGCCCGGCACATCGTGGAGACCCGCCAGCTGTTGTGCTCCTCCTGCCAGGTCATCTACCTGGATACCGAGCGCCAGGAGGATGTCCACGCCTTCTGCCGGGACTTTCTCCCCCTGCTGGAGCAGGCCGCCGCCAGCGGCCCCGCCCGCAGCCTGGGCGCGGCGGCGGAGCTGACCCTGCGGCGGTATCAGGAGCGGGTGGAGCGGGCCATTTCCGGCGGCGCCAGGCAGGCGGACCGCCAGGTCTACCACGGCCGGGGCTGCTCCCTCACCGCCTGCACAGACCGTGAACTGGAGCTGTCCGACCTGTTCGGCAACCCGCTGGTGAAGGCCCTGCCCCGGAAAGAGCTGCTGCCCACCCTGCGGCGGCAGAAGGGCCGGCTCCAGACCGCCGGGCTGCTGTGCCCGGAGGAGGACCGGGCCGCCCTCACCGATCTGCTGACCCGCGCCGGGGTGACCCGGGTGCTCCGGGCCGGGGAGATGTCAGACACCTTCGCCGGGGAGTCCCACGACGGGGAGTATTCCCTGCGGCGGTACACCCGGATGGTAAACGTGAGATAACAGCAGGCCGCCGGGCACATATGCGCCCGGCGGCCTGACCTTTGCTTCTTAATGTTCTTCCAACGGCGCCTTGCCCTTCCGGGCCGCCATGCGCCACACCCGCTCCACGTCCTCCGGCTCGGCATGGCCCTCAAATACCTTCTCCCCGCCCACATACCAGGTGGGGACATAGTAGTAGTCATGGGCCTCGGCAAAGGCCCGCTCCTGGCTCTCATCCACAATCCGCAGGGGGATGTCCCGCCACTCCGGGTGGGCCCTCAGCAGCGCCTGCTGGGCCTCCAGGGCATACCGGCAGTGGGGGCAGCCGGGAAGGATGAACATCAGTATGTCTCCCATGGGACACCTCCAAAAAGTTCTTTTGTTTCTCTCCCATCTATGATACCATACTCTCAAACGGGAGGACAGGGGGAATTCCATGACCCACGAAGAGCATATGCGCCAGGCCCTGGAGCTGGCCCGAGCCTGTATGGCTGACGGGGACGTGCCCGTGGGCTGCGTCATCGTGGACGCCCGGGGCCACATCATCGGCCGGGGCAGGAACCGCCGGGAGGCGGACCACAGCGCCATCGCCCACGCCGAAATCGAGGCCATCACCCAGGCCTGCCAGGCCGTGGGCAGCTGGCGGCTGGAGGGGTGCACCCTATATGTCACCCTGGAGCCCTGCCCCATGTGCGCCGGCGCCATCATTAACGCCCGCATCCGGGAGGTGCGCTACGGCGCCCGGGAGGAGAAATCCGGCTGCTGCGGCTCAGTGCTCAACCTGTTTGAAGAGCGGTTCAACCACCATCCCCGGATCTACGCAGGGCTGTTGGAGGCAGATTGCCGGGCTCTTCTGGAAGAATTTTTCACCGGCCTGCGAAAACCTCCTGAAAAATTTTCGATTTAATACTTTTGTAACATCTTCCTTCGAACTTTTGTAATGAATCTCCTCTATCTTAATACTTGCAAGAGATATCCTTTCTTTTTCATTCTATCCTCCATCCTTTTGAACCGAGGCATGCAAGCTGCCTCGGTTCGTCTTTTTTCTCCAGCCCCAGGGGCCGCGCCGGATCTCCTTGCCCTGCGGTGCAAAACTTCTTCGATTTTTCATCGTTCCGTAACAACTTTGCGCGAACTTTCGTAACGATTCTCCTCTATCTTAATACTTGCAAGAGATATCCTTTCTTTTTCATTCTATCCTCCATCCTTCTGAACCGGGGCAGGCAGCTGCCCCGGTTCACTTTTTCTCCAGACAGGGGGACGCACCCTCGCCCCCCTGCTGTCCTTCAGCAGAATTCCACGCCCTTTTCCGGGCTCATGCACTTGATTCTGGCCAGGGATTCCACCCGGATCCCCATGGCCCGGATCCGCGCTCCCCCGGGCTGGAAGGCCTTTTCCACCGCGATGCCCGCCCCGATGAGGGTGGCTCCCGCCTGCCGGACCAGAGAAATCAGCCCCTGGAGGGCCGCGCCATTGGCCAGGAAATCGTCCACAATCAGGACGCGGTCGCTGGGCAGCAGAAACCGCCTGGACACCATGATGTCATAGACTCCGCCATGGGTGAAGGACTCCACCGGGGCGGTGTACACCTCCCCGGCGATATTTTTGCTCCTGCTCTTCTTGGCAAAGACCACAGGCACGTGAAAGGCCTGGGCCGCCACGCAGGCAACGCCAATCCCCGACGCCTCGATGGTGAGGATCTTATTGACGCCCTCTCCCGCGTACAGCCGGGCCCACTCCCGCCCCATTTCCGCAAACAGCTCCACGTCCATCTGATGGTTCAAAAAGCTGTCCACCTTCAGCACGTCCGTGTCCTCCACGATGCCGTCCCGCCGGATCCGCTCCTCCAGCACCTTCACTGCCATTCCCTCCTCGTTGTCATACAGACTGTCCGCACTTCATCCGCTTCAGCGCTTTTTTGAGATCCGCGGCAAAGCGCCTCTGCTGCCTGGCCAAAAACAGCTTCACCAACGGCTCGGGCACAGGCCGTTTCACTTGCACCCGCTCAGTGAGGTGGAGATAGGTCTCCCCTTCCCCAGATTGGAATATCCCGATCCAATGCCCGGTCATGTTGGCATTCTCCAGGTCAAATTCCCAGCGCCGGTGGGGCTCCACGGCGGTGACGGTGAAGCTTGTGGGAAACCCACGTCTTGTATATTCCACAAACCGGCTGTCGCTCACTCGTTCTGCCCGGCTCAGATCGCTGCGCCAAGCCGCATACCCCTCCACCGTGACAACCGCGTTCCAGACGGCTTGGAGATCTGCCGGAATCCTCACCGAAAACTGTGCCATCACCACGCACTTCACCTCCCTGCCGCTTTTCCGCTGTGTTTACTATCTTATCTCAATTTCAACCTTTTGACCATCCCCTTTTCACCGCCGGCCCTTTTCCTGCCGCCCCTTCGACGGGTTTTTCCTCTGTCCCATGGTATAATTTTGGAAAATCCTAACATAAGGCGGCGGTTTTATGGCACCTTTCCTTCGCTCCTCCAAACGGCAGGTCATTGAGCTGCCCATCAGCGCCATTGTCCCCAATCCAAATCAGCCCCGGCAGATTTTCAATGAGGCAGAGCTGGAGGAACTGGCCCACTCCATAGCCCAGCTGGGCATTCTGCAGCCCCTCTCCGTGCGCCGCACCGCCGCGGGTTGGGAGCTGATCGCAGGCGAGCGCCGGCTGCGGGCCGCCCAGCGGGCCGGGCTGTCCACCGTCCCCTGCCTCCCCGTAGAAACGGATGAAGACACCTCTGCCCTGTTGGCCCTGGTGGAAAATATTCAGCGAAAAGACCTGGACGTCTGGGAAGAGGCGGCCGCGCTGAAACAGCTGATTGACCGGTTTCATCTCTCCCAGGAAGACGCGGCCCGGAAGGTCGGGAAAAGCCAGTCCGCCGTGGCCAACAAGCTCCGCCTTCTGAGGCTTCCGGAAGATGTGATTGCAGAGCTCCGGCGGGCCGGCCTCACCGAGCGCCACGCCCGGGCCCTGCTGCGGCTGGACACGCCGGCGCTGCAGCGCAGCGCCCTGGCCCACATGATCCGAAACGGCCTCAATGTGGCGCAGAGCGAGCAATACATAGACAAGCTGTGCCAGAAGACCGTGCGCAAGGCGGTCCCCCTCTACCGCACCCGGGATGTCCGGCTCTTCTTAAATACCGTCCGGCGCGGCCTTACCATCATGCAGTCCGCCGGCGTTCCGGTCCAGTGCCACCGGGCGGAAACAGCTCAGGAGATCACCCTCACCATTCATATCCCGAAGTAGTGCTGCTCCTCATTCCCACCGGATGTTTCACGTGAAACAATGCAGTCTTTTTGCCCATGTTTCACGTGAAACATCCGGCTCAACTTCTACGATTTCAGCCGGAAAAGAGGTTGCATAATTCTACCGAAGTAGATATAATGGACTTTGCATGTATAGCCTCTGCTGTGCCGCAGCAGACGTGAGGAGGGCTGCTCATATGGGCAAAGTCGTTTCCATTGTCAATCAAAAGGGCGGAGTGGGCAAAACCACCACCTGCGTCAATCTGGCCGCCGCGCTCACCAATCTGGGTGCCAAGGTCCTGGTCTGCGACTTTGATCCCCAGGGCAACGCCACCTCCGGCTTTGGTGTGGACAAGACACACTCTCCCAACATCTATGACGCCATCATGGGCCTGGCCCCCCTATCCAAGGCCATTGTCTCCACAAAGTGGGCAGACGTGGTGCCCGCCAACAAGGCCCTTTCCGGCGCAACCGTGGAGCTCATCGCCCTGGACCGGCGGGAATACCGGCTGAAGGACGCCCTGGAGGAAGTCAAGGCGCGGTATGACTTTATTTTCATCGACTGCCCCCCTTCCCTGGAGCTGCTCACGCTGGACGCCCTGTGTGCCGCCGCGACGCTGTTGGTTCCGGTACAGTGCGAGTATTACGCCCTGGAGGGGCTCAGTGACCTGCTGTACACCGTCCGCCTGGCCAAGCGGTCTTTGAATCCCAGTCTGGACCTGGAGGGGGTCGTCCTCACCATGTATGACGGCCGCACCAACCTGTCCATGCAGGTGGCGGAAGAGGTCAAACGGCATTTCCCCGGCAAGGTGTACGCCTCTGTGATTCCCCGGAATGTGCGCCTGTCTGAGGCGCCCAGCCACGGGAAACCGGTGGCCGCCTATGACCGTCTTTCCCGGGGCGCTGACGCTTATGACGCCCTGGCCCGGGAATTTTACCAAAAAAACGGAGGTAAACTCCCCTGAAGCAACAGAAAGGAAGGTCTTCATCCATGGCAAAAGCCAAAGGACTGGGCCGAGGCTTGGGAGCCCTGATGGGAGACGCTGCCCTGCAGACACAGGAGTCAGGCTCTGTCTTTCTTCCCATCTCCCAAGTGGAGCCCGGTTTGAATCAACCCCGGAAGCGCTTTGATGAGCAGGCTCTGGCTGATCTGGCTGACTCCATCCGGGAACACGGCATCATTCAACCCCTGACGGTGCGCCGGCTAAACTCCGGCTACTACCAGATCATCGCCGGGGAACGCCGTTGGCGCGCCGCCAAACAGGCCGGGCTGGCTGAAGTCCCCGCCGTGATTCTGGAGGCGGACGACAAAAAAGTAATGGAGCTGGGTCTCATCGAGAACCTCCAACGGGAAGATCTGAATCCCATGGAGGAGGCGGAGGGATATCTGCTCCTCCTCACCGATTACGGCATGACCCAGGAGGAAGTGGCCCGGCGCATGGGGAAATCCCGCCCCGCCGTCGCCAACGCGCTGCGCCTGACGGCCCTCCCCCCTGCTGTGCGGGACATGCTGGTGGAGGGGACCCTCACCGCCGGCCACGGCCGCGCCGTGCTGATGGTGGAGGGCGAGGCCGCCCAGGAGGCCTTTGCCCAGGAGATTGTCCGGCAGAGCCTCAGCGTCCGGCAGGCTGAAGATGCGGCGAAAAAGTTCTCCCTGACCCCCGCCGCCCCCAAAAAGCCGCCGAAAGAGAACTCCAATCGCATCTATGTGGAGGCGGCGGAGCAGCATCTCTCCGGCCGGCTGGGCCGCAAGGTGACCATTACCACCGGCCGGAAAAAGGGCCGGCTGGAGCTGGAATTCTACAACATGGACGATCTCAACGCCCTGCTGGACCTGTTGGAGACTCTGACCCCCAAGACTGCGGAGGAGGGCGAGACCCATGGCTGAGAAGCTGCCCGAAGACAAGTGCCAGCAGACTGCGGAGCCGGACAAGCAGAAAAGCGATCCCCCTGTCCGGCCTGCACGCAGGCAGTCTGTGGTCATCTATCTGATCATCCTGTTCCTGGCGGCCTTCCTATTGCTGCTCATGGCCTACTTCATGCAGCAGCGCAACAGCAACGCCATCATCGGCAACCTCCAGGACTCCCTGTCCTCCTTCCAGACCATGGAGGAGCTGCGGGAGGAAAACGCCGCGCTGCAGCAGGAGCTTCAGGGTCTGAAGGAGGAGAACGCCGCCCTTCAGGAGGAAAACGAAACCCTGGGCCAGCAATATGCCGACGCCTCCCAACAGGCAGATCAGGCCCGGGCCCAGGCGGATCTGCGCAGCGCCCTCTATGTGGCGGAATACCTCTATCGGAACCGGAACTATCAGGAGGCGGCGGAGCGCCTGGTGGGCCTTTCCGAGGCGGATCTGTCCCTTCTCAGCGGGGAATCTGACAGCGGCGCCCCCTCCGACCGGGACCGGTATGAGACCTTGAAGGCCAATCTGATGGATCTGGGCTATGTGGAGGAGGGCTCCGGACAACCGCTTCAGCTGGCAGATCCGTCAGCGTAACACGAATTTCCCCATGTTTCACGTGAAACATCAAATCTATGACAAAAGGTGACTGACCATGCTGGATATCCGATTCATCCGGGAAAATCCCGATGCTGTCAAGGAAAATATCAGAAAGAAGTTTCAGGAGGAAAAGCTCCCCCTGGTGGACCAGGTCATTGAGCTGGACCGGCGCAACCGGGAGGCCATGACCGAGGCCAACAACCTGCGCTCTGCCCGCAACACCCTGTCCAAGCAGGTGGGCATGCTCATGGGCCAGGCCAAAAAAGACCCCTCCAAGCTGGAGGAGGCGGAGGCCGCCAAGGCCCAGGTGAAGGCCAACGCCGAGCGGCTGGCAGAGCTGGAGCGGCTGGAGGACGAGCTGGCCAAGGAAATCCACAAGATCATGCTGGTCATCCCCCAGATGATCGACCCCTCGGTGCCCATCGGGCCGGACGACTCCGCCAATGTGGAGGTGCAGCGCTTCGGCGACCCCGTGGTGCCCGACTATGAGATCCCCTATCACACCGACATCATGGACCGCTTTGACGGCATTGACCTGGACGCCGCCGGCCGGGTGTCCGGCGCCGGGTTCTACTACCTCATGGGGGATATCGCCCGGCTCCACGAGGCGGTTCTGGCCTATGCCCGGGACTTCATGATCAACAAGGGCTTCACCTTCTGCATCCCCCCCTTCATGATCCACGGCAACGTGGTGGAGGGCGTCATGAGCCAGACCGATATGGATGCCATGATGTACAAGATCGAAGGAGAAGACCTCTACCTCATCGGCACCAGCGAGCACTCCATGATCGGCAAGTTCATCGACCAGATCATTCCCGAGGACAAGCTGCCCCAGACCCTCACCTCCTACTCCCCCTGCTTCCGCAAGGAAAAGGGCTCCCACGGCATCGAGGAGCGGGGTGTGTACCGCATCCATCAGTTCGAAAAGCAGGAGATGATCGTGGTCTGCAAGCCCGAGGACTCCATGGCCTGGTATGAGAAGATGTGGCAGTATTCTGTGGAGCTGTTCCGCTCCATGGATATCCCGGTGCGCCAGCTGGAGTGCTGCTCCGGCGACCTGGCCGACCTGAAGGTAAAGAGCTGTGACATCGAGGCCTGGTCCCCCCGGCAGAAAAAGTACTTTGAGGTGTGCTCCTGCTCCAACCTGGGGGACGCCCAGGCCCGCCGGCTGAAGATGCGTGTAAAGGGAGAAAATGGAACCTATCTGCCCCACACGCTGAATAACACCGTGGTGGCCCCTCCCCGTATGCTCATCGCCTTCCTGGAAAACAACCTCCAGGCCGACGGCACGGTGAAGATCCCCGAGGTACTCTGGCCCTATATGGGGGGCACCCAGGTGCTGGTCCCCAAGCACTGAGCCCGCACAGATGAATTCCGCTGTATCGCAGCATTTTCATGGATATATTTCAAGAAAAGAGAAAACACAGAGTAAGAAAGGGTTTTTGTCGTGAAAAAGTTCATCGAAGAGTTCAAGGCATTTATTAACAAGGGCAATGTCCTTGGCCTGGCTGTGGGCGTTATCGTCGGCGGCGCCTTCTCCACCATCACCACCTCCCTCACCAACGATATCATCATGCCCATCGTGTCCATCTTCATGGGCGGCGTGGATTTTAAGAATCTGACTGTCACCCTGCCCACCTTCTACACCCCCGGCCCGGATGCCGCTCCCAACACCTTGAACTACGGCAACTTCATCGCCGCTGTCATCAACTTCTTCATTCTGGCCCTGGTGGTGTTCTTCATCGTCAAGGCAGTGAACAAGGCCATGTCCCTGGCCAAGAAGAAAGAGGAAGAGGCTCCCGCCGCTCCTCCCGAGCCCTCTGCCGAGGAGAAGCTGCTCACCGAGATCCGCGACCTGCTGAAGGATCAGAACAAGTAAGTTCCCATTCCCATGTAAGGAGGTTTCCGATATGTCTGATTCTCAACCCAACCATCAGGAGGAATCCTCCTACACCCCCGCGTCCTTTGAGAAGCGCACAGCGGCCTGGATGGGCATCGCCTACGTGCTGATGATGCTGTTTCTCATCACCTTCTACATTTACACCGGCAAGGAAATGCCCGGAACCTTTGTCCTGTTCCTTCTCCCGGTGGCGGTGGCAGGCATTGTGATCGCCGTCTACCGTCAGCGCAAGGGCACCGCTCTGGGTGGCATGGCACTCACCGTGGTCATCATCCTGCTGTGTATCGCCGCCATTGTCCTGGGCCTGGCTGTGGGCGTACCCGCCGTGGTCCACGCCGTGCAGAACGCCTATGGCTGATATCACGATGGGAATGGAGGCCCTTCTGGCCTCCGGTCTGGAGCAGCAGGGGCTGGCCGGATGTGTTCCGGCCGACGCCCCTGCTCTGCTGGACCGCTACGGGGCCGCCCTGCTGGAGAAAAACCAGGTGATGAACCTCACCGCCATCACCCGGCCCCAGGACGTGGCCACCCTGCACCTGCTGGACTGCGCCGCCCTGCTGGACTGCGGCCGGCTTCCAGGCAAAACCCTCATCGACGTGGGCACCGGCGCCGGCTTCCCCGGCATGGTGCTCAAACTGCTGGTTCCATCCCTGTCTGTCACCCTGCTGGATGGCCTTCAGAAGCGGCTGGATTGGCTGGAATCCCTGGCCCTCCGGTGGGGGCTGTCCGGTCTGCAGTGCCTCCACGCCCGGGCAGAGGAGGCGGGCCGGGAGGCCTCTCTGCGGGAGCAGTTCGACTTTGCCACCGCCCGGGCAGTGGCAGACCTTCGGCTGCTGTGTGAGCTGTGCCTGCCCTTTGTCAAGGTGGGCGGCCGGTTCCTGGCTATGAAAAGCGTCAACTGCGACCCGGAGATGGACGCCGCCCGCCCTGCCATTCAGGCTCTGGGCGGTCAGCTGGCCGGGATCTATGACTACACCATTCCCCACACGCAAGTGCGTCACCGGGTGGTGGTGGTGGACAAGATCGCTCCCACGCCCGCCGCCTACCCCAGACGCTGGGCAAAAATTCAGAAGGCCCCGCTGTGATCCGGCGGGCGGATCTGTGCGTCGGTGCGGGAGCTTCTGATCCGTCGGATGTTTTCGTCGTTTTTGGATAATTTCTTCATTTCTCTGTTGCTATTTTTGGCTATTCATGATATGATTCTATCTGTATGGGAAGGAGGGTCCTTATGGGTACCGCCATTATGATTACATCAGGCAAGGGCGGTACCGGCAAGACCTCCCTCACCGCCGGAGTAGCCTCCTGTCTGGCCGCCCTGGGCAAGCGGGTGCTGTGTATCGACCTGGATATCGGCCTGCGAAACCTGGACATTGCCCTGGGCCTGACGGACCGGGCCGTAATGGACTTCAGCGATGTGATGGAGCGCCGCTGCCCCCTTCTCACTGCATCTGTCGAGCACCCGGATATCCGGGGACTGTATCTGCTCACTGCCCCCCTGTCCTTGCATCAGCCCGACCCGGCGGCCTTCCGCACGGTCGTGGATGGCGCCAAGGACGGCTTCGACTATGTCTTCATGGACTCTCCCGCAGGCCTGGGCACCGGCTTTCAGCTGGCCATGGCCGCGGCGGACCGGGCCATCGTGGTCTCCGCCACCGACCCCGCGGCTTTGCGGGACGCGCAGCGGACGGTATCCCAGCTCATGAGTTACATGGACGAGATCCACCTGGTGATGAACCGTGTGCAGCCCCGGCTGATGGGTAAACTGCGCACCTCCATTGACCATGCCATGGATACCGCCGGCCTGCCCCTGTTGGGCATCGTCCCGGAAGATCCCCATGTGACCATGGCCGCCGCCACCGGGGTCCCTGTCGTGTTGCTGACGCATAAGGGGGCGTCTCCCGCGTATTTGAACATTGCCCGACGGCTTCTTGGCCAGCGGATCCCCCTGCTGCGCATCCGCTGAGTTACCGCAGAACAGAAAGGATGATATTCGTTGAACATCGCCCTGATGAGCCATGACAACAAGAAAGAGCTGATGGTGCAGTTCTGTATCGCCTACTGCGGCATCCTCTCCAAACACACAGTCTGTTCCACCAACCGCACCGGCCGCCTGGTGGCCGAGGCCACGGGGCTGCCCGTTCAGCTGTTCCTGTCCCACGCCCATGGCGGCAGCCAGCAGATCGGCGCCCGCATCGCCTATGATGAAATTGATATGGTGCTGTTTTTCAACGATCCCAACTCCAGCGACCTGGACCAGGATATGCGCTATATCACCAATCTGTGCGACCAGCACAACGTCCCCTTCGCTACCAACGCCGCCACGGCAGAGATGCTCATTCACGGTCTGGCCCGGGGCGATCTGAACTATCGGGAGCTGATTCGCCCCAGCACTCCCCTGAGAGTGTAAGGCGTTTTTTCACCGCGAAGACGCCGGATGAGTACCATTCACACCACCGGACAGAGAAGGTGCGGGTGCGGAGCCGTCGTGAGCAGCGAGCTTGGACCAAAGCGAGCTTTGCAAACCAAGGAACATGATAGGTTCCTGTTTGCGAAGCGAGTCGGCGGGAAAGCGAGCGTTGCGAACAGGCGGAGCCCAACGCCATGCTGAGAGCACCCACGGCAAGGAGAATGGGAAGACACCGGCGGAGCGGGCCCGGAGACGGGCGCGGTCCCCTTCCCGCAACAGAAGGCTCAAGGGTGCGCAGCGCGCACTGAATGTGGGTGGCACCACGAAGTATTGCAAGGCAATGCTCTCGTCCCATGAACCAACTACTCATGGGATGAGAGCATTGTTTTCTTGCCGAAGGAGGAACTTTTTTGCCCTATGTTACCATTCGCCAGGCGACCGCCGCCGACTGTCCGCTGATTCTGACCTTCATCCGCGCCCTGGCCGACTATGAGCACATGGCCGACCAGGTGGTGGCCACAGAGGCGCTGCTGCGGGAGTGGATCTTTGAGCGGGGCAAGGCCGAAGTGGTCTTCCTCTGTGAAGATGGCCGGGAGGTGGGCTTTGCCCTGTACTTCCACAATTTCTCCACCTTTTTGGGCCGGGCGGGGATTTACCTGGAGGACCTGTTTGTCCTTCCCCAGTTCCGCAGGCGGGGCTATGGAAAAGCCCTGCTGCGCCACCTGGCCAGGCTGGCCCTGGATCGGGGCTGCGGCCGGCTGGAGTGGTGGTGCCTGGACTGGAACCGGCCCAGCATCGACTTTTACCGCTCCCTGGGCGCCCAGCCCATGGATGAGTGGACGGTCTACCGCATCACCGGCAGCACCCTGAACGAGCTTGCAAACCTGTAATTTCAACGTAGTTTTTCACAAGGAGTAATCAATATGGCGAAACAGAAACCCCGCACCCTCTCCGGCTTCATGGAGCTGCTGCCGGAGCAGCAGGTGCAGTTTGACCGGATGATGGAGCTGCTGCGCCGCAGCTACTCCCTCTATGGCTTCACGCCGCTGGATACCCCCGTTATCGAGGCCAGCGAGGTGCTGCTGGCCAAGGCCGGCGGCGAGACGGAAAAGCAGATCTACCGCTTCACCAAGGGGGACACGGACCTGTCCCTGCGCTTTGACCTCACCGTCCCCCTGGCCAAATACGTGGCCCTGCACTACGCCGACCTGTCCTTCCCCTTCCGCCGCTACCAGATCGGCAAGGTCTACCGGGGCGAGCGAGCCCAGCGGGGCCGCTTCCGGGAGTTCTACCAGGCGGACATCGACGTCATCGGCGACGGAAAGCTGGACATCACCAACGAGGCGGAGATTCCCGCCATCATCTACAGCACCTTCTCCTCCCTGGGGCTGCACCGGTTCCAGATCCGGGTGAACAACCGGAAGATCCTCAACGGATTCTACGCCTTGCTGGGCCTCACCGAGAAGTCCGGAGACATCATGCGCACGGTGGACAAGCTGGACAAGATTGGCCCGGACAAGGTGCGGGAGCTGCTCATGGCGGAGGACATTGCCCTCACCGCCGACCAGGCGGAGGAGATCCTCACCTTCATCGCCATCAAGGGGGACAACGACCAGGTGCTCTCCGCCCTAGAGGGTTACCGGGGCCGCCACGAGCTGTTCGACCAGGGGCTGGACGAACTGACCACCGTGGTGAAATACCTGGCCGCTTTCGGAGTGCCGGAGGACCACTTCGCCGTGGACCTGACCATCGCCCGGGGGCTGGACTACTACACCGGCACCGTCTACGAGACCACCATGCTGGACCATCCGGAGATCGGCTCCATCTGTTCCGGGGGGCGATATGATAACTTATCGGAATATTATACCGATAAACAACTACCTGGAGTAGGAATTTCCATCGGTCTGACCCGTCTGTTCTTTGTGCTGGAGGATCAGGGCTACCTCAACGAGGAGATGAACACCGCTCCCGCCGACGTGCTCATCCTGCCCATGACCGAGGATCTCACCGCCGCCATTTCCTTTGCCGCCCGGCTGCGGCAGGCAGGCATCCGCACCCAGCTCTACACTGAGCAGAAAAAATTCAAGGCCAAGATGAGCTACGCCGACAAGCTGAACATCCCCTTTGCCGTGTTCCTGGGAGAGGATGAGATCAAGGCCGGGGCGGCCACAGTAAAAAACCTGCGCCTGGCCAATGACCTCACTCCCGAGGAGCTCCAGCAGATGGAGGCGGAGGGCATCTACAAGCAGATCACCCTCCCCGTCCAGGAGGCCCTGGACTATCTCCAGAAGCAGCTGGCCCGCCAGCCCATCCAGACCCCCATCGTAGACAAAGGTGCCCTGGCAGAAAAGTACGGTTTAGATATTCCTGAGGGCTGATTTTCACCCCCACAACACACTAAAATAATACACTTTTTGTAATTTAAAGATATAATAATACAATTTGGAGTTGATTTAAGATGGTTCAATCCCGCACTCATACCTGCGGCGAGCTCCGGCTGGAGCACGTGGGCCAGACCGTCACCCTGGCGGGCTTCCTGGAGAATATCCGGGAGGTGGGACAGAATTTTGCCTTTGTGGTTCTCCGGGACTTCTACGGCGTCACCCAGGTGGTCATTGAGACCGCCGAGATGATGGCGGTGGTGAAGGAGCTGAACAAGGAGTCCACCATCCAGGTCACCGGCACCGTCCGGGAGCGGGACAGTAAGAATCCCAAGCTGCCCACCGGCGACATTGAGGTGGTGCCCACCGAAATCAAGGTGCTGGGCCGCTGCCGCCATAATGAGCTCCCCTTCCCCATCAACCGCAGCCGGGAGGCGGACGAGACCCAGCGGCTGAAGTACCGCTATCTGGACCTGCGCAATCCCGCGGTGAAGGACAACATCATCCTGCGGTGCAACGTGGTGGCCGCCCTGCGGCAGGCCATGCTGGCGGAGGGCTTCCTGGAGATCACCACCCCCATCCTCACCGCCTCCTCCCCGGAGGGCGCCCGGGACTACCTGGTGCCCAGCCGGAAGCACCCCGGCAAGTTCTACGCCCTGCCCCAGGCCCCCCAGCAGTTCAAGCAGCTGCTCATGGCCTCCGGCTTCGACAAGTACTTCCAGATCGCCCCCTGCTTCCGGGATGAGGACGCCCGGGGGGACCGCTCCCCCGGCGAGTTCTACCAGCTGGACATGGAGATGGCCTTTGCCGGACAGGAGGACGTGTTTGCCGTGCTGGAGCGGGTACTCCCCCCCATCTTCGCCAAATACGGCACCTACAACGTGGCCTCTGAGGCCCCCTTCCAGCGCATCCCCTACCTGGAGGCCATGGACGTCTACGGCTCGGACAAGCCCGACCTGCGCATCGACCTGAAGCTCCAGGAGGCCACCCAGCTGCTCTCTGGCTGTGGCTTCGGCCCCTTTGAGGGCAACACCGTCAAGGCCATCGTGGTCAGCGATTTTGCCGGCACCCGCAAGCAGATCGACGGCCTGTGCAATGAGGTGGAGGTCCAGGCGGGCGAGAAGGCCTACTGGTTCCGCTATGACGAGAACAGCGAGATCGTGGGCGGCATCGCCAAGTTCGTCCAGCCCCTGAAGGAGCAGGTGGTGGCCGCTCTGGGCCTCACCCCCGGCTGCTTTGTGGGCCTCACCGCCGGCAAACTGCTCGCCGCCCAGAAGACCGCCGGCGTGCTGCGCAACAAGCTGGGCAATTTCTGCCCCAACCACATGGATAAGGAGCGGTACGAGTTCTGCTGGATCGTGGACTTCCCCATGTACGAGATTGGCGAGGAGTCCGGCCAGCTGGAGTTCTGCCACAACCCCTTCTCCATGCCCAACGGCGGGCTGGAGATCCTCCAGAAGGCCGCCGCCGGCCAGGTGGACCCCCTGTCCATCACCGCCTATCAGTACGACCTGGTGTGCAACGGCGTGGAGCTGTCCTCCGGCGCGGTGCGGAACCACGACCCGGAGATCATGCTGGAGGCCTTCCAGCTGGTGCGGCTGGGGGAGGACGACGTGAAGAGCAAGTTCCCCGCCATGTACAACGCCTTCACCTACGGCGCGCCCCCCCACGCCGGCATCGCCCCCGGCGTGGACCGGATGGTCATGCTGCTGGCCGGGGAGGACTCCATCCGGGAGATCATCCCCTTCCCCATGAACAAGAATGCCCAGGACGTGATGATGGGCGCCCCCAGTTTTGTCACCCAGGCACAGCTGGACGAGCTGAACATCGTGTGCACCAAGAAGGAAGAGGAGGAGTAAGCGCCCATCATCGGGGCCCCGTGTGCGGGGCGCGCTTTGCGCGTACAAGCGTTTTCGCCCCCGGCGAAAACCTTGGCGCAGGGGCGATTCAGTCGCCCCGAGCAGTTGAGATGCCCTTGGGGGTCCCCGGGCGGCCCTGCCCGCCTGGGGAGGCGGGCGCGCCCAGCTTCGTCACCCAGGCCCAGCTGGACGAGCTGAATATCGTGTGCACCAAGAAAGAAGAGGAGGAGTAAGCCTCTCCCACCAGAATGCCGGCGGGGAAGATTCCCCGCCGGTATTCTTTATTCTCCCGAAGTTGCCTTCAGCCCGATGATGCCCACCAGCAGCAGCCCCACAAACAGCAGGCGGACCGGGGAGACAGATTCCTTGAACAACACAATTCCTACGATCACCGCCCCCAGCGCGCCGATCCCCGTCCAGATGGCGTAGGCGGTGCCCAGCGGCAGGGCCTTGGTGGCCTGGGACAGGCACAGAAAGCTGAGCACCATGCCGATGATGGTGGGAACGGTGAACTTGAGCACCGTAAATCCGTGGGACAGCTTCAGACAGGTGGACCACACCACTTCCAGCCCGCCGGCGATAAGTAAAAAGATCCAAGACATAAAAAACGCTCCTTTTCTTTTGCCGCAAAAAAGAGAGCACAGGCGAGCCGTACCTTCAAGGCCTAACGGTACGGGACCTGTGCTCTGCTTGCCCGGCGGCAAGTTCTATGTTGTTTCCTGAGGCAGTGTAGCACGCCGGCGGCAAAATGTCAAGCTGTCCTGCCCTGTGTACTGCGCTTCAGGGTCCGATTGAGGGAACGCCGCCCTGCGGCAGCACGGTTCCATGGTGCCTGCCCTCATACTTTTGGCGGCCGCGGGGACGGCTCCCGGGAAAAGAACCGAATTTCTTCCCCACAAGGCGTGAGAAAACTCCGGCAGTTCACTCCCTGAACTGCCGGAGTCCTTTTTTCTCTCTGATATTCGGGAGCCTGCGGCGCAGCCTGCTGCCTTCAGCCGGAGTGCGTCAGTCTGTTCGCTCCAGTCTGACCGCTCCATCTTCCATGGAAAAATTCTCGGAAACGGTGACGGTTCTCCCTCGGTTGTCGGTCAGGGTCAGAGAAAAGGTGACTTGTTCTCCCTCTCTCAGGTCATACCGGGGCGGCGTCTGCTCAATCAGGTTGACCTGCCACTCCCCCGTTCCCGAAGCCGCCTGGATCAGGAGGGGGTATGTGTCCCCTTCCGACAGTTCCTCCGGCCCCGCATTTGCCGGATGGACGGTCACCGTGATTTCTCCGTTGACAGGGGCAATCAGATTGGGATATTTGCTGATGATCTTCAGCTCTGACGTCTCCGTCCGCTGGGGCGCGCCGTCAATCCGCAGGTCAAACAGCGCCCAGATCGCGTCCGAGACGGTGAGGGCAAAGCCCTCTTCCTCCAATTCACGGGAGATGGAGCGCAGCGGCTGTTTGATCACGGTCCCGCTGCCGTCCCGCACCAGCATGGAAATCTGCACATCGACCCCCATGGAGAGTTCCACCACATCTGTGAATATGGGGCCTGTCAGAATGCTGCTCTTGACCTGGCCGGTCTTCCCGCTCTGCGGGTCTGTCCAGTCCACCACAAATTGAACGGTCTGCTCCGCCTCCTTCTCCTTCAGATCCGCCCTCAAACGCAGCTGAACCGTCCCAAAGACATCGCTGAAATCAAGGACATCCCATTCAAACGACCGCTCCAGCCGCTCTTCGCTGGTGAGGATCTGCTCATTCTCCCCTTCTTCCCCCAGGATCTGATAGTTGACCTGGTTTTCCACAAAGGACAGCCGTTCCTCCATCGTCTGAATGGACGCGGAGAGCTCCCGGAGCTGGCTGGTCACAAAAACACCGGCCCACAGCAGGACCACGACTGCCACACAGCCCGCGATGACCGCGCCCAGCCGCTGTCTCTTTTCCCGCGTTGCCTGCCGCTCCTCTGCCGCCTGCACATACCGGCGCAGCAGCTCCTCCGCCCGCTGGTCGGTCTCACCGTCCGGCGGGGCGAACACGTCGTGCTCCACCCCCAGCAGCTGGCCCAGGCTCACGCCGAACAGCCGGCTCATGGCAATGAGGGTGTCCAGTTCCGGGATGCCGGCGTCGCTCTCCCACTTGCTCACAGCCTGCCGGGATACGCCCAGCGCCTCCTGAGACATCTCCCGGTTCCTTCTGAACTCCAGAATCCGTTCTCCCAAAGTCAATCCCATCACATCCTCTCTTGGTTTCTGGATCTATGGTAACAGACCCAGGCGGATCCGGCTACCATGGCGCCGTTTCCCCGCGTCAACCACCCGTTGCACCGGTGGGCGTCGCCGCGTTGCACCCTGCGATTGCGGTCAGTGCCGCCTCCACTGCCTGGCGGGACAGCTCCAGGGGCATGCTGGGCTGCCCCGGTTTGTCCAGCACCTGCTCCGGCAGATAGGGGATGTGAAGAAACCCGCTCACCGTCCCGGGAAATTCCCGCCCCAGCAGATGGGCCACCCCGTACATCACATGGTTGCACACATAGGTGCCGGCGGTGTTGGAGATCTGACAGGGTACGCCCGCCGCCCTCACCGCCGCCTCCATGGCCCGGATGGGCAGGGTGGACCAATAGGCCGCCGGCCCGCCGGGGACGATGGCCTGATCTTTGGGCTGGGCGCCCTCATTGTCCGGGATGGAAAAGTCGTCCACATTGATGGCAATCCGTTCTATGCTCACCGCCGCCCGGCCGCCGGCCTGCCCCAGGGAGAGGACCGCGTCCGGCCGGTGGTGCCGGATGGCCTCTGTCACCGTTTCCAGCGCCCCGCGGCAGGTCACCGGCAGAATGGCCGTCACAATCTCAGCCCCGGCCAGCGACGCCGGCAGTCCCCGCGCCACCTGGGCGGAGGGGTTTTCCGTCTCGCCGCCGAAGGGTTCAAATCCGGTCACCAGGATTTTCATCGTCAGATACCTCCATCATATGACAACACCCGGGAACTTCTTCCCGGGTGCTGCAATCATGTACGCCAGAGTGCGCTTACTCTTCCTCGACCACGAACTGGGCGTCGGGAGCGTTCTTGCCCACAGACTCGATGCCGTTCAGGGCGCTGCTCTTGGCCTTGTAGCCCTCGCTGCGGCCGATGATCTCGCCGTTGCGGGCCTTCAGGCGGAAGCGGTACTCGCCGGCCTTATCCTCATACAGCTCGTACTTGGGGTGGGTCAGCTCCTCAAAGCCCTCCTTGGTCTGATCCTCCACATGAACCTGGGCGTTCTTCTTCACGGAGTCGATGCCGCCCTCACAGCCGTCCTGGGAGGCATAGGTCTGGGAAGCAGAGAGGATGACCTCGCCATTGCCGGCCTTCAGATTGAAGGTGAACTCTCCGTTGCTGTTTTTGGAAATCACAAACTTGCCCATCGTAAAAGCCTCTTCCTTTTGCTTTTTCGGGATTGTCTTCGCTGACAAATACCTTACCTCATTTTCAGAAAAACGTCAATATCCTTGTGGCGCCGTCCCTGCTTTTATTGCCTGCCACTCCGCCACCGCCAACTCATCACAGCGGTTGTTGTAGGGGTTCTCCGCGTGGCCCTTGACCCAGTGGAGATGGACCCGGTGGATATCGCACAGCTCCAGCAGCCGCCCCCACAGATCCGGGTTCAGGGCGGGCTTTCTATCCCCCTTCACCCAGCCCCGGGCCCGCCAGCCCTTGGCCCATCCCTTGTCCAGGGCGTCGATGACATATTTGGAGTCGGAATAGAGCTCCACCACGCAGGGCTCTTTCAGCGCCTCCAGCCCCCGGATCACAGCGGTGAGCTCCATCCGGTTATTGGTGGTGTTGGGCTCCCCCCCACTCATCTCTTTTTCATACGCTCCATAGAGCAGGATAGCCCCCCAGCCGCCGGGGCCGGGGTTGCCGGAGCAGGCTCCGTCCGTATACAAAGTCACTGTTTTCATGTTCGCTCCTTCGGGCACGCTAAGCGCCCGCCCTCATTCGTCCTTTTTTCCCAATTGGGAGATGGCCAGACAGGCCAGACCGATACCCAGCATCCCCAGGGCGGCGCTGGTGTCCAGCTGCTTCAGAATAGTCAGCACCGCCACGGCAATGCCCATGGCGGCGGCGATCCCCTTGAGAATTACATCCACCAGAGCGGCTTTTTCTCCCGTGTTCTGACTGCCGGTTTGTTCTTTCCCCTGCATCAGCTCATCCACAGAGATCCC
Organism: uncultured Oscillospiraceae bacterium; assembly: GCA_944385465.1. Taxonomy (GTDB): domain Bacteria; phylum Bacillota; class Clostridia; order Oscillospirales; family Oscillospiraceae; genus Enterenecus. Next base: position 3,826 of record CALWXH010000010.1, on the reverse strand, counting down.
GAAGATCTCCGCCAGCCGCGGCAGAGAGCTCACATCCGGAAAGGAGAGATCACGCTCCCATTTGGACACCGCCTTGTCTGTCACACCCATTTGTTCCGCCAGCTCCAGCTGGGTCATGCCCCGCTCTTTCCGAAGGGCGGCGATCATGGTACCAAAACTCTGCTTTTTCATAGGGTCAGCACTCCTTTTCTTTGATGGCTGCATCCTATCACACCCTTCTCACGCGCTCAACCGACGGACAGTTTCCCCTGGTAGACCTGCAGTTTACCTCCAGTTGAGTCTGGTTTTCCCCTTTCTGCCCGGCGGGAAAGACAGAGCGCGAAACCTTTCGTTCGCGCTCTGTCTGATGCTTTTTGGTTTTCCACAAAATCCACAAAGTTTTCCTCAGCCCGGTTCCGGACCGGGCGGGGCCTTCCAAAGCCGGTGCTTTCGGCCGTCACAGGTCCTTCAGGATCTCCTCCCGCTTCTGCTCATACTCCTCTTTGGTGAGCAGGCCGGCCTCCTTCAGGCTCTTCAGCTGCTCCAGCCGGCCCTTGGCGTCCAGGGTGTTGGGCGCCGCAGGAGCCTGGGGCGCAGGGGAGGCGTGTGTTTCCTCCTGGCGGTCCTCCGTGTAGATCTCCATGGTGGGGATTCCTTTTTTTCCAAAGGCGTTTACCCCGTTTACCACGGTGATCACCACCGCGATCAGTGTCCACAGAAGGCCGAATAGACCAAAGGTGGGAATTACAACGAACACTCCGATGCCCACGAAGATCAGACCACCCACAAATCCAACCATAGACTGGGCCCGACTGGGTTTGACGCGAATCTTTCTTCCGGCCATTGAGGCACCTCCTGTCCTGTCATTGGTTCTTTACTCCTGGGACGGCTCCGTCTCCGGCTCTTCCTCAGTCTCGGTCTCCGGTTCCTTGTCCGCCAGAGCCATGGCGATGACCCGGTCGCCATCCTCCTTCATGCGCATGACAATGACGCCCTGGGTGGCCCGGCCCGCCAGGCGGATGGACTCCACCCCGGTGCGCAGCAGGGTGCCGGACTGGGTGACCAGCAGCAGGTCTTCCGTGCCGTCCACCACCTTGATGCCCACCACCCGGCCGGTCTTGGCCGTGACGGCGTAGTTTTTGATGCCGATGCCGCCCCGGTTGGTGATCCGGTAATCCTCCACCGGGGTGCGCTTTCCAAAACCGTGTTCCGTGATGGTGAGCACCGCTTTGCCCTCCGTGGCCCGGGCGGCACCCACCACATAGTCCCCGGGACGCAGGCGGATGCCCCGCACGCCCATGGAGGTGCGCCCCGTGGGCCGCACGTCCATCTCGTGGAAGCATACGGCCATACCGTCGTGGGTGGCGATAAGGATATTCTTGGTGCCGTCGGTCTCCCGCACCACCATCAGCTCATCCCCGTCCTCCAGAGTGATGACCCGCAGGCCGTTGTTGCGCAGATTGCGCAGGGTGTTCACCGGCAGCCGCTTCACCGTGCCGTTGCGGGTGATCATTACCAGGAAGCGGCTCTCGTCGGTGACATCCCGGGTGTGGATCATGGCGGACACCTTTTCCCCCGCCTCCACCTGGAGCACGTTGACCATATTGGTGCCCCGGGCGGTGCGGCCCGCCTCCGGAATCTGGTAGCCCTTTTTGCGGAATACCCGGCCCTTGTCGGTAAAGAAGAGAATATAGTCGTGGGTGGAGGCGGTGAACACCGTGTTCACATAGTCCTCCTCCCGGGTGGACATGGACTTCTTGCCCATGCCGCCCTTGCCCTGGGCGGCGTACTCCTTGGCGCTGGTGCGCTTGATATAGCCGCCGGCGGTCATGGTGAAGACGCACTGCTCCTCCTCAATGAGATCCTCCACATCCAGGTCGTCCTCGGCAAAGCCGATCTCGGTCTTGCGCGCATCGCCGTATTTGTCCCGGATCTCAATGAGCTCGTCCTTCAGCACGCCCCGGAGCATGGCCTCGTCGCTGAGCAGCTGCTGATAATAGGCAATGCGCTCTTCCAGCTCCTTGTACTCCGCCTCCAGCTTTTCCCGATCCAGGCCCTGGAGCGCCTTCAGGCGCATATCCAGAATGGCCTGAGCCTGGACATCATCCAGGCCAAAGCGGGCCATGAGCCGTTCCTTGGCGTCATCATAGCTCTGGCGGATGATGCGGATGACTTCGTCAATGTTGTCCTGGGCGATGAGCAGCCCCTCCAACAGGTGAGCCCGCTCCTGGGCCTTTTTCAGGTCGTACCGGGTGCGCCGGGTGATGACCTCCTCCTGGAAGGCGATGTACTCGTCCAGGATCTGCCGCAGGGTGAGCACCTTGGGCTGCTTCTGATTGTCCACCAGGGCCAGCAGGATGACGCCGAAGGTGATCTGCATCTGGGTCTGGGCAAACAGCCGGTTCAGGGTCACCTGGGGGTTGGCGTCCTTCTTCAGCTCGATGACAATGCGCATGCCCTTTTTGCCGTCGGACTCATCCCGCAGGCCGGAGATGCCGTCCAGCCGCTTTTCCTTCACCTGATCGGCGATGTTCTCCACCAGCCGGGCCTTGTTCACCTGGTAGGGCAGCTCGGTGACGATGATGCGGGTTCGGCCGCTGCCGAACTCCTCCATCTCCGTGCGGGCCCGGACCTTGATGTGGCCCTTGCCGGTGGCGTACGCCTGGCGGATGCCCGCCCGGCCCATGATGATGCCCCGGGTGGGGAAATCCGGACCCTTGATGTGCTCCATCAGGTCGTCCAGGGTGGCGTGCTCGTCATCTAACACACAGATGCAGGCGTCGATGACCTCCCGCAGGTTGTGGGGCGGGATGTTGGTGGTCATGCCCACGGCAATGCCGGAGGAGCCGTTCACCAGCAGGTTGGGGAACCGGGAGGGCACCACCCGGGGTTCCTTCAGGGACTCGTCGAAGTTGGGGTCCCAGTCTACGGTGTCCTTCTCGATGTCCCGCATCATCTCGTTGGCGATCTTGGCCATGCGGGCCTCGGTGTACCGGTAGGCGGCGGGGGGATCTCCGTCCACCGATCCGAAGTTGCCATGGCCGTCCACCAGGGGGTAGCGCATGGAGAAGTCCTGGGCCAGACGCACCAGGGCGTCATAGACGGACTGGTCACCGTGGGGATGATATTTACCCAGCACGTCGCCCACACAGGTGGCGGACTTCTTGAAGGGCTTGTCAGAGGTCAGGCCACTCTCATACATGGAGTAGAGAATTCGGCGGTGTACCGGCTTCAGGCCATCCCGCACGTCGGGCAGGGCCCGGCCCACGATGACGGACATGGCGTACTCGATATACGCCGTCTGCATCTCATGCTCCAGGTTGATCTCTACAATCTTCTGATCGGGAAAGGAGATGTCCCGGGTCAGATACTCATCTTGTTGTTTCGGCATAGTCAGCTAAATCCCTTTCTCTCCCAGACATCAATAGTCCAGATTGACCGCCTTGAAGGCGTTTTGCTCGATATACTCCCGGCGGGGCTCCACTTTTTCCCCCATGAGCAGGGTAAAGATCTCGTCCGCCTTCACCGCGTCCTCCATGGTGATGCGCTTGAGGGTGCGGGTCTCCGGATTCATAGTGGTGTCCCACAGCTCGTGGGCGTCCATCTCGCCCAGGCCCTTGAACCGGCTGATGTCCACCTTGGCGCTGGGGTTGTCTCCCCGCAGCTCGGCGGAGATCCTGTCCCGCTCCTCCTCGGAGAAGGCCAGCCGGGTGGTCTTGCCCCGGGTGAGCTTGAACAGGGGGGGCACCGCGGCGTATACATAGCCCCGGTCGATGAGGGGCCGCATGAACCGGAAGAAGAAGGTGAGCAGCAGGGTGCGGATGTGGGAGCCGTCCACATCGGCATC